>CAZMMI010000297.1:0-5238 GCA_964567255.1 uncultured Anaerolinea sp.
CAAGGTGCCGGCGGACAAGGAAAAGCTCCATTCGTTTACTGAACACTGGCTTTTGCTGGTGCGCCGCCACTGCCAATTCGCCGCGCAGAGTTTGCAAGCGAGCCTGAGGAGACACAAGTTCAATATCATGGCAACTTACCTCGTTTGCCGGCGGCGGAACAGGGGCGGGCGGCGTTGGCGCCCAAGGATCCACTACAACCATCTGCGTTCGATAAACGCCTTCCGCGCAGTCAGATTTGTCGAGTGAAAATTCGTGCTCCCCATCCGCGGAATCGGGGACAGGAACAACAATTGGCGGCTGCCAGGGACGGAACAACGACCACAAAACAAAAGCCCGTGAATGGAGTGGCTTCTTTTCTTTCCATGACATTAAGATATGATGTTGATTAGCAGAGGAATATACCTCTGACGATATTTGCATGATCTGCACTTCACGCGTTAGGACAAGCGCCGGCAATGTAAAACTATCCTCTTGTCGATCCGATATGCCAACCAGGTCTAAGCGGAGCGTTGGACTGTCGCTTGTATTAATCGTGTGGTAAATCTTGGATAAATCAAAACGCCAAAAGCGAGTAGCTCTAGATCGTGATCGATCTGCTGGCGGAATCTCCTGCACCAAATTTCCGTATATATCCATCACTTTTATGGATAGCCCAACCTGGTTCTCTTGATTTCCAGGAAAGTCGACAATCAGAACAGGCGCTTCTTCTTGGAGGAGCGTTTGGCCCGATAAAGTTATGTACTTGTGCTGCCAATTATCAACAACACCACTTTTCGCAACAATCCGCCAGCGAAGACGATTAACACGGAGGGGAATTGTCATTTGAATATGTTGACGGTTTACGGCTTGCCTGCGAACGAGCAAACCAACCGAACTCACTCCGGACGGCACAGAAATTCGATGTAAGCCGGAATCGATGGTTTCGACTTTGATGCCGTCGGTGTTGGATAGCGTTGAGATTGTCTCGAGAAAAGAGGTCTGTATATCAAACACAACGTCTTCTGGGCCAGCATGGTGGTCTGGAATGTATCGTTCTTTCAGGTTAAGCACCCTGAACTCTGGCAGAACCTTTAAAGTCAGTGTGATATCCCGGCCTAAAGGACCCTTCACGTCAATTTGGTACGTTCCGGCAGGCCTCTTTTGAAGAAGCTGTGGCGCGTGAAGATTAATGCGAACCGTATTTCCCACCATATTATATGTATTGGTTGGTAGGGCAGAGAGCGACGACCGAAATGCGATCTCTGGATTCGCGCCGTCCACGTTCGCAATTCGCAAACTCCATCGCCCCAGTTCATAGGAAAGGTCATCCGTAGCGTTAATTGGTATGACAAGTTCTGGGAGTGTTCCTGAATACACAGGAACAGGGTTTTCTTGATAATCTGCTGGGACCAGAGATCCACCCTCTAAGGAAGGTTTTTCTATCTTTTCCTGGCTTCTTACACTTATTTCACCAAACACATCTCGCCCATCGGTCAACTTTAGGCGCGTGGCATTCGATAGATCCCAGGCTTCTAGTTTAAAATTCGACCACTCTCCAGGCAGATCGGGCAAGACTTCGGTTAGATTTCCAGTCCCACCATCCACGATGATAGAAATACGTTTACGGCAGACTATCCATGTTTCTCGAGCAAAAATATTGTTTAGGTGGTGACCGGTGACTGGGTCAAAGGCAAGCAAGTAGTTATCCCGCGAGAACCCTTCAATTTGCCTTTCGTAATCGTTATCTCCCCAACCAAACTGTACAGTGATCTTTTCGGGCACCTCACTTAAGCGCAAGGTGATCTCTCGGGTCTCAATTTTGTCGCCTTTTCGCTGGGTGCGGGCCTTGATTTTCTCGTCGACGCCCTTGGCTTGAACCGTCCAATAAAGCCCATCCATGTTGTTGGCCGAAACAGGCTGAGCCGGCAATTCCAGGAATACTCCCAGGCCCCAGGGATCGAGCGACAGGACAGGACGCTTATAGCGAGTACGAGAACCGGGATCGGATTTTCCGATATTGTTTTCGCGGGCCCATTTCCCAAAATATTCAACTAAATGACCAGGAAGGCCTATCTCGTCGGGAGAGGGCAATGCCTGGTTGATTTGCCAATCTATCAGCATTTTTCGGGCACGATCTAACAGATTTGCGGCTGTTCTGCCCCCAAACTCCAAAAAATGAATGACCGGCTTGTCGGTATTCAGTGTGTAGGTCGAATGTTTGAGAATTTCCTCGACTAACTCTTCACCCTCCAGCGCAGCAAGTTGAGGGCGAGTGACGCTGTTCAAAACAATGTTGGCGAAAAAATCATTCAGGCAATAGACCGGAATGCCACCGTGTGCCAGGATCGGACTGACGTAACGGAACGAGCGCTCTTGCAATTCCAAGAACTGGGGTTTTCGGTAACGGATGAGCAGTTTTTCAAATAATCTGCCGGCATCGATGCGGCTCATATACTTCAACGCTTCGGTGGAAGACCAGAAATCCCCACCACGATAGTTGTATATCCCCTGTCCGACCATAAATACCAGGAATGTTACCGGAAAGGTTCTCTCAAACATACTTAGCGCAGCGTCCGAACGACTCGGAATAATTTTCTTGATATTGAGGGAGATGTTGTCTAAATCTTTTTCGGTCAGTGGAATTTCACCGATCAGTTCAACTCTTCGAAGAAGCCGCGAAAGATTTTCCTCCCATGCTATTAAGGGAGGACGTGGCAAAGGACTTTCTGGTGACTCTACTGGGCCGTTGCCGGTTGATGCCGGGGTACGTTCAGGCTGAACCCTTTTTGGGGCTGCCGGCTGGACAGAAGTTCTCTGCGGCGGCGCGCTTCTGGCAGGGGTAACTACAGTGGATGGTCTCACCGCTGTGGATTGGGCAGGCGCCGGTTGGGCTTTTAAAAGGCCGTTCTTTACCAATAATTGATTGATTTTTAGCTCAAGAAACTTCATTTCCTCGTCACTCAGGCCTTCGATGAGTAACGAATGAAATGTTTTGTATGCCTTGACCGAGGTATATAACTTTTGAAAATCGTCGATTTTCTGCAGAGTCAGTTTTTCCGCAATCGTTGCGGGTAAATCTAAAGCCTCCAGGCGAGTGGATCGGATAAATTCGATAAGGTTCATATTCCCCCCTTGCCATGCATAAACAATAAAAATCCAATCATTTTAGGTTTTCATCTCCTTCGCCTTATACGTCAGCCCGAACATCATGTCTGTCAGCCAGGCGCGGAAGGAGTCGTTGTCAAAGAACTGCCGGAACAGCTCGGTGTCGTCTTTGATCATGTCGGTGATCACGCGCGCCAGGGCTTTGTCGTGCTCGATGCGCGCATTCTGGCGGTCCGAGTTGGCCTGCGCGTTTTGATAGGCCTCGTCGGCGGCCAGCTTGACCGGGATCTCTTCGGAGATCCGCCGCCAAACCACGTCGGCGTCGGTCCACGCGATGTTGCCAAACTGGTCGTTGAAGCTCTTGAGGATGTTCGAAAGCCGGTCCAGCTCCACGTCCGGGGGGCCTCCGCCGGGCTGCGGCGAGACCGGGTCGATCTCGGCGTCGGCATCGGGCAGGCTGACCTGCTGGGTGGCGTGTTTTTCCACCCGGTAGCTTTCCATGTCGATGGTTTCGAGGATGCCTTTGGAGAGGTCTTCTTCCTTGGAGGCGGGCAGCTTGGGCACCAGGAAGTTGAGGAAGATGGACAGCTTCTCCCAGGCGGGGTTGGTGTAGGGCAGGATCAGGCCGAGGAAGGCGTAGATGCGGGTGAAGACTTTGGCCTTGCTCTTGAACTCCACCCGTTGATCTTCGTCCAGTTCGCTTTTGTAATCGGCCACGCAGGCGTCCAGGATGGGGTCGAGCTGTTCGCGGGGCGCGCCGCTCAGGTAGCGCGCCACGAAGTCTTCCACCTGGAAGTCCGAGTACACCTGGTAGCCATCCAGCTCGGCTTTGAGGTCGTGCAGCTTGTTGGGGTCGGTTTCGTCGGCCAGCAGGGTGGTGCGGTAGTAGTCGGCGAAAGACTCCTGGATGGTGTCGATGTCGTTCATGAAGTCCAGCACGAACACGTCGGTCTTCTGGGGGTGGGCGCGGTTGAGGCGCGAGAGGGTTTGCACGGCCTTGATCCCGGCCAGCACCTTGTCGACGTACATGCTGTGCAGCAGGGGCTCGTCGTAGCCGGTCTGGAACTTGTCGGCGCAGATCAAGAAGCGGTAGGGGTCTTCGGCGATGCGGTCGGCGATGGCGCTGCTGGGGAAGCCGTTGAGCGAGGCTTCGGTGACCTTGACCCCGCCGAACTCGTGCTCGCCCGAGAAGGCCACGATGGCCTTGTAGGGACTCTTGCGCTCCTCCAGGTACTCGGAAATGGCGTGGTAGTACTGGATGGCGCGCTCGATACCGCTGGTGACGACCATGGCGCGGGCCTGCCCGCCGATTTTGTTGCAGGCCAGCACCTCTTCGTGAAAGTGGTCCACCATGATCTCGGCCTTTTGGCGGATGGCGTAGGCGTGCCCTTCCACGTAGCGGCGCAGTTTTTTGCGGGCGCGCTTGACGTCGAACTCCGGGTCGCCTTCGATCTTTTTGATCAGCTTGTAGTAGCTGTCGATGGGGGTGTAGTATTTGAGCACGTCCAGGATGAAGCCTTCCTGGATGGCCTGTTTCATGGTGTAGCTGTGGAAGGGGCGGCGCCGGAGCGTGCCGCCTTCCTGGTAGGCTTCGCCGAAGATTTCGAGGGTCTTGTTCTTGGGCGTGGCGGTGAAGGCAAAGTAGCTGGCGTTGGGCAGCAGCTTGCGCGCCTCCATGATGCGGTTGATGGTGTCTTCGGTGCTCTCGTCGTCTTCTTCGGCACCCGCCGCCGAAAGGGCCATGGAGACCGCCGCCGAGGTGCGCCCGCCCTGGCTGGAGTGGGCTTCGTCGATGAGGATGGCGAACTTGCGCGCGCGGTGGGCGCTGCCCAGCTCGTCGAGGATGAAGGGGAACTTCTGCACGGTGGTGATGATGATCTTCTTGCCGGCTTCGATGAACTCGCGCAGTTGGGCCGAGCCTTCGGTGACGGCCCCCACCGTGGCCTTGACCTGGGAGAACTGCTGGATGGTGTCGCGGATTTGCTTGTCCAGGATGCGCCGGTCGGTGACCACGATGATCGAGTCGAAGATGGGCTGGGCGTTTTGGCGCAGGCCGATGAGCTGGTGGGCCAACCAGGCGATGGAGTTGGACTTGCCGCTGCCGGCGGAGTGCTGGATGAGGTAGCGCCTGCCGCAGCCCGCGGCCTGGGTGT
>CAZMMI010000298.1:0-5174 GCA_964567255.1 uncultured Anaerolinea sp.
TGTCGGCCCAGCCCTCCGTGTGCGTGTGATACCAGCGGATGGCGTCCCAGGAGACCGTGGAACCGTCCTTTGTCAGGCTGTGGTGGATGATTATGCGGGTGGGCTTCATCTGCCAGCCCCCGCGTTTTTCGCCCGGCATTCGATGAACTGCTCGTGCAGGATGTGGTGCTGCCGGCCGCGCTCCCGGATTTCCTCGTCGGTCTTGCTGTGGAAGGAGCAGTTTTCCCGTTCGAGGATGTCGTGTTCCTTGCGGCTGATGTACTTGCCGTTGATCCCCTCGAGGATTTGCTCTTTGAGTTTTGCCATGTCGCGCTGGACGCGGATGACGAGGTAGGAGGTGACAGCGCCCACGATAGTGGCGATCAGGGACAAGAGGACCTGGAATTCCGAAACCTGCGACATGATCTCTCCGAGGAATATTGGGGCGCGGGGCGCCATGGTTGATATCAGCATTACGGCGCCGCCTGCATGATGAACTGGTCTGTGGTCCGGGGGGTGCCGCTCAGGGAGCCATTCACCGGCGTGATGCGAAACTGCACGGGCTTGGTGAGGTCGGCATCGTCCAGGGTGCGCTGCGCCAGGGTGTAGGTGTAGCTAGTGCCAGTGATACCGGACTGGGTCTGTTTCACGGCGCCGGCCACCAGGACCTCCACCGTGTAGGTCCCTTCCGGCCCGGCGGCTACGCTGGCAGCATCCTGGGTAACCACAGCCCAGCCCGCTTGAGACCGGCGATTCCGATGTGCCCAGGTCAGCACGGCGTCCACAGCTCCCAGATACCCGCCATCGGGCCAGTACTGACCGTTCACCTGCACCTTTCCCGGTGGATAGGGTTTCTGGGCCCGGGTCCCCGGGGTGATGGAAACCGGGCTCACAGAGGCGATGGGCACGGTGGATCGGCTGGTGTAGGGAAGGAGTTTGATGTTCATGGTATTGCCCTCGTGGGCGTAATGCGCACGTGCAACCAGTCAATATTGAGGTTTGTTACGAGGCTGTTTGTAGCACCACCTACAGTCCAAATTTGGAAATAATTCATGAGCCCTGTAATGGGAATGAGTGTATCCAAAATTCCAATGCTGGAGTTGTTGATAAATCCTTCGACTGCCATACCGGCGGCATTAACTACAAGCTTTAAATGCACCCATTCGTTAGATGCAGGCACATAATTGTTATCAGATGGGGTGAAGCTACTAGATCCACCAGAGGTGCAACGCAATTTCCAGCCGGGGAGTGTGGATGAGCCCTTATATAGCTCAAATAAAACCCCGTTACTCAGCGTTCCACTAGGGGTATCGCCCAGCCCCGCACGCGCCACAAAGGCGTTATCCGAACTTTGCTCTGAAACATCTTTGTCAATCATCACGCAGGTTTCCCATACCACCTCCCCCCCGCCTAAAATGTAGGGGGCAGGATGGGAGCTACCCAAAACCACCTGAGAGGTTACAACATTCTTCTTGAGCGCTATAACTCCCACTCTGCCGATAGGAGGGGTGGGGTATTCGACTGCACCACCATTGACGTACAGTGCTGCAATCTCTGGAGCACTGTTCAATGCCTTTATGTCACAATCGCTAAAATACACATAGGTACCGACAAGGTCAGCCAGCGAGGGCAAACCGCCTCCGCTTCCTCCGCTGGGGGGGACACGCCAGTTGCCATCCCCAGCCAGGAACTTGGTTGTATCCAGCGCAGATTCCAGGGGTACTACACCTGGCAGTCCCGCGCCGGCGGGGCCCACGTGGGCGCTGCGCTTTTCCGGGCTCCCGCCATCGCTCTGAAATGTGACATTGCGGGAGCCGGCAGGGGCGGCGGGTGTTTTATTGCTCCAGTAGTAGACCATTTGAATCCTCAGTCGTTCAGCAGGATGGAATCCTCTTCCTCAGCAGAGCCCTCCAATACGCTGGCACGATAATCGGTCAGCAGATCAGCTCCGCCATTGCGGATGAAGATCACCCGGGTGCCGGCCGCATGATCCGCCGGCAGTGTGTCATAAACGCCGCGCACAATTCCCGCGATCGTAAAGGTTCCATCCCCATGGTTCGTTACCGTCTGCCAGGCGCAGATCTCCGCGGTGTCTGCAAAGTACAGCAGGTTATCCCCGCGGTTCCGGCCGGTGGCGTCCGTGCTGACCAGGTCCTCGAGGTCCATGCCGGCGAGGACAAACCCCGTGGCGTCCAGGGCCGCGGTCTTCCTGGAGTAGGCCGACTGCAGGAGCCCGCTCGAGCAGAAGTAGGGCACTTCGTTGGTCTGCGCATATCCTGATCCCTCATCTGCCCACACCTGGATGCCCTCGCTGCTGCCGTCGGCGCGCACGGCGCCCACCAGGACGCGGGGAGGGGCCACTCCATCCAGCAGCTGATACGGAGCTTCCATCGCTAATTGGGCCGCGGGCGCCACAGGATCTCCCACGGGATCCGTCCAGCTGCTTCCG
Source organism: uncultured Anaerolinea sp. (assembly GCA_964567255.1). Lineage (GTDB taxonomy): Bacteria > Chloroflexota > Anaerolineae > Anaerolineales > Anaerolineaceae > Anaerolinea. Next base: position 2,429 of record CAZMMI010000298.1, read on the forward strand.
CTGGGGGCGCTGTAGGCGGTGTAATGTGCGGAGAAGACGTCCTCAACGATTTCGGCCTCGATCATCCCGTCGGTCAGGTTGCCGTAATCGATGCTGGTCACGCGGACGCACATATCGGTTATTCCCAGCGGCGGCCAGGTCAGCCGGAATGGACTCCCAATGCGGAGGGCCCAGGCCTTGCGATTCACTTTGATGCGGCCCTTGCCTATCGGGTAGCTGCCGGTGCACAACTCTCGGTTGCAGGCCTTTTGCGCTACGGTAGCGTTTGAGAAGCCGGGAAAATCCACCGTCTGGGTGGACAATTCGCCGTTTCGTAGCGCGAAGTTGCCAGGATCCTGGGCTTGCACCATCCCCTGTTTCCATTTGCTGCGGTCCGTGTAGGTCGCCTTCACCTCATTCAGAGTGTCCTCCCACGATCCGCGCGAAAACTCGCACTCGGCGATATCGTCATCGTCAAATACCGGGATGGCCGCAGGATTGTAATCCGGACGAATCAGCTTCAGGGTCCAAAGACCGGTGCTCGGATCGGTGTAACAGACGCCGTCGATGTGCTGCAGCACGGTCTCGATAACCTTGTCGGCCTGCTGAGGACTGTCCACCTGGAGGCTCATGCCAAAGCCCTCGCTGGCGAGAGTTGCGCCGGCGGCTGCGAAGCTTGCGGCGTCAAAGCGCGCTGCGGGGAAGCCGAGGCCCCAATCACCCTGGAGGCATTCATAGATGATCTCCGCAGGATTTGCATCTCCGCCGATATTTGTCTGAGCACTGCTCAATCCGAGGTTCGAAGGACAGCGCCGGAGCACGAATGCCAGGTTTTTGATGTATTGGCTGGTGCCCAAATACCACTTGTTGCAGACAACGTGACAGATGCGCCGATAGGCTGGGTAGATAATGCCGAGCCGGCCGCTCAAGTACGGATCGCTCTCCTGCGTCTGGTTTCCTGGGTAGAAGGTTCCCGGGCCCGAAATGCCTCCCTCTTTGTCTAAACCTCCAAACGCGTTCTCGGCGTCTACCGTTATGGACCGGCTACCGTCCGGATTGGCGCTCTGCGCAAAGTTGATGTGCTTCAGGTCCTCACCAGTGCCGGCCAGGATGTCCACTAGGGCGTCAACGGGGCCATGGCAGAGTCCCAGATCCATTGACAGGAAGTATCTGTGGCCGGCGGTGTAGGTGCGCCCGAACGCCATTATGCCCATGCTCTTTTTGATGGCCCTCACCCGGTAGTCGCCATAATAGACCACGTTGGGAGCCTTCAGGCAGCACGTGCCCCAGATGACGGGCAGGCTCCGGCCTTCCTCGGCCGTGGGGATCTGCATGTCTCCCAGTGAGGATGCCTTGACCTTCGGCGCTTTTTGGAGCAGGCCGGAGAGCACCACGGTCCCGGCATATATGAGCAGCGTGACCCACCAGAGCATCGTTCTACCCCAGCCCCGACGAAAACGGGTTCTTTGAAGGAATCCATGCCCAGCCCATGAAGTTGACCCCGTTATTGAACTTGGTGGTGCAGCCATTTGGCCCGGCGTAGGTATGATCACAGCCCGCATAGGCAAACACGGTATCCCCAGCAGCCAATCCATTCATTGGATTGATCAGGGTGATCTGATCGCCGGCGTGTGACACAATCATGCGCCGCGCCACCCCCCACTCGAGGTGCCCCGTCGTAAACCAACCGTCCGCTTTTGTGGCACAGGCCGCGATGGTGATCGTGAGCCCGTCCGGGCTGATGTTCTGAACGGTGCCCATCACCCGCCAGAAGGCATTTGAGAGTCCGCAGCCGGTGTCAAACAGGATCCGGTTGCAGGGTCGCTGGAAGCAGGCGGTGGCGATATTCCGCTTCAGGATCTCCGTGTCAGGGGCGCAGTCGAGCTCGCATTTGTCATCTGAAGTGAAGCGGCCGAGCAGCACCCGGCCGGTAAAGGCCACCTTCATCTCGCTCTCAGCCTCGCTTTCATGCCCCCGGTAGATCACCAGGGTGAGCGGCGTGCTGGGGATAAAGGCGATGAACAGCTGTGCGATATCCTGATCCTTTGGAACTGTGACCTTTATGTGCCCGCCCTTTACCTCTGAGCTTGCGGAGGTGTTGGTCCGGCTGATGATCTGTGGGTGATAGGTCGCACCCTGGTAGATCTTCGCCTCGTCCGCGCTGGTGTATCTCCAGACCAGATCCTGGGTTTGGAAGAGATACAGCTCGAACGGCTGGCCGCTGCTTACGCTGCTTTCTTTTCCGTCATAGCTCATGCTGGGACCTCCAGGGGCAGCTCCACCAGCTCGAGCATGGTCTCGGCCACATCCCGGCTGTGCCAGGTCAGCTCTTGATCGTCAGCATCCAGCCGCACCAGGCGGAGGAATGAGATCATGCATCCGCCGGCGGGGATCGCCGCGCTCGCACTCAGGGCACTGGAAAGCACCAGTGTTTCGGTCGTGGCGCCCTCGCTGGCCGAGTCGATTTTCCGGTAGTACCGGATCCCGCTGCCGTCCAGCATGTGGAAACAGAGGTAGCGCCGGGCAAGATGGGGGAACTGGTATTTGGCATATCCGGTCTTTTCGATGACCAGGTTGACGTTGCCGGCCTCCAATGTGGCCGCCTGAACCAGGTCATGGCGCCAGCTCGAAACCCAGAAAGGCTTCTGTCGTCCCTTGCGCAGGGCAAACCATGCTCGGCAGGCGGCAATTTCGGCTCGGTCGGTCAGGGTCCACAGGAAGCCATCGAGGCGGCCCAAGGCCACACCGCTCCGATCCACCATTTGGG
>CAZMMI010000299.1:0-5139 GCA_964567255.1 uncultured Anaerolinea sp.
CCAAGTTCGCCATCCGCGAAGGCGGTTTGACGGTCGGCGCTGGTGTTATCACCAAAATTATTTCGTAAGTTTCGGAAGGAGTACAGCCGAGAGGCTGTAGGAAAGTAACATGGCATCCAAGAAGAAAGATATTCGCCCGGTCATCACTTTTGCTTGCAACGACTGCAAGGAACGTAATTACACCTCGCAGAAGAATCGCCGCAACGATCCGGGCCGCATGGAAATCAGTAAGTACTGCCCCCGCTGCCGCAAGCACACCATGCACCGCGAGACCAAGTAAGCGTAATACCCCCAGCCGGGTGGGTTCCTGCCCACCCGGCGCTATAGGCCAGTAGCTCAATTAGGCAGAGTGCCTGTCTCCAAAACAGGAGGTTGTGAGTTCGATTCTCGCCTGGCCTGCCTACAAGGAAAACGCCGTCCTCAAAGGCGGCGTTTCCTGCGCTAGAGAACCCCTCGGCGCACACCGGAAAAGAAGATAAGGAGCGAAGAGTGGCTGATAAAAGTGTGAAAACAACTCAATCGGAGAAATCGAAAGTCGCAGCGCCGGCCCCCAAAAGCCAGGCTCCTGCAAAGCCGCGGCGCTTCTTGAACATGCCTGCTCCGGCCAAAACCAACGAGAAAACTCCGACCCGCCAGCCCAACCGCCTGCAGAAATGGTTCCGCGAAACCGTGGGCGAGCTGCGCAAGGTCTCCTGGCCTACCCCCAAGGAAGCCTGGAAGCTGACCAAGATCGTATTAGCCGTCATGGTTTCGGTTGCGGTCTTCCTCGGCGCCCTGGACTGGATTTTCTCACAGCTTATCACCTTGTTGGTGGCCTAACCAGCATAGGTTAATGAGGCGTTGAAGAAAATGGCAGATTTCGAAGACGAATTGTTGTTTGATGACGAGCCCGCCGCCAAACCGGCCCGCTCTAAAACACCCCGCGAACCAAAGGCCCCCAAGGCTCCGCGGAAGGCTGCCGATTCAGCGCCTTTACCGTCTGACGAGGTCATGCCCTCGAAAGAGTCCATGACCAATGAGCGCTCCTGGTATGTAATTCACTGCTATTCCGGCTACGAAAACAAAGTTCGCCACAACCTGGAGCAGCGCATCGAAACGATGGGCATGAAAGACAAGATCTTCGACGTGGTCATCCCCACTCAGGAAGAAATTGAAGTCAAAGATGGCAAACGACGCTCTGTTGAGCGACATGTCTTCCCCGGCTACGTCCTGGTCAACATGATCCTTAGCGAAGAATCCTGGTACGTGGTCCGCAACACCCCCGGGGTGACCGGCTTCGTCGGCATGGACACCCCTACCCCGCTGCGCCCCGAGGAAGTCTCGCAAATCCTCAAGCGCATGGAAGCCGAAGCGCCCCGTGTCAAAGTCACCTTCCGCGTGGGTGAGCGCGTCCGCATCGTAGATGGCCCCTTCAACGATTTCCGCGGCACCGTCTCCGAAATCGACATGGAGCGCTCCAAAGTGCGCGTCATGGTCAATTTCTTCGGGCGTGAAACTCCCGTGGAACTGGACTTCTTGCAGGTAGAAAAGGCATAATCGATTAAGGGACTGCGTTGGTCCCTATGGGTGGGAGGGTGCCCCCAAAAACACCCGCTATAACCACAAAGGAGTAAATCTGTGGCAAAGAAACTAAAAGCAATCGTTCGTCTGCAGTTGAAGGCTGGCAAGGCCAATCCTGCACCCCCCGTTGGTCCGGCTCTGGCTGGTCACGGCATCAACATCATGGCCTTCTGCAAGGAATACAACGCTCGCACCTCCAATAAGGTCGGCGAAGTTATTCCCGCGGAAATCACCGTCTACACCGACGGCTCCTTCACCTTCGTCCTCAAATCCCCGCCCGCTGCCGAACTGCTCAAGAAAGCCGCTGGCGTGGACAAGGGCTCTGCTAACCCCAGCCGCGAAAAAGTGGGCAAGGTCACCCGCGCTCAGGTTCGCGAAATCGCCGAGATCAAAATGAAAGATCTCAATGCGATTGACGTTGAAGGCGCCATGCGCCAGATCGAAGGCACCGCCAAAAGCCTTGGCATGACGGTGGTTGACTAATTTTGTGGGAGGGGCTGCCCGCAAGGCCCGCTTGAGCCATCTCAAGCAGCTTCATCTTGACAGCCTCGTTTGAACCACGGAGAAAAAACATGGCAAAACACGGTAAGAAATACATGGCCGCTCTGGCCAAAATTAACGAAAACGCCGTTTATGAGCCCCTTCAGGCTCTGGCGTTAGTGAAAGAAACCTCGGTCACCAAGTTCGATGCGACCGTAGAAATTCACATGCGCACCGCCCTGGATCCTCGCCAGGCCGATCAGCAAATCCGCGACGTGGTCGTTCTGCCCAATGGTTTGGGCAAGACCGTGCGCGTCCTGGTCTTCGCCCAGGGTGATGGCGCCACTGCCGCCCATGAAGCCGGCGCCGATTTCGTTGCCGACAACGACGAATGGATCGCCAAAATTCAGGGTGGCTGGACCGATTTTGACGTCGCCATCTCTACCCCCGACATGATGGGTAAAGCCGGTCGCTTGGGTCGTGTTTTGGGCCCCCGCGGTTTGATGCCGAACCCCAAAGCCGGAACGGTAGTCCCTGCCGAAGATCTGCCCCGCGTAGTCAAAGAAGCCAAGGCCGGTCGCGTTGAATTCCGCCTTGATAAAACCGCCAACCTGCACATCCCGATTGGCAAGGTGTCTTTCTCGGCCGATGCACTGTACGAGAATCTCGCTGCTTTGATGGAAGCCATCCGCAAGGCCCGCCCCGCCGCAGCCAAGGGAATCTTCGTCAAGAGTGTCACCCTTACCTCCACGATGGGCCCTGGTGTTCGCGTCGATCCGAACACCGCCTTGAGCCTGGTGGGCAAATAACAATCTTTGTAGTATAATCGCGTGGCTGCGCGCGCTGAAAAGCGCAGCCACGCAGACCCCATCCCCATGGGGCTTCACCGGTGAAAGCTGGTGCCTGAATAAGGCTTAATATCCTGCCGAGGTGGAGACTTTTCGAGCGAAATAGCGCTGTACCGGTTTGCGCCGGCACATGAAAAGTCTTTACCTGGCAGATAGCAAGGTAAAGACTTTTTTTTCATCCATCACCGGAAGGAGGTGAATTTCATTGGCCTTCACCAAAAAGCAGAAGACAGACATGATGGTTCAATACCAGGATTGGGCGACTCGCAGCCAGGCGGTCTTCATGTTGGAATACAACAAGATGAGCCAAAAGGACATCGACGCTCTGCGCGCCAAAGCACGCGAAGCGGGCGGTGAACTGCATATCGTCAAGAACACCTTGTTCAGCATTGTCCTCGACCAGCTCGGGTACGATCATGGCAAGCTGTTGGAGAACACAACCCTGGTTGGGTTTGCCTTTGGCGATGCCCCCGCCTTAGCCAAAATCGTGAACGATGCGGCGAAATCGGACATCTTCAAAGTCAAGGGCGGCTTGTTGGACAAAAAGGCGATCAACCCTGCCCAGGTCAAAGCCCTGGCGGATCTGCCCCCCCTGCCCGTCATTCGCGCCCAATTGCTGGGTGTGTTGCAAGCCCCTGCTGCCAAACTGGTTCGCACCATCGCCGAACCAGGCCGCTCCATCGCGGGCGTCATCAAAGCCTACTCGGAAGCTCCGGCTGCCGCGTAAGGTATTCCACGGGCCGGGGTTACCCTGCCTGACCGATCTAATCTGTAAACCATCGTTCATTTGAACGAACTAAAAGCAAGGAGTTTTTTAAAATGGCCGACCTGTCCAATCTGGTTGCTGAACTGAGCAAGCTTTCTGTTTTGGAAGCTGCCGAGCTCGTCAAGATGCTCGAAGAGAAATGGGGCGTTTCCGCTGCTGCTCCCGTAGCCGCTATGGCTGCCCCCGTTGCCGGCGCCGCTGCCGCGGCTGAGCCCGTCGAAGAAAAGACCGAGTTCGATGTCGTCATCAAAGACGCCGGTCCCAAGAAAATCGAGGTCATCAAAGTCATCCGCCAGCTCACCAGCCTCGGTTTGGTGGAAGCCAAGACCATGGCCGAGACCGCGGGCGCCAAAGTGCTCTCCGCTGTTGGCAAAGACGCCGCCACCGACGCCAAGGGCAAGCTCGAAGCTGCCGGCGCTGTCGTGGAAGTTGCCTAAGCTTCTCGCACACGCGAACAAAAAACTCCCCGCTCAAACGGGGAGTTTTTTGTTGTGCTAAACTTGATAAGCTGTGGTTGGTGGCTTATTGCTTGAACTGCCGTACCACCATGACCACCTTGCCCTGGATGCGCACGCGCTTAGGGTCGTCGATGAAAATCGGCCCCATCGTCGGGTTGGCGGGTTGCAGTCGAACCCGGCTACCTTCCTTGTAGAAGTACTTCAAGGTTGTCTCATCGGTGTCTTCCAACCAAACAGCCACCATCTCACCATTGTTGGCCGTGCTGGCACGCTTCATAATGACGATATCACCGTCATTGACCATCGCATCGATCATCGAGACGCCGTCCACTTCCAGGGCGAAGAGTTCGTTGGTCTTGTCACGCGGAAGCAAACTGCGGCTGATCTCGACCGCAGATTCTGGGTCAAAGAAGGAGCCGCCTTCCATAGGGGGCATGGGCACTGGCAGGCTGGCGCCGATGCGACCAACCAAGGGGATTTTCATCATCTCTTCCATCGTCTCGCGCACATTCCGCACCGCGCGCGCCACCCCCGACTCAGACTCGACGGGTGACTTAAGTATGCGAATACTGCGAGAAACGCGATCCGTTCGATCGATGAATCCCTTTTCCTCTAACTGGTTTAAATAGTAATCCACCAGCGAGGTTGATTCAACGCTGATGTGCTTGCCGATTTCACGAATGGAAGGCGAATAACCGTGCCTATCTTGATATTCTCCGAGGAATTTTAGGATTTTTTTCGGCCGCTCGCCCAAACCTTCTGATCGTCTAGCCATCATGTACCTCCATGGATTGTTTAATCCCATTATTGCATCTGCTTGCCACGTGTAGGGCTTTTCACCTTTAGTGTGAATAGTTGCCCGCTTATCATCGATCATTTGTGCTACGATAATAATACCTGAACATTCGTCCTATGTCAAGACCGAAATTTTCCATTTTTGGGGAATTTCAACAGGTTTGCCGTCATTTTGCGCCTGCGCTGAAAAGCTGTTATACAATACCCCTATGGCACACGCTACTGGCTCGCT
>CAZMMI010000300.1:0-5129 GCA_964567255.1 uncultured Anaerolinea sp.
CTTAGAAATTATCATGAGACTTTGAGAAAGCTTTCCAGAACTGGGTTTGCGGTCTTTCAGAAATCATGTTTTAATGGATGCATTACTCCATCTGTCCTAAGATTTTCGCGGCAGAAGGGGGTATCGAGGGGGTACTCGAAAAGGTGTATTGGGTCGCAGTAACATTGCGTTCAATCGGGGTTGCGATTTAAGGATGAAGGTTCAATATCGGCTCTTAATCCTGTGGTTACTGCTGGGAATTTTGTTCCTGGCAGGATATTTTTCATTACAACGCAGCCAGGTAAACCGCATGGAGGCGCTCGTCGCCCAACGCCGTCAAGAACTTGAACTGCTCTTCAGCCGCATCCTGGAACTGGAGGGCCAACCCCAAGCCACTCTCACCTTCGACTACACCTATTGGGATGAGTTGGTTGATTTCGTCTCCACAGCCGATTCTCATTGGGCCAACACTGTTCTTAGCGCCTCTCTCACCAACTACAACGTCCAGGCCATTTGGGTCTATGACCTGGAAGCGAATCTGGTGCACTTATCCACCTCTGCCCCCGATCAGATCAACGCCCCGCTTCCCCTCACCGACGATCAAATCTTCGCTCTGTTTGCCAATACCCCCTATGCTCGCTTTAGCTACTTGCTGCCAGATGGAACCGCCATGGAAGTCCACGGCGCCACCATCCACCCCAGCACCGATGTAGCCCACGCCACCACTCCCCGCGGCTATTTCTTCACTGGGCGCATGTGGAACCAGGAACGCCTGAATACGCTTGCCAGTTTGAGCGGCGCCAGCCTGCATATTGTGCAGAGTGACCAGATTGACCTTCAGGACGCCCTCCCCTCTACGGAAAACGATATTGTTGTCTTTTACGGTTTATTGGGCATTGAAGATGACACCATCGGTTACGTCGAAGCTCGTTTCCCCAACAGCTTCTTTCAGGGTTATACGCAGGCCCAGCAGCGCGACTTCACCGCTTATCTGGTGTTTGTAGCCATCTTCTTTCTGGCCTCGTTCATTGCCATGTTATTTTGGTTGGCGCTGCCGTTGAATCATCTTTCGACGAGTCTTGCCAACCATTCGCCCCAGGCCCTTCAACCTCTCCTCGACAGTCGCAGCGAATTTGGGCACATAGCGCGCTTGATCAAAGAATTCTTCGAGCAGAAAACCCGGTTGCAAGACGACTTACACCAGCACACCCTGGTAGCCTCTGCCCTACAGGTCTCTGAAGAACGCTACCGCACCATCTCGGAGTTGATCTCCGATGCCGCTTTTTCCTTCCGGGTAACTCCCGATATGAAAATCATCCCGGAATGGGGCGCCGAAGGCATTTCCCGCATCAGCGGATATGACTTTGCCGAGATGACTACTCCAGAGCACTTCACTGCGGCCGTTCATCCCGAAGATTTGGCTATTTTGCAGGAGCAATCCCTCAATCTGCTTGAAGGAAAAACGGTCGAGTTTGAAATCCGCGCCTTTAAAAAAGAAGGCACCCTCATCTGGCTGCGCGAGAATTTATTCCCCATCCTGGGTGAAGACGGCAAAATCATTCAGGTGGTGGGTGCCGCCCAAGATATCACCCACAGGAAACAAGCCGAAGAAGCCTACCACACATTGGTCAACCGCTCGCTGCAGGGCCTGGCCATCATCCAAGAGGATGAAGTGTGTTTCGTCAATCCTGCCATGATCGAAATGACCGGCTACACTCAAAATGATTTGGTCGGCATCAAAATTGATCAAATCATGCAAAACGTGCTGCCCGAATCCAACCTGACTGCAAAGGACTTGTTTAGTGCTGCCGGAGATACTAGCCCCCTCGTTCGCAAAGAAGTGAAATACCGCCACCGCGACGGATCATCACGTTGGGTAGAAGCCTCCATCATCCCCATCATTTTCCAGACCAAACCAGCCTTGCAGATCAGTTGCATCGATATTACTCAGCGGCGTATTGCGCAGCAGGCCCTGGAAGATCAGCAAAACTATTCTTCCAAACTGCTGGATATGATTCACTCGCTGGTCATCCTCCTCGACGGGGTTGGACGAATCGTCAGCTTTAATCCCGCCACCGAACGCCTCCTGGCCAAATCGGGCGACGACATCCACCAGCGCAATTTTTGGGAGTTGTTCAAACTCCCGCCCCACTCGGCCCTTTCAGAGGAGAACTTCGCCCAGTTGGTGGACGAGCAGCGCAGTATCCGCGACCTGGATCTGCTCGTCAAAATCGACGGGCGGCCGTTATGGCTTTCCTGGTCCCTCAGTTACCTGGGTGACCGAAACAACAACCTCAACTACATCGTCCTGTTTGGCGTAGACATCACCGAGCGAAAGTTGCGCGAACGCCAGCAGAATGCGATCGCTTCCATCGCTACCATCTTGCGCAGCCGTGCTTCTCGCTCCCAGGTGCTAGAAACCGTTTTGCGCGAAATCCGCGAACTGACCCTGGTTGAAACCTGTGGCATTGGCTTCCGCACACCCGACCAGCAATTCCTGTTTGTCGAAGCTGTCAACGGTTTGAATTCTGAACAAATGAGCGGGCGTTATCTCCCCATGAAGGGTAGCATCAGCGAGCAAGTTATTCAGACCGGCCAGCCCCATCTTAGCCACAACCTGCAGGAAGAGCTCTCCACAACCATCTCGAATATCCACGACCTGAAGGTACAGTCCATTCTCTGGTACCCGCTCAGCGTCGATTCGGCCAACCTGGGCATCCTCATCCTGGGAGACTCCGGTCTCATCCAGCCGGATTGGCTCACCGTCCTCCAGCCCGTGGCGGAGATTGCCGCCAGTGCAATTCACCGCACCACCCTCAGTGACGAAACCCAACGCCGCCTGCAGCACCTCACCGCTCTACACACCATCAACATCGCCATCGGCGCCAGCCTGGATCTGCGCATGACCCTGCATGTTCTGGCCAACCAGATCACCTCGCAATTGGGCGTCGATGCGGTCGATATCCTCATGCTCAATCCTCACAATCGCACACTGGAGTATGCCGCGGGGCACGGCTTCCACTCCAAAGAAATTGAAAAGGCGCGCCTGTGGGTGGGCGAAGGTCAGGCTGGGGGGGTTGCCCTCGAACGCCGCAGCCGCCGCCTGTACGATCCCGATGGCATCGAAGGCTACTTTGTTCGCGCCAGGCACCTGGAAGGCGAAGGGTTCATCGCCTATCATGCCGTCCCGCTGGTTGTCAAAGGCGAGGTTAAAGGCGTCATCGAAACTTTCCACCGCCCGCCCTACATGGAAACAGGCGGTTGGCAAGAATTACTCGAATCGCTGGCCCTCGAAACCGCGATTGCCATCGACAACTCCGAACTGGTCGAAAAACTACAACGTGGCAATCTGGAACTGCAAGTGGCCTACGACGCCACCATTGAAGGCTGGGCGCGCGCCCTGGAACTGCGCGACCAGGAAACCGAAGGCCATACCCGCCGTGTGGCCTACATGACGGTGCGCATGGCTCAGGCGATGGGAATTCTAGGCAACCAACTCATGCACATTCGCCGCGGCGCTCTGCTGCATGATATCGGTAAAATGGGTATTCCCGATAGCATTTTGCTCAAGCCAGGCAAACTTGACGAGGCAGAATGGGAAATCATGCGCCAGCACCCCCGCATGGCCCACGAGATGCTGGTCGTTATCCCCTTCCTGCGTCCCGCGCTGGATATTCCCCTCTCCCACCATGAGCGCTGGGATGGGCACGGCTACCCACAAGGCTTGAGCGGCGATCAAATTCCGCTCGCCGCCCGAATCTTTACCGTGATCGATGTGTGGGATGCGCTCTCCAACCCCAGGGTCTATCGCCCCTATGCGCTGCCCGAGGAGGAGATTCTGGCGTATCTGCGAGAAAATGCAGGCAGCCGTTTTGACCCCCAGGTGGTTGACACCTTCTTGAAGCTTTACCCGATTCTATCCCGCATCGAATAAGTGGTGAAAAGGATGTCTGGGACTTCACCGCACCGATTCCCACTGAACCATAAAAAAACCGAATTTGAGACATGTGTGGTTGTGATGCACCCACACATGTCTCAAATTCGGCAACTTTTATGAACCCGGTCTAGAAGAAAGGCAGATAGACGCTTTCTGTCAGCAGCAAACAGAACGCCGAGAGCACACAGGACATTAGAAACAGCAAAAGGGCAATCACAAAGCGCTGCACCGGGGTCATTCCCAAAAAGGGCTGCGATGCGCGTTTGCGCGGCAGCGGCTGGCCCACAACCTCTTCATCAATGGGTTCGGGTTCTTCTTCAAACGTGGCTGAATTGCGTAAATCATCGAGCATATCTACCTCCCATTTTCTGCGGGCCGCAAATGCACATCTCCCGCCAATACGGTTTCTTCATTGCCATCACTCCGACGCAGCCGCAAGCCGCCTGCCGGATCGACTTCTATCACTTCTCCAGTTATATTATATCCTGGCATGACAATTTGTACGACTTCGCCGCGAAAAGCTAACCGCCTGTTCCAGGCATCCAAAAATTCCGCGCTGCCCAAAGCCCGGCGCCAGAAAAAAAGCCGCTCCACGATCCGCTCCAGCACTTCCTGGCGCTCCACTGTTCTCCCCGCCGCTGCTTCGATACAGGTAGCCGGGAACGACAGCGTTTCTTGTGAGGGTACAGATAAAGGTGCAATATTCACACCAATACCCAGCACCACCGCCTGCAACTGGCTGCCGCTCCAGACGGCTTCGGCCAGGATGCCGCAGGTTTTCTCCCCCCCTAACAACACATCATTGGGCCACTTGATCTGCGGCTTCAAAGCCCAACCCTGCTCCAGCGCTTCGGCCACCGCCACCGCCCCCAGTCCCGCAAAGAGGCCTGCCTGGGTGGTTTCAACAAGGGAAGGGAGAAGGATCAAGCTGAGTGCCAGCGCCGACCCTGGGGATGTCACCCACCGGCGATCCAACCGCCCGCGCCCCCGAGTCTGAGTGTCCGCGACCACCAGGGAGCCATCGGCGGCCCCTTGTTCGGCCCAGGCCAGCGCGTCATCATTGGTTGAGCCCGTCTCTTCCAAGAAGCGGAGCCCGCTGATGCCCAATCTCTTCAATCGGTCGGCTGTCGCCGGAACGATAAACATAGACCCATTGTACACGATTTTAAATATCGTTGAAAAAGGTGTATTGGAGGCCTTTGGGATTCGCCGT
>CAZMMI010000301.1:0-2505 GCA_964567255.1 uncultured Anaerolinea sp.
CGGCGGATTTGGAGAGCGCGGACTTCCGGGCCTGCAAGAATTTCGGGCCGGTGTATGGGTAGAGAGGCTTCGCAAACAAACCCTAAGGGTCTTCTTCGACCCTTAGGGTTTTGGAATATCCTTGCTTAATAACGCCTGGGCGGCGGGGAAGGCGGCCTCAATGGGGGCGGGCTCGAGCAAGTGGCCCATGACCAGCAGCTGAGCGCCGGGCGAGGTTGGCTCGCGCCGGAAGCGGTAACTGACGCCGGGCAGGAGCTGGGCGCCCTGGCGCTGGTAGAACTCGACGCGGCGGCGGGCGAAGGACTGGGCCTCGGGCGTGGGGCAGTCGGCGGGGTCTTCGAGGTCAAAGACCACCAGGTCGCAGCCGAAACGGCGGCAGCGCTGGAGCATTGCGGCGTAAATTTGCGCGCCGAGGCCTTGCCCGCGGCGAGCGGGGTCGACGGCGAAATAGTATAAACCGGCAGCACGGAGCTCCTCGTTCAGGTTGAGTTCAAGCAGCCCGGCGAAGCGGTCTTCATCATCGAGAACGGCAATGAGTTCCTCGTTGGTGGGGCGGTTGTCGGCCCGGGCGGCAATGACTTCGAGGAAATGCGAGATGGGCACCCGCTCTTCAAAGGGGAAGGCGGTCTCGTAGAGATCGAGCCAGGGCCCCAGGAAGGGGTCGCGCAGGGAGAAGAGTGGGTGAAGGGCGAGGTAACTCATGGTCTATTTGACCCAGAACTCGGTTTCCATCTCGGCGCGGCAGTCGGAGCCGACCCAAACTTTGAACTTGCCCGGTTCCAGATGGAGCTTTTGATCTGTGCCGTAGAAGGACAGCGCGTCAGGGCCGAGGGTGAAGCACACCTGCTTAGATTCGCCGGGCTGAAGGTCCACCCGCTGGAAGCCTTTTAGTTCGCGGATGGGGCGAGTGATGGAGGCGAGGCAATCCTGGACGTAGCACTGGGCCACTTCTACGCCGGGGCGGGAGCCGGTGTTGGTCACGGTGACCTGCACCTCGACGGTTTCGCCGGACTGGATTTCACCCCGGTTGACCCGGAGGTCGGAGTAGGCAAAGGTGGTGTAGGTGAGGCCGAAACCGAAGGGGAAGAGCGGCGCGCCAAGGAGGTCGGCGTAGCGATTGCGCTCGGGGTAGGGGCCGGAGTCGCCGCGGCCGACACCATCGAAGGTGCGCCCGGTGCTCTTGAAGTTGTAATGGGCGGGGATTTGCCCGGTGGAGCGGGGCAGGGTGACCGGAAGGCGCCCGCTGGGGGCTGTGTCGCCGAAAAGGACATCGGCCAGGGCGGCGGCGCCCAGGCTGCCGGGATGCCAGGCGTAGAGGACGGCGTCGGCGCAGCGGGCCACGCGGCTGAGATCGAGGGCCCGCCCGGCGAGAACGACCACCACCACGGGTTTGCCCAAGGCACAAACGGCCTCGACCAGTTCTTCCTGACCGGGGGGCAGGGTGATGGAAGCGATGTTGTTGTTTTCGCCGGATGAACGGTTGGACTCGCCGACGAACACGACCGACAGATCGGCGGACAGGGCGGCGCGGACCATTTCGTCGCTGAGGGCGTCGTTGGCGCGGCGCGCAATGGCCTGGGGGGCGGCGGCGCGCATGGCTTCGTCGATGGTTTGGGTCTCTTCAGAGAGGCCGTCCAACGTCCATGAGCCAAGCAGCGCGGTGCGCTGGTGGATCATGGGGCCGAGGACGGCAATGGATTGGCCGGTTTTGTTCAGGGGCAGCAAGCCGCCCTCGTTTTTGAGCAGGACAAAGGATTCGGCGGCCATTTTGCGGGCGGCGGCCTGGTGAGCGGGGGTGAAGAGCACTTCTTCGGCCAGGCCGGGCTGGGTGTAAGGCTGCTCGAAGAGGCCCAGCTTGAACTTGGCGGTGAGGATGCGGCGGCAGGCGTCGTCGAGACGCTCCAGGCTGACCGCGCCGGACTGCACCAACTCGGCCATGTGGGTGGCGTAGGAATCGGTCACCATTTCCATGTCCACTCCGGCGTTGAATGCCTGCCGGGCGGCATCGCGGTTGTCCTCGGCCACGCGGTGATTGACTAATTCGATGACGGAAGCCCAGTCACTGACGACAAAACCCTCGAAGCCCAATTCCTGCTTAAGCAGTTGGGTGAGGAGGTAGTGACTGCCCGAGGCGGGCTCGCCGTTGAGATCCTCGAAAGCGGACATGACCGTGCCCACGCCTGCCTCGACGGCGGCCCGGAAGGGCGGCAGGTAGATGTTGCGCAGGGTGGTGTCGCTGATTTCACCGGTGTTGTAATCGCGCCCGCCTTCGGCGGAACCATAGCCGATGTAGTGCTTGGCGCAGGCCAGGACGCGCTCGGGGTCGTTAAGGTCATCGCCCTGAAAGCCCTTGACCGCGGCGACGGCCATTTGAGCGGTCAAGTAAGGATCTTCACCGCTGCCTTCAGCGATGCGGCCCCAACGCGGGTCGCGAGCGATGTCGAGCATGGGGGCGAAAGCCCACCTGACGCCGCAACTGGCGGCTTCACGGGCGGCAATGGTGAA
>CAZMMI010000301.1:2605-5126 GCA_964567255.1 uncultured Anaerolinea sp.
CGCTGGTAGGCATTGATCTCTTCGACTCCGGCGGAGCGCTCCTGGGCGCTGCCCGCCAGGTGAGAACCGGCCAGAATGCGCGAGCCGACGCCGTATTTGCGGATGTAGTCTTTGACCTTTTGGGGGCTTTCGGGAACCGAAGGAATGACCCAAATCTGGTAAATCTGGGCAACCTTTTCCTCGAGGGTCATGCGAGAAAGCAAGTCCGCGACGCGTTGTTCAACGGGTAAGGAAGCATCCTGGTAGGGGTTCTGGGGCATGGGTTCTCCTATAGAATTGTAACTATCTTGACAATGTACATTTCATTTTCGATCTTGTGGCCCCACCCCCACCCCCACCTGCTCCGCGACCCGCTGGCAAAATCACTGGGAAAATTCAGTCTATGAGCGGGGAGGGGAGAAAATTTCGCAAAAGGGAGGGGCTTTTAGCCCCTCCCTTTTGCAGAATTCTTTCCCTCCCCCGGCAGAGTACCTGAGTGATTGGGAATCTTAGCCGCCGGGGGAGGGTAGGGTGGGGGGCAACACCCGAGACCGAAGGTTATGATATTTTTAATGTGACATTGCCAAACTATTCATGTAAAGATTAAACAGATACGATTATGAGATATATGTGGGTCTTTCGCACCCGCATATATCTCAAAGTTGGGAACGTGGATACATAAAGCGGCCCATTTAGCGGTTATTGAGTCGTTCTTGGGCGGCGAGCCATTCGGCCATGAGCAGGAAGACGGACGCCGTCCAGGTGTAGCCAGGGCAGCGCAGGCCTTTTCCGGTGAGAGCATCGTAGTTCTCCCAGAAGCCGGGCTCTTTGACGCACAGGTCGCAGAAGCGCTCGGCCACGGTGCGCGCCAGGGCGAATTCTTTGGCGTCCACCAGCCCGTCAAAGATCATGTAGGTCGAGGCAGCCCACACCGGGCCGCGCCAGTAGCCGTCGGGGGTGTATTTGGGGCTGGAGGGCGCCTCGGAGGCGTAGCCATAGGGGGTGAGGAATGGGCCCTCGGTGCCCAAATCCTGGAGCAGGGCGGCGCGGATTTTCTTGGGGAGGCGGTGGCCCAAGACCATGGGGATGTAGTTGACCAGGGATTGGCTGGGCGGGGCATCGCTGTGACCGTCTAGCGGAGAGAAGAAGCGATTGTCTTTGACGCCTTGTTCGAGGAGGTTGTCGAGCTGTTTTTGGGCACGTTCGCGCCAGCGCCGGGAGGCTTTCAGCTTGCCAAGAGCAAAGGCAATGTCTGCCAGCATTTCGCATTGCAAGGTGAGATGGGCGGCCAGGTCGGCGCCCTCGGTGGGGTAGCCTTGATCGAAGAGGGTGGCGTTGTCCCAGCCTGAGTCGTTGCCGTGATGGTACTGGCACATGCCGTCGCCGTCGTAATCACGGTAGGTGTACCACCATTCGGTCAGGCGAGCGAGAGGTTTATAGAGCTGTTCGAGGTAGGGCTTGGATTTGACCGGTCCGAGCTTGGAGATCATCTTGCGAATGGCCCAGCCGTAGATGGGCGGTTTGGTGAAGCAGTTCCAGCACTCCAGGTCGGTGATCTGGTCGGGGATCATGCCATTGGCGTCCTGGTTGTCGAAAAACATGAGCATTTGATTCCAGGCCAGTTCGGGATCGGCTTTGGCAACGGCCATGGCGGTGAAGCAGTTGTCCCAGGCCCAGATGCCGTTCATCCAGAATTTGCTCATATAGATGGCCGGGCGAGTGAGCGGGCCAGAGGCGGGGGTGGTGGAGTTCCACATCAGGAACCAGGCCTGGTTGGCGGTGTCTTCGTAAACCGCAGGGGCTTCGGGGCGGAGCTGCATCCAGTGGTTGAACTCGATTTCACGGGCAGAGACGGTCTCTTCCAGTTCGGGCAAAGGTTCGGTCCAGTCGGTCTCGATGGACGAAAAGCGCAGGGCACCCGCGGTATGCTCCCCACCGGTGAAAGTGACGGTGCGAGGCAAATCACCGTGGCGCGGGTCATATCCGGTGACTGTGGCGGAGTCGAGCACTTCCAGTTGGGTGCCCTTGCCTGCGCGGAGGATGTGGAATCCGCGGGCGGGGTGGTCAATGAGGTAGACCTGGTCGGGGCGGGGAGAGAATTTTTGGGCGAAGTTCTTAGCGGGCAGCAGGCGCAGGAGGCAGTGGTGCGTTTCAAAGAGGAGTGTTTCGGGGTCGGCAAAGGTGAAGGTGACCCTGGCGTTGCCGTCGGTGATCAGGTCCAGGCGGTGGGGTTGGGCGGTCCACTGGTAGGGGATTTCTTGACCATCTTTGAGGAGGGCCAGCTCGAAGAAATCGGGGGCGTTGAAGGGCAGGCCCTGGCGGGTGACGGCTTTGCCGCTGGCGGTGCGGTAGAGCAGGCGTGGGCTGCCTGAGGAGTTGCGCGCGGCGATGGTGAGGAAGGAGCCGGCCAGGGTGAAGGGGATTTGATCGAGCTGGTAGGAAATGTAATGGTTGGTATGTTCGGACGTTGTCATAGGTGGGCGCCTCCTGGTTGTTTGGACGGACTTATTATAATGCCCGGCGGGGAGGTTATGATAAGATT
>CAZMMI010000302.1:0-5122 GCA_964567255.1 uncultured Anaerolinea sp.
TTTTGGGTGAATTTTTCCAGGTTCATAAAAACGTACTCCCTCCGATAATGATAAGCTATTCAGATTGAATTATAGATGTTCAGTGTCTGAATATTGTTAACGGGGCGTATGAGGAAAGTTAGAGTTGAACAACCACTCAATCCGAGGTGGAGAAGACCCGAATTTAAACGTTTGTGGGGTGCTCTGCACCCCACAAATAACAATGCTGAATTTATTGCGGTCACCAGTTGCTAATCTGGAATATCGTAGGAGAGTAACTCGGCGGAAGGGGCGCCGTCCATGGCGGATTTAATCACCCCGACTCCCTCGGCATACCAGTGGTATCCGTGAAAATCGATATCCATCCCCATCATCTTTACGTTGCTGAACTCTTCCACTTTGAGGGTGTAGAACTCGCCTGCCGGAACGCTGATATTCTCAAAGCCGAGGGCGATGTAATTTGACACTATCTCCGAGTCATTGCCGGTGGTTACACTGTACGACCAGCTTTGGCCAATACCGACATCCTTGGGCAGAGTCAAACCGCTGACAGATTTAGTGGTCAGGGCGGAAGAACCTTCCGAACCGGTATAGGATGTGGATACGCCGGGGACATCCAATAGAACGACTCCTTCCGGTGTACACTTCCCGCCGATGGTAAATGTGCTTTCAGAAGATTCAATGAGTAGCGAGAAGTTTCCGAAGGTGTCGGCGCTCATCGTGTGGATGGCGTTGCCGCCCGACGACATAGTGTACGTCCAGGTTGCTTCGTCGCTCACCGGGTAGAAAGGCACTTCGCATTCGTCCTCGTCACCCGGCTCGGGGGTGTCGAGGGCAACCGGGGTAAACGTGGTCTCCACAGTCTTGACCTGCCACAATGGTTGGGGAGTGGAAGTAGGCGGCGGTTGGCCTGGCAGGTTGCAGCCAGTGGAAAGAATCAATACCCCCACCAAAATAAGAATTTTCTTGAGCATATACCCTCCAAAAGTTTGCGCTTCTTCTTCGGCAAGGAGCCGCATTCCCGTGCTGGGTGAAGAAGCCGTATAATTTATTCAGATGGTTATGAGGATACGCTTACCCTGTCCAAAATGGGTCACGGTCGGCGTGACAAAAACCGCTACAACATGAACACAGAGAACCCTCCCACAAGCTTTGGCGCCTGGGTGCGCGCCCGCCGCCGTCAGTTGGATTTGACCCAAGCGGAGTTGGGCCGTCACGCCGGGTGCTCGGAAGCTGCCATCCGCAAGATCGAAGCGGATGAGCGCAAACCCTCGCGCCAATTGGCCGAACTGCTGGCACAAGCCCTGAAAATCCATTCGACCGAAGTGGAGCAGTTTCTACGTTTTTCGCGTGGATTGCTCAGCGCCACGGTAGTTCCTGGTGCTGAGCAGGTAGCCAGACACAACTTACCGGTTTTATTGACTTCAACAGTGGATCGAACGCAAGATTTGACGACTGTTCTGGATTTGCTGAACACGGAAGCCATTCATCTGGTGTCCCTCATCGGTCCGCCCGGAATTGGCAAGACACGTTTGAGCATCCACTGCGGGACACAGCTTGTGGAGGCTTTCCCCGATGGCGTGTGGTTTGTCGACCTGGCAGATGTTCGCGAGGCGGTTTTTTGGGTGCCCGCAGTGGCACGCTGCCTGCCAGGATTAGGCCTGCCGCCTGCTCCAGATTTGAACCAACTCATTCTTGCACTACAAAGCCGGCGTTTGTTATTGATTCTCGATAACGTTGAGCAGATCGTAGAATTGGTTGGATTGGAGGTGGCTCGAATCCTCGGAGCTTGTCCTCACGTAAAAGTGTTGGCGACCAGTCGTGTGCCGCTGCATTTATATGGCGAGCAAGAATATGCCCTGCCGCCTCTGTCGACGCCTCCCAAGGGTTTCAACCTGGGCGCGGACGAATTGATGCGCTTTGAGGCGGTGCAGTTGTTTGTTGCCCGAGCGCGCCAGCACCAGCTTAGATTTGCGATCAACGCGGAGAACGCGCGCGCGGTGCAGGAAATCTGCACAATTTTGGAGGGGATCCCGTTGGCCCTGGAATTGGCCGCGGCCACTTTGCGGCAACTGAGCTTGACGGAAATGGCCACAATGTTGAAAGGGTTGGACGGTGAGAACTGGCTGGCGCGGCTGGCGACCCCCGCTCGCGATTTGCCTGAGCGGCAACGCACGCTGGCAAATGTCATCGAGTGGAGCTACATCTTGTTGAATGGTGATCTGCAAGTACTTTTTACCCGGTTGGGGGTCTTTGTGGGCTGGTTCGGCACCCCGGACGCTGCAGCGGTTTGTGAAGTGAAGGAGGTGGCGGTAGCCCGGGCCTTGCATCTCCTGAGGGAACATTCATTGTTGGTTGTTGAGAGTTCAGATGGAGTGGATTACTGGCGGATGCCGGTGATCATCCGTGAGTTTGCTTTGGCGAAACTACCAATGGAAGAGCGCAAGCAGGCTGAAGCACTACACGCCGAATTCTATGTGACCGATCTCCAAGCCCAAGCACGGGTTGGGAGAGGGGCGGAGCATTTCCGCAGGCTGGTAGACAATTTCCATGCCGCATTGAAGTGCAGCATCACTCGTAGGCCGGAGAATGCGACCCTTCTGGTGCGCCTGCTGGAACCCTATTGGGGTTCGCAGGGGTATTTCCGGGAAGGACTTGCCTTGACTCGACAGTTATTGGATGCCCGGGGTGAATTGAAGCCGCAAATGAATGTAGAGCTTTTGGAAATTGCGGCGGACCTGGCCTGGCAGCAACATGATTTTGACACGGCGTTGGCTTATGCTCAGGGAGCTGTTGAGGCGGGGTGGGGTAGCAGCTTGCCTGAATGCATGCCCCGCCACTTGAACCGGCTGGGGCGCATATACATAGAGCAGGGGCGCTACAAGGAGGCAGAAAAAGTGCTGCGCGAATGTCTGGGGATGGCCGAAGGGATCGAGGGAACACTCAGCCCGGGAATTGTGCTGGCGCAGTTGGGTGAGATAGCCTTCTTTGAACGCCGATTAGAGGACGGGCGGGACATTCTGGAGGAGGCATTAACGCGCCTGCCTTCGGAGGAAGCGATATTCATTGCCATCAGCCTGACCGATCTGGCTGAAATCGCGCTGGCGGAAGGTGATTTGGGGGAGGCGTTTCAGCGTTTGCGGCAAGGTTTTGGGGCAGCGGGCAGCCAGATGCGGCGCTCGCTGGTTCACCTGTGTGCTTTAGCGGGATATTTGGTTGCGATGATGAAACTCGAACAGGCGGTGCGTTTTTGTGGTGCGATCAAAGCCTGGAGCGAGCGTTCGGGAGTGACGTACGCGCCATTCTACCGGGAGTTGTTGGCGCAGAGGATGGAAGCGGCTCGCGTTGTATTGCCAGAGGCTCAATTTGAGGCAGCGCTAGAAGCTGGGGGGGATTGGAGTTGGGAGCAAGTATTGAGAGCGGCGAGGGCGGAGTTGGACCTGGAATAGTGGAAAATTCAGTAACTACTCAGCCAAAGGTGGAAGAAGCCCGAATTTGAGGTGTGTGTGGGGTGCTTCACACCCCACACACACCTCAAATTCGGGAACTTTCCTCACCTCTGAGCAGTTACTTTTTACCAACCCTAACCGGTGATGGCGCCATCCCGCAGGCGGATGATGCGGTTGCCGTAAGCGGCTGATTCTTCCGAGTGCGTCACCATTAAGACGGTGATGCCATACTCCCGGTTGATTTTTTTGAGCAGTTCCAAAATTTCCGTGCCGGTTTTGCTGTCCAGGTTGCCAATGGGTTCGTCAGCAAAGAGCACATCCGGCTTGTTGATGAGGGCGCGGGCAATGGCGGTGCGCTGCTGCTGTCCGCCGGAAAGTTCACGCGGGGTGTGGTTGCGCCGCTCATACAACCCCACCGCCTTCATTAGCTCTTCAACTTCCGGCAGAATGGCTTTACGCGCTTTGCCATCCAGCAGCACGGGCAGCAAAATATTTTCTTCAACGGTCAGGTTTTCAATCAGGTTGTAGGATTGGAAAATGAACCCGATCTCCTTCCGGCGCATGGTGCTTTCATCTTCATCGTTCATCTGTGAAATTTCCCTGCCGTTGATCCGAATTTCACCGTCGCTGACGCGATCCAACCCGCCCATCAAGTAAAGCAGGGTGCTCTTGCCCGAACCGGAGGGGCCCATGATGGCGATGAAGTCGCCCTTTTCGATGGTCAAATCCACATTTTTCAAAACAGGGATGCTTTCCTCGCCCAATGTGAAGGTTTTGCTGACGTTCTTAACTTCCAAAATGGCTTGTTTCATTTTCTTCCTCGTTCACTTATTCGTATTTTATGGTTTCAATAATATTGAGGCGCGTGCTTTGCAGTGTGGGCACATAGGAGACAACCAGCATGGCAGCAATGCTGACAGCGGACATGATCAGTATTTGGCGAGTTGCCGGAACAACCGTAACAACACCCCACACAGCGCCGACCGCCACCGGCACTGTGGTCATCATGATGATGCTTGCCAGCACCCCAAATACCACGCTGAAAACGCCAATCAGCGCCGTTTCAACCGTGAGCATGGCTTTGATGCCCTTTTTGCTCATTCCCACACAGCGATACAATGCAAAGCTGCGTTTGCGCTCAATAAACCCGGCAACGATGTTGTTGATGATGCCGATGATGCCGACAAACATGGCGATGTAGGTGTAAATGCTGATGGAGTTGAAGATGCCTCCAACCTTGTCATAGTTGGCAATCTCCAGTTCCTTGCGTGTCTGAATATTCATTACTTCTTTGGTCAGGCTGCGTTTGATGTTGTTTTTCACCACTTCCACCTCCCCATCTGCTTTGATGAGAATTTCGTTGTACCAGCTTACGCCCATATCTTCACGGTAATTTTCTGCTGAAATAAACCCGACATGCCCGATGCCGGCATTGGTTTCAACAAAGCCGATGACGGTATAGCCAACATCCTTATTATTCATGCGGATGATCAGTTCATCCCCTTCTTGAATACCAAACTTGGCTTTCATGATTTGGGTGGTGATGATGTTTTTACCCTGGTTGAGTTTTTGTAGGATTTCTGCCATGTTTTCAGGCAGCACAGCCTGGTCATAGTCAAAGAAGCTGGCGCCATCGATACCGTAAAGCATATTGAACCAGGTGGCGTGGTTAATAATTTCAGCGCCGGCAAGAT
>CAZMMI010000303.1:0-5120 GCA_964567255.1 uncultured Anaerolinea sp.
CACGCACACCTCAAAATGCGGGATCCATCCCGGCAATCCCCTCAGAACCTATATCTCCACTTCTTCGGCGCGTTCAGGATAGAACACGGGCACATCGCTGGTCTCGATGAGCTTTTCGCGCAGCGTGCCGGCGGCGGCAGGCTCGCCGTGCACCAGGAAGATGCCCTTTAGCGAGGACATGGTATTTCCGGCGTACTTGAGGAGCATATCCTGCCCGCCGTGCGCCGACAACCCGCCGATGGTGGCAACCTCGGCGCGGCATTCGTAGCGTTCGCCAAAGATGCTCACATACTGCTGGCGTTCTGCCAGGCGCCGCCCCAGGGTGTCGGGGGCCTGCCAGGAGACGATCATGACCGTGTTGCGCTTGTCGCCAATGTTGTTTTTTAAATGATGCAGGATGCGCCCTACCTCCGCCATGCCTGAAGCCGAGATGATGACCATTGGCTCATGCATGTTGTTAATGGCCTTGGATTCATCCACCGAGCGGACGTAGTTGAGGCCGTCAAAGACCAGGGCCGGGTGCTGGAAGCGGCGCACAAAGGTCTGTGTTTCTTGGTCGAACAAGTTGGCGTGCTGGAAGAAGATCTCGGAGGCGTTCACCGCCAGGGGGCTGTCCACGAAGACAGGGATGCGGGGCAAGTCGCCATGCGAGATGAGCTGGTTGAGCGAATAGACCAGCTCCTGGGTGCGGCCCACTGAGAAGGCCGGAACGATGATCTTGCCGCCGCGCTTGACGGTGCGCAGGACGACCTCGGCGAATTCTTCGTGGGCCAGGTCGGGATCACGGTGGGCTTTGTCGCCGTAGGTGGATTCCATGATCAAGTATTCGGCTGCTTCCGGGAAGATCGGGTCGTTCAGTAAGGGCAATTTCTCGCGTCCCACATCGCCGCTGAACCACAAGCGCAGGCGCCGCCCATTTTCTTTGATATCCAATGCCACGGCTGCCGAGCCCAGAATATGTCCGGCATCGACAAATCGCGCGGTGACCCCTGGGATGGGCTCGAACTCTTCCTTATAGGGCACACGCTCGAGCTGCTCGGCCACATTTTCCGCATCGGCGGTGGTATACAGCGGCTGGATGGGCGGCTCGCCTCGCCGGGCACGCTTCTTATTCACATAGGCGGCGTCATCTTCCTGGATGTGGGCCGAATCGCGCACCATCAGGTCGGTTAAATCGGCTGTGGCCGGGGTGGCATAGATGAGCCCCTTGTAGCCGTTTTTGACCAGGTTGGGCAGGTTGCCGGAATGGTCAATGTGAGCGTGTGAGAGGATGACCGCGTCCAGCTTGCGCGGGTTGAAGCTGAAGTGCTGGTTGCGGGTGTAGGTGTCGGCGCGCCGCCCCTGAAAGAGGCCGCATTCCAACAGCAGGGTGTGCCCGTTAATTTCCAGCAGGTGCTGCGAGCCGGTTACCGTCTGGGCTGCGCCTAAGAAGTTGATTTTCATGTTGTCCTCCGATGGTGATCCATTAAGTCCAGTATTTCTTCCCCAAACTGGGCATGACGCCAGGGCAGATCGTGCATCAATTCGGCCAGCGCCTGGGGAGTTTGGGGGTTGCTCGAAGCAATCGCTTCGAGGACGTCGCGCGGTAAGATGACGTCTGACTCGACGGCCCACTTGCGCCCGGTCGTCTTGCGCCAGTTGCGCAGCAACTCCAGCCGGCGCAGATAGGTATCCGGCGGGCGCTGCGTGCGCTGCGGGTGCAGCGGGCGCGCCTCGCAACCGCGGGCGACCGCTTCCAATAAGCCGTTCGCGTGCCGGGCGAAGATGTTGGGTCCCACGCCGTGGATTTGGGCCAGGTCGCTTTCAGTTTTTGGCGCCGTCAGGGCTATTTGCACCAGTGTTTCGTTGGAGATGATTTTGAACAGAGGCAGGTTGGCGTAGCGCGCCTGGCGGTCGCGATATTCGATCAACGATTGCAGGATGGCGGCCTGTTGACCGGTTAAATCCTGCCCGCCCGCCACGGACCAGCAGTTGGGTTGAGTGGCCTCCAGCGGCGCAGCGGGGATATTGCACATGCGGTGAAAATCTTCTTCGGCGATGGGGCGCAATCCCTTTTCATCCAACTCGGCACTCAGCCGATCCCGTAATTGAAGCAGGTAATGGGTGTCATGAGCGGCATACGCCAGCATATCCGGTGGTATGGGCCGCCTGCCCCAATTGGCCCGTTGAAGGCGCTTGTCCAACTGGATGCTAAATTCACTCGCCAGCAGGCTGCCCAACCCCCACTGCGGTCGTCCGAGCGTACGGGCGGCGATCATGGTGTCGAACAGTCCGGCGAAGCGAAAACCGAAATCGCGCTTGAGGCATAAAATGTCGTACTCGGCGGCGTGAAAGACCTTTTCAATTTGTGGATCGGCAAAGAGGGGGCCGAGTGCCGAAAGGTCGTGTAAGGCCAGCGGGTCCACCAGATAATCGGCATCGGGGGTGGAAAATTGAAGCAGGCAGACCTGTTCTTGATAGGCGTACAGGCCGTTGGATTCAGTGTCGACGGCGATGCGGGGGTAATTGCTCAGCTCGGCGACTAGCTTGAGCAGTTGAGCGGGCCTGTTGATCCAGGCAGCCTGAGGGGTGGAATTCATAACAGAATTATAACGCTAGATTGAGTTTGCTTTCCGCAAATCTGGGTGGTTGGGGAAGATTAAGGAGAGTTTGTGAAATGCGTCGGGGTTGAAGCCCCTCCTCAGTTCATTAAAGCCCCTGCGGGGCTAAAAACCCCCTTTCCCTGCCTTCCCCCAAATCAAACCCGGATTTGGGGGAAGGGGCCAGATGTGATCCTTGCAAGGGTGCAAATTACAGAATTATGGTATAAATTAATCACAGTAGAGAGGTTTGCATTTGATTCTGCAAGGCGCTTAATCTCTCTTCTGATCTGACGAAAAAACGACGACACGAGGTGGGCGCATGAAAGAACGCATTTTGATCATCGAAGATGACGAAGGTATTCTGCGCGTGCTGCGGCGGGGCCTGGGTTACGAAGGCTATACGGTCGATACGGCATTGGATGGCGAGAACGGGCTGCACCTTGCGCGCGAAAAGCGCCCCGACCTGGTGATTTTGGATTGGATGCTGCCCGGCATGGACGGGTTAGAGGTGTGCCAGCGTTTGCGCGCCCTGGGCAGCATGCCTATTCTAATGCTGACCGCTCGCGATACCGTTCAAGATCGAGTCCAGGGCCTGGATGTGGGCGCGGATGATTACATGACGAAACCGTTTGAGCTGGACGAGTTGAACGCCCGCATCCGGGCGCTGCTGCGCCGGACTCAGTTGGAACGTTCGCCGGTGCTCTCTTTCAGCGACCTGGAACTGGATACCTCAACCCGCCAGGCCACCCGCCACGAGCGAGTCATTCAGTTGACTGCCAAAGAATACGACCTGCTGGAGCTGTTTCTGCGCCACCCGCGCCAGGTGCTTACTCGCGAAATGATCTTCGACCGGGTCTGGGGTTATGACTTTGGCGGCGAAAGCAATGTGCTGGATGTATACATCCGCTATCTGCGCCAGAAGCTGGAAGGTGAAGGAGAAGCGCGCCTGATCCACACCGTGCGAGGGGTGGGGTATGTGATGCGCGAAACGCCCTAATGAGCTTACGCGTCCGCCTGACCCTGCTTTACTCTTCATTGCTGGGGGGGACGCTCCTCTTGTTCGGCGCGCTGGTATATACGTTTGTCAATGTGGTTCTGCTCGAGCGCATTGACGACATGATTACCGTGCAGGCGGATGCAATCATGTCCTCGGTGAAGGTCAATGCCGATGGATTGTTTGACGTTCAGTCGCTGCGCGAATATCAACCCGGTGACAGCGCGGTGTACTTCCAGGTTTGGGGCAATGACCGCCGCCAGCAGTTCAGCCATCCGGTGGGCTGGTTGCCGCCACTGGATCCGGTGGGTCTGGAAACCGGGCAAGTCAGTTTCAACTCGGCTTTTAGCCGCGGGGTGCACGTGCGCGTGCTCACCTTGCCAGTAGAGACGCGCCGCGGCCCCAGCGGGGTGGTGCAAATTGGGATGAACCTGGCCATTGTCGACGCCACCCAAACCGTGCTGGCGAGCGTGCTAATTATCCTGGCGCTGCTGTCGATGGGTCTATCAGCCATGGTGGCCTCGTTGATCGTCAACCGCGCCCTGGCGCCGCTGGCGGCTGCCACCCAGGTGGCTACCACCATCACCCAGGCGGACGATCTCTCGCGGCGCATCCCACTGAAAGAGGGCCAGGCAGAGGACGAGATCTACTCACTCATTCATGCCTTCAACGAAACCTTGGTTCGCATGGAGAAATTGTTCACCACGCAGCGCCGTTTCGTAGCCGATGTCAGCCATGAGCTGCGCACCCCGCTGACGGTGATCAAGGGCGAGGTGAGCCTGCTGCGCAAGATGGGTGAGATGGACGAGGAGTCGCTGTCGAGCATTGAGAGCGAGGTGGACCGCCTGACCCGCCTGGTGGGCAACTTGCTGCTGTTGGCCCAGGCAGAGTCGGGGCGGCTGCCGCTGGAGTTGAAACCGTTTGAATTGGACACGCTGGTGTTGGAAGTGTTCCAGCAGACGCGCGTTTTGGCGGGCGAGCGCCTGACCGTGCAACTCACGGAAATCGATCAGGCGCTGTTGACCGGCGACCGGGACCGTTTGAAACAGGTGCTTCTCAATCTGTTGGGCAATGCCGTGCAGTATACCCCGGCAGGAGGCACAGTGACCATGTCGTTGAAGAAGATTGGCGAGCAGGCTCGCATTATCATCAATGACAACGGGCCGGGCATTCCGGCTCAGGATTTGGCGCATATCTTCGAGCGTTTCTACCGCGGCGAGCGTTCGCGCAAACGCTCGCAAGGCACCGGTTTTGGTTTGG
Organism: uncultured Anaerolinea sp.; assembly: GCA_964567255.1. Lineage (GTDB taxonomy): Bacteria > Chloroflexota > Anaerolineae > Anaerolineales > Anaerolineaceae > Anaerolinea. The sequence goes on from CAZMMI010000303.1 coordinate 4,837, forward strand.
GATTGTCCATCGCCCAGTGGATTGTTAAAGCGCATCAGGGCACCATCGAGGTCAGTTCGCGAGAGGGCGAAGGCACTACCTTCTGCGTGTGGCTGCCGCTAGAGCAAAAAACTTCGTAGCAGGTCGGCGGGCAGGTGGGGAGATGCGCGAACCCCGCATCATCCAGATAGCTCAAAAAAACTCCCCAGGCAGTGAATACCTGGGGAGTTGGTTGTCCGGTAGGTGCAGGGATTTCTACCGGCGAGTACTCTGATTGGAGGAATTGGCTCCATCGAAGGAAGCGC
>CAZMMI010000304.1:0-5114 GCA_964567255.1 uncultured Anaerolinea sp.
CATGAAACGGTAGCCGACTCCTGACTCTGTCAGGATCATTTGAGGATTGTGCGGGTCTTCTTCCAGTTTTTGGCGCAACTGGCGAATATACACGCGCAGATAGGCCATTTGACCGCTGTCGGCGTAACCCCACACGTGGTTCAAGATGGCCTGGTGGGTGAGGATGCGCCCGGCGTTGGCGGCCAGGTAGGCCAGCATTTTGAACTCGATGGCTGTCATTTTGACAGGAACGCCCCCACGAGTGACCAATTGGTTGATCATATCGATGCTGGTGTCGCCCGACGTGACCAGGCTGGACTTGGCGGACGAGGCCCGGCTGCGATGGCGGAACGCCACGCGGATGCGGGCCAGCAGTTCCTCGATCCCGAAGGGCTTGGTCAGGTAATCGTCTGCTCCGGCATCCAGCGCGGCTACTTTTTCTTGTTCGCTGTCGTGAGCTGAAAGGATGACGATGGGCATGTCGCTCCACTGGCGGATGCGCTGGCAGATTTCCATGCCGCTCAAGTCCGGCAAGCCCAGGTCGAGGACGAGCAGTTGGGGTTGGACAGCCGCGGCAATTGCGAGCCCTTCTTCGCCGGTTGATGCGGTGCTGACCTGGTAGTTTTGCTGCCCAAGGATGGTGCGCAATGCGCGCAGGATCTGCTGTTCGTCGTCGATGACCAGGATGTGGATTTTTGAGTCCATGCTCACTCCTCTTGCGGCAGCACCGGCCTGGCCCCCTCAGTTGAAAGAGGTAAACTGAAGTAGAAGGCAACCCCATCGGGCAGGTTGGCAGCCCATATTCGGCCACTGTGGGCTTCGACGATGCCCTTGCAGATGGATAACCCCAACCCGGTGCTTTTGGGATTCTCAAAACCCGGTGCGATGGCAAACTTCTCGAAAATATGCTGGAGAGAAGCTTCGGGGATGGGAGGTCCCTGGTTTTGGATCGTCACTTTCAATGCGCCGTTTTCTTCCTCTGCCGACACACGGATGATTTTCTCGGGCGGGGTGAACTTCAGGCTGTTGTTTAGCAGGTTGATGAAGACTTGTTCCATTAAAACAGCGTCGACAAAAACCAGGGGCAGTTCTTCGGGAATGTCCACGCGGATCTCGTGGCGGGCAGCCAGGCGCTTGAGGCGCTGGATGGCAACCTCGGCGATTTCGGCAATAGAGTTCCACTGCAATTGCAGTTTGAGCGCCCCAGCTTCAATGCGCGACATGTTGAGCAGATTGCCAACCAACTGGGTGAGGTGGTCGGTTTCTTCGAGGAGGAGGGATTGCAGCTCGCGACGCGCATCCGGTTCCAACTCCACGCTGGGGTTGAATAGGCCGGTCGCTGAGGCCTGGATGGTTGCCAGGGGTGTGCGCAGTTCATGGGACACTGAGGAGAGGATGGCTGTCTTGAGACGGTCGCTCTCTTCCAGCACACGGGCGCGCTGCTCTCCGGCAGCCAGGATAGTGCGTTCTAATGCCAACGAGCTCTGCGCGGCGAAGGTTTGCAAGAGACGCTCATCCTCGCGGCGCAGGTTGAGCGGACCGCCCCAAATACGCAGTTCGCCAATGGATTTCTCCCCGGAAGCCAGCGGGATGATACGGTCGGGTTGAATCTGACCGGTAGCGCGTGAAGGTGGGGTTGCTACCTGAACGACTGCGTCGGGATGGTGAACGACAACTTCGACGGTTTCTGCCTGGAGTATTTCGGCAAGGCGGTTTGCTAATGTTTCGGCAATGGCGGTGGCATCGGTCTGACCAGTGAGGGCTGCGCTCAACTCATAAAGCGCAACAGCCTCACGTTCGCGGGTCTGAACAGCCTCCAGGCGGTTTTGAGCACTGGCCATAAGGCTGCTAACGAGCAACGCTACTCCCAGGAGAACAAACATGACCAACAGGTCCTGGAGCTGAGAAACGTTAAATGTGTAGTGAGGATAAATAAAGAAATAGTTGAGGCAAAGGAACGACACCACCGAGGCAATGATGCTGCCCGTCTTCCCACCGAAGGTGGCGCTGAGCACGACCGGGACGAGGTAGAGGATGGCGATAACAGGCGTGGAAAGGTAGTCCTTGAGCAGGAAAAGGATTCCTGTGCTCACGGCTACCACGCTGAGTGAAAGTAACACTCGCAAGAAACGCCCCCAGACTGTTGAGATGTGCCGCATCGCCCTCCGGATTCGTTATACAAGTCTCGGTTTGTATTGTAATCCGAATCTTTGGATGGTATGCGGGTTGAAGTGAAATAACTGCGCATGGATCAGCCTGGCGGGGCTACTTATACCATGTACGGCACTTCGACGATCACGACACGCGGCTTAAAGAGCAACCCAAAACGCAGCATGAGCGCTGTCTGGTTGTGAAGCAGGTTGCCCCACCAATTCTTGGTGATGAATTGGGGAACCACTACCGTCACCATTTCGTGCGATTGTGCCGAGACGGTAATCCCTTCGATGTATTCCATAACCGGCTCGATCAGCAATCGGTATTGAGATTCGAGGATGACCAGGCGCACGCCTTCACCAAAGGAGGTCCATTTGTCGCGGACTTTTTCGGATTCGACTGGGTCGATGGACACGTGCACGGCAGTGACATCGTCGGACAGCGAACGAGCATAGGTGAGGGCTTTGAGCGAGCCGCGATGTACCCCGGCGATGAGGACAATGACGCGGTGGCGGTTGATGCGCTGATAAGATTGGTAGTTATCCAGGGAAAGGGACTTCGCCATGTGTTTGTAATGGTTGTGGATGGATAGGAAAATGATGATCAGCGAGGGGATTAATACTACCGTCACCCAGGCTCCATCCTTGAATTTGGTCACTGCAAAGACAATCATCACGATGAATGTGCATACCGAGCCGAAGCCGTTGATGATCATTTTGAGCTTCCAGTTTTTGTCGAACTTCAGCACAGAGCCAGGTTCCTCAACTTCCACGCCGGGTTTCAGGTGGCCGGATTTCCACCAGCGATGGGCCATGCCGGATTGGGACAGGGTGAAGGACAAGAATACGCCGATTGCATACAGAGGCATCAGGCGAGTTACGTTGGCCTGGAATAGGATGATCAATAGGCAGGCCAGCCCGGCAAGCAAAGCAATGCCGCGTGAATAAACCAGGCGGCTGCCACGGAAGGTGAGCTGACGGGGAAGGAAGCCGTCATTGGCCTGCAGCGCGCCCAGGCGAGGGAAGTCGGCGAAGGCAGTGTTGGCGGCCATGACCAGAATGACGGTGGTGCTGGCAATAACCGCCAGATACAGAATACCTTGACCACCGTAAACGGTGCGCGCGATTTGAGAGATGACGGTTTCATGCTCGGAATAGACCGCCTGGATTTTTCCGGCGATGAGAGAGATGCCGAGGAAGAGCGAGCCGAGGATGGAAGCCATCCAGATCAAGGTGATGCCGGCATTCTTGCTGCGCGGCTCTTTGAAAGCAGTGATCCCATTGGAAATAGCTTCGATTCCGGTCAGCGCCGATGTGCCGCTGGAAAAAGCGTGCAGCAATAGGAAGGGGGTGACTGCCAACCCAATATTCACCACCGTCGGATCGGGAGGGTCCATCACCACGCCCAGCGAGCTGCCGATCAGACGCATGATGCCGATGCCGACCGTGATGAACATGGTGACAACAAAGAAATATGTGGGGATGGCAAAAGCCACACCGGATTCCTTGACGCCGCGCAGGTTGATGAGCATTACAAAGACGACCAGCCCAATGCCTATTTCAACTTTATATTGAGCTAATGCGGGGAAAGCGGAGACAATCTGAGCGACGCCCGAGGAGATCGATACCGCCACGGTGAGGACATAGTCGGTGAGCAGGGCGGCTCCGGCTGCCTGGGCAGGGATTTCGCCCAGGTTATCACGGGCGACAATATACGCGCCGCCGCCGCCAGGGTAAGCGTGGATGGTTTGCTCGTAGGAGATGGCTACAATAGCCATCAGAGCCACAATGGCGATGGAAATGGGGAACGTGTATCCCAGTGCGCCCGAACCGGCGGCAGCCAGGATGAACATGATTTCTTGGGTTGCGTAAGCGGTGGAAGAGAGCGCATCGGAGGCAAATACCGCTAACCCAACGGCTTTGCCGATCGTCTGATGGGGGGCGTCGGCGGTTGATAAAGGTCGTCCGATGAGCCAGTGGCGTAGATCTTTTCGGGGAGTCACCGTCACAGAAGGGCGTAAGACCGTCGTACCGGCAATATCTTCAGTTCTCATAAATCCTCAAACCTGTTTTCGTGTCTGCTCAGAGTGTGGGTGAGTCCCTAATTTTGAGGTAAATCCGGGTGCTTCGCACCCCGCACACACCTCAAATTCAGGCCTCTTCTACCTCTGGATATGTATTTGTCTTTTTCGATCCAAAGAAATAATAGAAAAGGTAGGATCGGGTAAAAGCAAAATCGCAATAATCGTATCAAATGGATATAAATGCAGCGTAAAGATGGATGGATAAAAAATAAAGGAAAAATAAAGGGCGCTACACGACCAGGGGTAGAAGGGGGAAACGTCCTGATCCAACGAGGGGTTACCAGACTCTTGACAAAATTGCGGCTCAGGTTTATATTTAGCCGACTAAGTATTAGCTGGCTAAATAAATACAAGGACACTCAACAAATGTCTTCTCCAGAAGAACCTCAAACAATGGATTTCTTGCTCGCAACGGTGGCGCGCCTGCATCACTACCGCGTGCATGAATTGGTGGAAGGATTGGGTCTTTACCGCGGACAGCCGCCATTGCTGTATGAGTTATGGAAGCAAGACGGGCGGACCCATTCTGACCTGGCGGCGAAGATGCAAATTACTCCTGCAACTATCACGCGCATGATTCAACGCATGGAGAAAGCCGGGTTTGTGCAGCGCCGGCCCGATGAGCATGACCAGCGGGTGTCGCGAGTGTATCTGACCGAAGATGGACGGGCCGTACAAAGCGAACTCCAGGCGGTTTTTGACCGGTTGGAGCGGGAAACTTTTGCCGGTTTTGACGAGCAGGAACTGGTGGTGTTGCGCGGTTTTCTGAGCCGCATTCGCGCCAACTTGCAGACTGTGACTGGCGAGCAATTTGAAGAATAGCATTTATTGGAAGGATTAATCTATGAAAGAAGGCTTGAAGCTGGCAAGGTTTATCAAACCCTACTGGCGCTGGGCG
>CAZMMI010000305.1:0-5114 GCA_964567255.1 uncultured Anaerolinea sp.
CGAGGGGAAGCCGGAGCCTTTGCGCGCCTCTTGACCGGCTTCCGGTGAACTATGGACGAAAACATTGAACTGGACGATGCCGCGCCCTGGTTGGTGATTGCCATCACCTTGTTGGGCTTTTTCTTGCGTGCCCTGCAACTGAACATCAAAAGCATGTGGCTGGATGAGACCTTCAGCGTGTGGATGGCCAGCCAGAGCGTGCCCGACATGCTCCAATGGGTGGTCAAGATTGACCAGCACCCGCCCCTGTATTACCTGCTCCTTCATTATTGGGTCAATGCTTTTGGCGATACGCCCTACTATGCCCGCCTGCTTTCAGCGCTCTTCGGCGCGGGCGCCATCCCGATCATCTATCTGATCGGCAAGCGCCTGGGCAGCGTGATGGTGGGCCTGGCGGCAGCGGTGTTCCTGGCGGCTTCAACGCTCAACATCTACGTTTCCCAGGAAACGCGCATGTACGCCCTCCTCACCTTCAACGCGGCGGTCGCCATCTATGCCCTGGTGCGCCTGCTGACCGACCCGCGTTCTTCTGCCCTGCCCTTTGGCAGCCAGTTCCGGGCTTACCCGCGAATCTGGCGTGCCGCCGATAAGGCTGACCCCGGCGAGAGGGGGGACTCCGGGCTTCCTTATCAGTCGCGCGCTCAGAGCGGGTGGCGGGCCTGGCTTGCGCGCCATCGCGGCCTGCACCTGGAGGCCATCGAGACCGACCTGGCCTGGGTGGCGCTCATCGTGTTCAGCGTGGCCACCCTGTTCAGCCACAACACCGCCGTGCTCTTCCCCCTGGCCACCAACTTCGTGGTTTTGGGGCTGATCCTGTTTCAAAGGCTCAAGAAACCAGCGGGCCAACCTTCCCTGCAGGCGCCCTCTCTGCGCAACTGGATCATTGCCCAAATCGCCACCCTCCTCCTGTGGAGTCCCTGGCTGCCCCTCTTTATCAAGCAAGCCGGAGGGGTCGACCAGCGCTTTTGGATCCCCGCGCCCACCTGGGAAACCATCCTCTGGTCGCTGCGGTCATTCCTGAACGCGTCCGCGCCGCTTTCAGAGGGGGTGTCACTGGTGGTTTGGGGGCTTTATGGGGCGGTGCTTCTTCTGGGGGCGGTCTATTTCCGCAAGAAACTCAGCCAGTTCTTCCTCCTGGCCGGTTTGTTTGCCATCCCCATTCTGGGCGAGTTGATCGTGAGCCTGCGCCGGCCAATTTACTCGGAACGCACGTTGATCTGGGTCACCATCCCCTTGTTCATCTTCCTGGCTGCCGGGATCTCAAAATTAAAAAATCGGTTTGTGATCTTCATCGCCATCGGAGTGTTTGGATCGATCAACCTCTTTTCGGCGGGCGATTATTTTAGGTGGTTTCAGAAAGAAGATTGGAGCACCCCCGCCGGGTATGTGGCCAAGTTCGCCGAGCCGGGTGATCTGGTGTTGTTCAACTCCAATTTTACAGTCATCCCCTTCAATTATTATTTCCGGCAATACGAAGACTTGTATTCCATCGAGATAGAACGGCAGGGCGTTCCGAAAGACCTGATCCAGGATGCCGTCCTGGAACCGGAGATGACCGAGGAAGACATCCCCGCGCTGCTTTCCCTGGTGAGCGGGGAGGATCGGGTCTGGCTGGTATACAGCCATGACTCGTACACCGATCCGCGGGGGCTGGTCCCGCAGACGCTGGACTCGCAGATGAAAGTGACCCGCACGCGCGAGTTTTATGGGGGCGTGTTGTACTTATATGAACGTCCCTAAGCGAGGAGTACCCGATGAATCCTGACCATCCGAATCAACCACTGACCTCCGAGCAGCGCGAAGCGCTGCTGGGGGTGTTGCAATCCCGTTTTGAGAAGAACCAGCGTCGCCACGCGGGCCTGGAGTGGGCCGCCGTGCGGGCCAGGTTGGAGGCAAACCCCGCCAGGCTGGCCGCCCTCGCCGAGATGGAGCGCACCGGCGGCGAGCCCGACGTGGTGGGCAGCGCTGCCACCACCGGCGAAATCCTCTTCTACGATTGCGCGGCGGAAAGCCCGGCCGGGCGCAGGAGCCTGTGCTACGACCCCGAGGCGCTGGAGGCCAGGAAAGAGCACAAACCCGCCGATTCCGCGCTGGGCATGGCCGAAGCAATGGGCATCGAGCTCCTTACCGAGGAGGAATATCGAGTGCTGCAAACGCTGGGGGCATTCGACCTGAAAACCTCGAGCTGGTTGAAGACGCCCGCCGAGATCCGCAAGCACGGCGGGGCCATCTTTGGCGACCGGCGCTATGAGCATGTGTTTGTCTATCATAACGGCGCGGACTCTTACTACGCATCCCGAGGTTTCCGCGGCTCGCTCAGGGTGTGAGGGGAGGTGGAAGTCATGTCCATGGAGCATAAAGGCTATGCTTTTGATTGGCAGGCGTTTGAGCGGGAGCTGTATCCTGCAATCATCCAGGCGCTGGAAACAGGCGACTCGCAGGAGATCATAGCCTTTATTGAGCAAAACCGGGATCAGCTCAGCGATCCCTACGAGGGCGCGCCGTTGAACGACCGCTGGCAGATGATGCTGTCCAACCGCGATGTTCACGAATATGGGGATTACGCCCTGACCAAATTCTACGACCCCAGCCAGGCGATGGGGGTGGGTGAGGCCTGGATGGGGCTTTCGGAGCGGCTTCCGGCGAGGGCGGCGCGGGCTTTGCTGGGCGAGGCCCTTGGCCCGGAGGGCAACCGGTTCGACCCCGGTAGGATGGGATCGTATTTTCAATGCCCCGAGCAGGTGCTTGCTTCTCTGGAGGCGCTGGCGAACGTGAGTGAGGCGGAGGTGAGTGCGTTCCGCGAGTTTCTGGAAAGCTGCGCAGTGAGGGGCCTGGGGGTGTACGTCACATTCTGAGTGGGGGAATAAACCCAAAAGCTAAATGAGGGAAAAATGATTAAGTCCTTGATTGCCCGCGCCCGGCTGATCCTGAACCCGCTCATGCTGCTCGTCTTCTCCGCCGCCTGGATTCGCGAATTCCTCTACTGGCTGCCCAAGGACGCCCGGGGCGTCAGCCTGAACTATTGGGCCTACACCGAGTGGTTGATCGATTACTCGCAGGGCTTCATCCGGCGGGGGTTGTCGGGTGAAATCTGGCGGCTGGTTCCCGCCGCGGTCTCGCGCCTGGAGTTTGTGGCGGTGCTCTCCTGGGTCTTGATTCTGTTGAGCGCAGCCGGGTATATTCGGTTGCTGGCCCGGTCGTGGAAAGCGTTTCACCCGTTGACCTTGTTCGGGCTGTTATTCCTGCCTTCCCTGTTTTTCTTTTACCTGCACGACCACGATACCATTGCCCGCAAGGAAATCCTCGGGTATCTGACCATCCTCTTGCATTTGCTCGTCCTCGAAGGCGCCTTCCCACTCAAAACAGGGGCTGCCCCGTCGCAAAACGCCTTGCGGCGCTACGCGCTGAGCCTGGCGCCCATCGTCGCCATCCTGCTGCCCGCCATCATCCTGGTTCACGAGGGCAACTTCCTGTTGTTCGTCCCGCTCCACGCGCTGATCACCCTCACCGTTCTGCGCATGACCCCATCGCGCAGTTTCTGGCGGGCTGCCTCGTGGACCGGGCTGCTGTACCTCCCGGCGGCGCTGGCTTTCGGCGCGGTGTACCTGTCGGGGACGCCGACCTACCAGACGCTGCTGGACATCTGCGCAAAATGGGCTGCCGCCGGGGCCTTGCGCACGCCCACCTGCGTCTTGCCCCCCGAGCGGCTCAGCGGGTCCACTTTGCCCGGGGCGTTCATCCCCATGCAGTGGTCGCTGCCTCGCGCCGTTGAAATCACGAAAATCATTGTGCTGATGAACTGGTACGCCTGGCTGGCGATCCTGCCGTTGTTGGGATTTTCGCTGTGGTACCTTCACCGACAGGCGCAATACGCCATCCTCCGCGCGCGGTTTCTGCAAAACTTTTCGCCCCAGGCAGCGCGGCGGTTTACGAGCTTGTTCTTCCGCAAGTATTTTCTCGTCCCGTTGTTATGTTCCTTGCCCGTCTACTTCACGGCCTACGACTACGGGCGCTGGTTCACGGTGACCTGTGTAAATTTCATCCTGCTGGCCGTCTCGGTGAATCTCCCCTGCCTGGAGTTCGCGCGGCAAAAGGCGAGCGCCGGGGACGCCCTGCCCGCGGATCAATCCCCGGCGCACCTGGACCGCCCCCTGGTGTTTTATGCTCTATCGGCCCTGATTTGCGTCCTGGCGCTGATCCTCTGGCTGCCCCATTATTGTTTGTTCAACTGCGAGATCGTCCGCAGCCCGCTGTTGATTCTTTCTCATACCCTGATCGCGAAGTGATGAAAAGGGCTCATTGGGAATTGGCGTGGTGGAACCCGCATTTAGGGGTGTGTGAGTGGCGAAGCCACTCACACACCCCTAAATGCGGCACCTACCACGGGAACTCCTAGAGAGCCATGAAAAGTGGTTAGAACCTGTGGAACATCAGGCGCCGGTTGTGCGTCTTTATCCAGAGGTAAAACCATTGAAAAAACATTTCCTTCCAATCCTTTGCTTACTGATCTTGGCGTCCTGTGCTCCCCAGCCCGCGACCGGTCCGGGGCCGACCTTCACCGCCCCGGCGCAGCTCCCATCCACGCCCGTTCCGGCTGAGGCCACCCTCCCCCCGACCCCCGCCCCCACTGAACCGGTCCTCGCGCCAACCCCGCCGCCGCCCGCCGCCCTTTCACTGGAAACCCTGCAAAACGGGGTCTACAACTCGGTGGATTGGGGCGAGTTCCAACTGACGGACGGCATCTACTACCGCACGCCACCCACTTCTCAGGAGTCAGCCGAAGCGTACACGACCCGCATGTTGGACGCGCTCTTCTATGGCGACCTGAACGGCGACGGGACCGAGGACGCGGTGGTGTTCCTGGCGACGCAGAGCGGCGGGACCGGGCATTTTGTCGAGATGGCCGCGGTTTTGAACGTGGACGGAACCGCCCGGAATGTGTCCACGCGCTCCTTGGGGGACCGGGTGGTGGTGGAAGGCGGGACCGTTGAAGGCGGGCTAGTCACCCTGCTGATGCGCGTGCATGGGCCGGAGGACGGCCTGTGCTGCCCCAGCCAGAGCGCCACCTGGTCCTTCCGCCTGGAGGACGGGCAGTGGGTGCAGGTGGAGTAAAG
>CAZMMI010000306.1:0-3644 GCA_964567255.1 uncultured Anaerolinea sp.
CGCAGGATTGGGCCAGCAAATCAAAAAACGGCGCACGGTAAACCGGCAGGACGCGTTGTATCAGACCCACGCGTTGTTCGATCATCTCGCTCACGTCACCACCCGGAGCTGCGAGCCGTGCAGCCCCTTTTCTACCTCTATGCGTGCCGGGAAGTGATCCTTTAATTCTTCCAGGTGGGTGATCACCAAAATGCGCGAGAACTCGCTGCGCACCAGGTTGATCGCCTCCACCAGCCGCTGCCGCCCGTCGGCATCCTGGCTGCCAAAACCTTCGTCGATGAACAGGGTTTGCAGCCGCGCCCCGGCCCGGTGAGCCAGCACCCGCGACAGCGCCAGCCGGATGGCAAAATTGATGCGGAAAGCCTCGCCGCCCGAGAACATCTCGTATTCGCGCTGTCCCGCCGAGTCGCTGATCAGAATATCCAGCGTCTCGCGCTTCTCGTCCTTCGATTTCAACTGGCGCTGCGTGGCAAAGCGCACCGACATGCCGCCCATCGTCAGGCGGTCGAGAATATCATTGGCCTGGGTCTCAATTTCGGGCAAAGCCTGCTCGATCAGCAGCGCCGGGACGCCGTCCTTGCCAAAGGCCCGCTCCAGCATCTTCAGCCGCGCCACCTGCCGCACCGCCTCTCCGCGCTCATCAGACAAGCGCTTTTTGCGCTTGCGCTGCGTATCCAGCACCGCCACCATCTGCCGCACCATGCCCACATCCATGCGCAGGCGGTTCTCCTCGGCTTGCAGGGCCAGCACCTCGCTCTCAGCCTGGTCCAGGTCGGGTAAATTTTCAGCGTCCTGCTGGTGGCGCGCTTCGGCAGCCGCGAATTCCTGCTCCTGCGCGTCCAACTGTTCGCGCTCCTTGCTCAACTCCGCCCCCACCTGGGCCATCTGCCGCTCCAACGGTTGCAACGAAGCCCGCGCGGCTTCCAAATCACGCAATTCGAGCTCCGAAGCCCGCCCGTCCATCTCGCTGCGCCGTGTGGCATCATGGGCCGTTGTGTCGTACCCCAGGGCCTTGGCTTCCTGGTCAATCTGCGCCAACAGCGCCCGCGCATCCTGCGCGAAATCCTCCCCGCCCAGCAATTGGTCAATCTCCGCCAGACGCAGCGCTCCGGATTGTGCCCATTCGGTCGCCGAGCCTTGGATCCGTTCAATCTCTCCCGCCAATTGATCCTGCCGCTGAGTCAGGAAGCGCAGTTCCTTCTCCTGCCCGCTCAAGCGCTCGATGTCTGCGCGCAGATCGCGGCCCCGGTCTTCCGCGCTCTTCTGGTCGGCCACATTCTGGCGGTACAAATCGCCCATTTGCTTGCCCTCCAGGGTCAGCGAGTCGATTAAAATCTGGCGGTCGTCGGGGCTCAGTGGCTGCCCACACAATGGGCAGGCCGCCCCCTCCACCTCGCCCAGCCGGTCCAGGCGCTCGCGCAGCGCCTTCATGTCCACCTTCAAGCGCTCGTTATCGGCCCGCATGCGCTCGATCGATTGCTGCGCCTCGCGCCACTGCTCTTCCAGGGTGGTTCGCTCGCCCAGCTTCTCTTCCAGCGTCTGGATGGCCGCCTGCACGCCGGGCAGTTCGGCTTCCAACTCCGTCAGGCGGACCTGCTCTTTCCCGCGAGTAGTTGCCTGCGCGGTCAATGCGCGGCGTTCTTCCTCAAGGCGCGACTGCCCCGCGGCGATCTCTGCCAGGGGTTTGCTGCGCCGGGCCTGCACCTCGTGGAACTGCGCGGCGGTTTTCTCCCAGCGTTCCAGTTCCTGGCGGGCAGCCTGCCAGCGTTGGTAGGCCGCCTCGATCTCCCCGGCGCGCTCAATCCGCCCCTGCAACAACCCGCGCTCTTCTTCCAATCCTGCCGATTGGTTTTGCAGCCGCTCACAGCGCCGGCGAGTTTCCTCCAGCCGCGCGCGCAGCAGCTCCACCATGCGGGCTTGCTCGGCCAGTGCAGCCGCCAGGCGCTGCATTGCCGCCAGGGCAGCTTCTTTGTCCTTACGCTGATCACCCAACTCCCCCAGCCGCTTCTCGATCTCCGCCAGGCGCTCTTTTCGAGCGCCCTCTTGAGCCAGTTCAGCCTCGATCTCGGCCAACTGCGCGTCGATCGATTTGACCTCGGCTTCCACGTTCTTGCGCCGCTCTGCCGCATTAGCTTTGTAGGTTTCCCACACTTCCAGCCCCAGCACGCTGCTCAAAATGCGCTTGCGGCTGGACGAATTCTGCTGGGCAAATTGGTCGGCTCGCCCCTGCAAGAAGAAAGACGCGTTGATGAAGGTCTCGAAATCCATGCGCAGCACCTGGCGCAAGCGGTTTTCGGTTTCGCGCACCGATTTCTCCGTCAGCACGCGCCAACCGCCCTCCGGGTTGCTCAGGTAGAACTCCAGCAAGCTGGTCTTTCCGCGCGGCTTGCTGCGCTTCACCCGGTACAGGTTGCCCTCGTACTCAAAATCCAGTTCCACCTCAGCCGAGTTCACGTGCGCGTTGATCAGTTCGTCGTCGTCCCGGCTGCGCGCCTCGCCAAACAACACCCACGTGATCGCATCCAACAGCGAGGACTTGCCCGCGCCATTCGACCCCGATACACAGGCCAGCGCAAAACTGCTGAAATCCAGCTCGGTCGCGTTTTGATACGAGAGGAACCCGTTCAGGAACAGGCGCACCGGATTCATGCGCCCCCCTCTTCTTGCGCCTCGACCGGCGACACCAGCACCTTGTCGACGCGCAGGCCATCCATATCCAGCACTTCCATGCGCAGCCCGCCCCACTCAAAGTGTTTGCCCGGTCCTGGAATGGCCCCCAATTGAGAAAGCACAAATCCCGCCACAGTCTGGTAGCCAATGCGGTCTTCTTCGGGCAAGTCGTCCAGATCGAGCAGGTCCTTGAACTGGTCCACCGGCATCAGCCCGTCTACCAGCCAACTGCCGTCCTCGCGTTTCACTGCCATCGTAGAGGTGAACTGCCCGGCTCCGCTGCCGGTCACAATACTCTTTAGCACATCAAACAGCGTCACCATGCCCAGCAAGCCGCCAAACTCGTCAATCACCAGCAGCAGCCGGTCACTGGTATTCTGCAGCAAATCCACCAACTTGAGCACCGAAGTACTCTCCGGCACAAACACCGCCGGGCGAGCCAAACTGGCCAAATCCATCTCTTCGGCTCGGCCAATGTAGCTCACAAAATCCTTCGAGGTGACCACGCCCAGCACGTTATCCAGGTTGCCTTCCGCCACCGGGAACAGGTCGTGCTGCGAGCGGATCACCACCTCCAGGTTCTTTTCCAGCGGGTCTTCGGTGTCCAGCCAGTCGATCTCGGTGCGCGGAGTCATCACCGCGCCCACCAGCCGGTCGCTCAGCCGGAACACACCTTCTACCATATCGGTCTCGGCTTCATCAAATATCCCCACCCGTTCGCCCTGCTCCATCAGCCCCTTGATCTCCTCCGCCGTCACGGGCGGCTCGGTCGAACCCTTGAAGCCCATCAGGCGTAAAATCCCATCGGTGGAAGAGCTGAGCAGCTTGACCAGCGGCGCAGTCGCCCGCGAGAGGAAGCTCATCGGCCCGGCCAGCTTGCTGGCCAAATCTTCCGGGTTGGCCAGGGCCAACTGCTTGGGCACCAATTCGCCCAACACCAGCGAGAAGTAGGTAATGATCAGCACTACGATGAA
>CAZMMI010000306.1:3744-5090 GCA_964567255.1 uncultured Anaerolinea sp.
GCCATCGAGAAAATCCCGTTTGCCATTACCAATGCCAGGATGATGATCACTTCCACGGCAATCTTCGACATGCTATTCCCCTTCCTCTCCCTGTGGCCCGTTCAAAATTTCTCCGGCCAGTTTTTGCAGCGCAGACACATCTTCGGCATCCGTTTCCACGGTGCGCCAATACAGTTCCAGCAGATCCAGGGGCGTCATGCTGCTAACGGCGGAATCCTCCGGCAGGCGCAGGCGCGTGTCGCGCTGCGGGCGGCGCACAAAATGAAACTCCAGGCATTCTTCCGCATAGCGCCGCACAGCCGCTTCGTCGATCACCGAATCCAGGTTGAAAGGGTAATCGATTACCAGCCGCACCACGGCATCCTTCAACTCCTCAGGCTTGGGCAGCGCATCGAGTAGACGCTCCAGCACCCCGTCCGTCGATTCGAGGCGCACGCGCCGGTCAAAAAACGGACGCCCATTCAGTTTGCGCCACTCCACCTGCGTGGGTTGGCCCTTTTCTACGCCCGCCACAATGAAAAACTTATCATCAGCCGTCTCGCCAATATCCACGCGCTCGATGGAACCGGGATAGATCACCGGCGGGTGCGCGCCTTCATTTAGATTTTGCGGCTTATGGATGTGTCCCAGGGCCACATAATCCAGGCGAGGATCGCGCACCAGCGAGCCCGGCAGCACCAGGTCGTTGCCCAGCATGACCGTGCGCTCGCCGCCGTAGACTGCTCCCTGCACCGAAGCGTGCGCCGTGAGCACCACCGGCAGACTGTGATCCACCTGTTCATCCAGCCAGATATTCACCAGCCCGCTCAGGCGCTCTTCCAGCGCGGTGAACACTTCTGCCGGCTCGGCCCCGCTGATGTTCAAGGCGGCCATCAACGCCGAGCGAGACACCCACGGCAGCGCCAGCACTTGCAGCGGCAGCCCGCCCAGGTTCTCGGGCTTGAGGAATTTGGGCTGCGATACTACCTGCACATGCGGCACCGCCAGCGTTTCAAACTCCTGCAGCGCGTGCGCCCGCCCGCTGGCCGGCGAAAGATCATGATTGCCCACCAGCAAAATGGTCTCGATGCCCGCTTCCGAAAGCCGCTTGATCCGCCGCCCCCATTCGCGTTGAAACGTGGGCACAGGGGTGCGGTCGCGGTAGGCATCCCCGGCAAAAATCACCAGGTCCACCCGCTCGCTGATCGCGGTGTCCACGATGGTATCCAGCGCGCGCAGGAAATCCATCGCGCGCACCGCCAGGCCGGTTTGGGGGTCGTGGCGGCCTTGCGTCACCATGTCGATGTGAGCGTCGGCGAAGTGCAAAATGCGGTGCATAGGCGCCCCTCCCAGGGCTACGGTGTCTC
>CAZMMI010000307.1:0-5069 GCA_964567255.1 uncultured Anaerolinea sp.
AAACCCTAAGGGTCTTCGGAGACCCTTAGGGTTTGAAAACAGCGGCTGTAAACCGCTTTACGGGTTGACCGTCAGCGTTTGCGGAGGCAGTTCGCCCTGCACTTCGGGGTTGTAGTAATCATAAGCGCTGCTGGCGGGCGTCTGCACGCGCAGGGGGAAGCGCGCCCGCAGGCGGAAGCTGAATTCCAGGGGCTGGCCCTCACTCAGATTGGTCAGGTAGAGGATGATCTGCCGCCCGGTCAGTTCGTAGCGCTCGACTCTGGCAAAGGCATAATCGGCGGGGGTGTCGTTGTAGTAGGTCACCAGAGCCTGCAAATCCTCGGCCTCCACGCTGAAGCCCGGCGACAGCCCCAGATCGATCAAGGCTGATTCCACCTTGCCCCCGGGCTGGTTGAGGCTGATCTTGACGTTCACGTTGACGGTGTCGTTCACCGCCAGCTCAGCTCGATCGTAGCCCACATCGATGGTCAACAACTCTTCCGCCGGAACCAGTTCGGGGTAGAGAGCCAAGTCGCCCCAGGGCAGGTAATATCCACCGCTGACCTGGTACATCAGGTTACCCTCGCCCTGTGAGGCAATCTCGACCACGTTCTCGCCGTTGGGGTTCACATCATCAAAGCTGACCTGCTGCACCACGTCGAAGTTCTCCGGGGTGACCTGAATGGTCCTGGTCTGCCCACCGTTGAGGGTGATGGTCACTTCGGCATTGGTTTTCTCGCCACCGGCAATCACCGACTGGAGCATGGCTTTCAATGTCAGCACGGTGGCCTGGGTGGAGTGCCAGGTGCCGAAACTGTCCTTCTGCCCCACCAGGTAAGCCAGGGCCGCGTTGGCCACGTCGGCATGCTCGCCCGAGCGCAGCAGCGCATAAGCCGCCAGGGCGGTGGTCTCAATGCTGCCGGTCTGGCCCTCACTACCCATGAACGTCGCCACACCGCTAGGCCAGGTGATCCCGCTGCCTTCCTGCGTTGCCATTCCGGCCAGCTTATCCAGCACCGCCTTCGTCCCGGCACTCATTTCGTTGCCCTCAGCCAGGTCGGAAGCCACCAGCGCATTGGCCACCAGCGCCACCACGTAGGGATCCTCGGCCTGACCCTGGAACTCGCGAACGTAATCCAGGCCCTTTTGCGTGGCGGCTTCATCGGCAAAACCGGCGTCCACCAGGCTCCACACAATGTAGGCCGTGACGGGCAGGCGGTCGTTGCCCAGCGATGACCAGGTGTTCTCGTGCACCAGCCCGCGGTCATTCTCCCACGAGCCGTCCGCTGCCTGCTGGGCCATCAACCAATCGGCGGCGCGGCGGATGAAGGCCTCGTCCACAGGGTGCACGCGGGCCATGTCGCTGAACTCTTGCAAGCCGTAAGCGGTCAACATGCGATCAGCGGGGGCATCACCAAACAGGGAGAAACCGCCCCCCGCCACCTCGAAGGTGGTCAGGCGCTGGTAACCCAGGTTGATGTATTCCTCGGCCTTCATCTGCGCTTCCGGCGCGGCCTGGTTGGTGCTGTTCAGGTAATCCAGCACCAACACGTTGGGGTAGGTGCTGGACGAAGTCTGCTCAAAGCAGCCGTTGGGCATGCGCAGGATGCTGTCCAGACCTTCCACCACCTGGCTGAACACGCCGGGATACACCTTAACATTCAAGGTCTGCGTGCCCGGAATGGCCTCGGCAGGAACCAACACCGTCTCGCGCACTGGCTTGCCCGGCTCCAGGCGGTCGGCGGAGGTGAAGCGAATCTGCTTGCCGTCGGGGAAGACCTGCACCTGCTTGCGGATGGCGTCAGACATCTGGCTGCCCCAGGCCGTGACCTGGAAGGGCTGCATGCCAAAGCGCACGGCTTTGATGCGGAAGTAAGCCACCGTGATCTCGTTGGCGCCAATCTCCAGCTCCTGCGCAGGCTCGCCGATCAGTTCAAACCAATCGGACTGCTCCAGTTCGAGCCGCACCGACTGCGGCACGCTGAGGTAGTTGAACACGCCCACCGGAATGGCCACCTCGTCGCCCACGGTCAGCGAGAGAGGCAGGTCGAGGTCAATGAAGAAATCCTGGAAAACGGTCATGGGCACATCCACCGAACCCAGGCGCCCATCGAGGCTGGAGGCCAAGGCAGTAATACGCCAGGTGGTGATGCTGTCGGCCACGGGCACATCCACGCTCAAGGAGCCGTCGGGGTTGGTGATCAGATCGGGCAGCCACAGCATGGTTTCAGGGAAATACTGGCGCAAGCGGGGCGGCTCGGCAGCAGTGGAAGCGCCCGCAGACTTTTCAACTTCTGCCGACAAATCCATTGCGCCATCAACGGCCTGAGGAGCCATCGCAGGTATGGCTTCTTCAAGGATGATGCCGCCTTTTTCCATCATGAACTGTGGGCCAGCATTGAGTGCTCGAGCGCTGCCAACCGTGGCTGTTCCTGCTACCGGGAGGATACCAAAGAGGATAAAAAAGGCCAATGGCAGCCCCGCGGCAGTCGCCAGCGGGCGCTTGGCCCAGGCATACCCGGCCACGCGCACCCATAGCGCCAGCGCTACAGCAAAAAAGGCGATGACTCCCGCAAGGAGAACCGCATCGGAGGAGAAGGCACTGCCGCGACTCGCCGCAAAACCGAGCATACCCAGAGCGGCCACAACTCCCACCAGGAGCAGCAGAATGCCTCCCAGTCCGGCATCCTTGCGGGCAATCGCCACACCGACCAGGGTCAAGAAACCGGCCACCGCCAACAGGGCCAATACCGGCAGCACCCATTCGGCGCTGTACGACAGCCATTCCATAAAGGAACCGAGTTTATCCAGGAAAGAATAGCCCCACAGCGGGAGGAATTGAATCACCAATAGGATAAACGACAACACTCCAATGGCTGTGAGCAGGCTGCGTCCAAAGCGCTTTTCGCGCCACAACCCCACTACCACCAACGTGATGAAGGCTACTGCCAGCAGCAGGAAGGCGACGTAAGACACGCTGGAGGCCGTCTTAAAGAACTGGCTTTGCAAACGGATGGCGCGTTGATAGGCCACCTCGTGCGAGTTGACCAGCACCGCTGCCCCGCCCCCACCGGCACGCAGAGCATTGGCCAGGGCGGCCTGGGCGGCCCCGTCCACCGCGTCGCGCAGCTGCGGATCCTCGACGGGTACAACGCCATCTACCAGTTCCGGCACGCTGAAGCCGTGCAGATCGTACTTAGGCACCAGCAGTTCCTGCTCGAGCATGAAGTACAGCTTGGCGAAGCCGGGGTCCTGCTCGGCCAGGGCAAAGACCGATTCATCGACCACGGCCAATCCCAGCGCCGACTGCGCCCCCGCGCCATCTTGCCCGCTGACCAGTACGTTCAGCAAGGCCGAATCGCCGGGCAGGTAGATCTCTTTATCGGGTGTGATATCAACACGCAAATCGGCGGCGCGGTCGACCACCACCAGGCGCCGGTCGCGCACAATTTCGCCGGAAGGCATGATTTTGTAGGCATTGAGTTCCAGCGTGCCGAACAAGTCGGGGGTCAAATCCACGGCCACCAGGGTCTGTTTGCCTTCCACCTTCACGCTGCGCGTGCTCACCGTCTGCCCCTCGCGGATGATGTCCAGGTAGACATTGCCCGCCGATTCGGAGGTCAGGATGGTCAGGTTCATGGTCTGGCCCACCTGGTAAACGGGTTGGTCGGGGCGCAGGAGCACACCCTGTGAGGCGTATTCGCCCTCAAAATAAAACTCCTGGGTGGTCTGATTGCCCTGCCGGTCCTCGGCCTGGATGTTAAAACCATCATATGTGTCAGAGGGCACGAAGTGGAACTCGGCCAGCCCGTATGGGCCAGTCTCGATGATCCGCGGCGTGCCTCCATAGTACAAAGAAGAGAGGGTCAGCGTACCTTCGGCGGGAGACCCATCGGGATAGCTCAACATGACGTAGAGAATGTTTTCCACACCCTGACGCAGCGAGCCCGCCTCGGGGATGGCCTCGATGATCAGCGTGTTCTGCGCCACGGGCAGCGACAGGTTGCTGGTCTCGGTGTGCTGGGCCTGGTCGGTGACGGAGGCTTGCAGGTAGAAACGCGCCAGCCCGCCCTCCAGACTGCTGCCAGCCATATATTCGGGCAGATCGAATTCAAAAACGGCCTTGCCCTGCTCGTCGGTTTGCACCTCCAGACTCAGCAGATCATTGCGCTGAACGTCAAAGGTATAGCCCTCAATCACTACCGCGCTGTTGGCCACCGGCTTGCCGTAGAAGTAATCGGCTTGCAGGGTGCCTTGCACACGCTGCCCGGGTTTGTAATACGTGCGGTCGGTGGACAAATCGACCTCAAATTTGGGCAGGACGTAATGCTCCACGGTGACGGTTTTCTCGGAAGTGGTGTTGCCCATCACCGCGCTGATTTTGTAGTCCCCGCTGTTGACCTCGCCGGCCAGTTGAAAATCCGTCCAGGCGGCGCCGTACTCGGAAGTGGTCAAGCTTTGGCGGAAGACCTTGTTACCCTTGGCGTCGGCAATGATGATTTCCACGGGCTGCCCGGCGGCGGGCGTCAGGTCAAAGGTGCTCAAGGCCAGCGCGCGGACATGGATGACCTGCCCCGGCTGGTAGAGGGGCTTATCGGTGCTGAGCAGCACGCGGTAATCGCGCTCGATAGAGATGGGCTGTTCCAGGTGATCGGAACCCAGCTTTGAGCGCGACTCGATCACCAGCACCTGCTCGCCTTCCAAATCGGCGGGGACGGTGAAGTTGATCTCGGTCATGCCCTCGGGGCCGGTCTTGCCGCTATACAGCGCGCGAGCTTCTCCGCCCTGAGCGGGCTGCAAGCTCAGACTGACCTCGGCATCTGGCAGGGGCGCGCCGTTACTGGTATCGCGCACCAGCAGGCGCACGGCGGCCTGGCTGCCGGGCACGAAGCGGCTCTGCCCAATCAGCATGGTTTCATGCTGGCTTAGGTTTTCGGGCAGGTTGGCGTAGTGCCGGAAAGCAAAAATACCGCCAAGAATGGCGATAAATAATGCAAGCGACAAAAAGAAGGTAAAACGAGCTGTGCGGGACATGGGCATCTCCTCTCCTGTGTAGATCCATTTTGCACAGCTTAGACGGTTTGTCAAAT
>CAZMMI010000308.1:0-5069 GCA_964567255.1 uncultured Anaerolinea sp.
GATGTACTCCATGCCCAGGCTGCGAACCAGTTCGGCTTCCTCGGGGAAGGCGTCGGGGGAGTCGGGCAGGGCCAGGTTGATGACGGCCCGGCAGCCGGCGGCTTGAATGGCAGGAAAGTGCTGGGGGAAGGGCTGTCCGGCGGTATGGAGGCTGGGCGAGATTTGGCGGTAGTTTTGGATGGTAGATATGACGATTTGCTGATCCATTTAGGTTTCCCTCACCCGCGCCGTCAAAGCCCGGCGCGACCTCTCCCGAAGGGAGAGGTGAAAGAGACAATTGTGGCACAACTTTAATGAGCTTTGAAGGTTTCGTTGACGTTGACGCCGTAAAGGTTGGCCTGGAAGCTGCGCTCGTCGAGCAGGGTTAGGGCTTGAACCTGGGCGGGGGTGATGAGGGGGATGAAGGGGCGGGCGTAGAAGCGCTCGACCACGCGGTCGTTGCCGGTTTGATCGTCCATCCAACGAATGCGGTTGAATTGATCCAGGTTGAAGGGGCGGGAATAGCCGCGCAGGGTGCGCACGCGCTGCATATTGAAGAAGGCATCGAAGTAGGTCATGGCCAGTTCGCGCAAGGTGCGGTGAATGGGCTCGCGGTAGCGCAGACCGGGATAGTTGGATTTGGCTACCGCGCCCCAATAGCCGTTGATCTTGAACACAGCCAGCACATGATCATCGTCGGCGCCCGGTTCGGGGATCAGGTCGATGAGCAGGGGGGCGTGGCCCAGGCGGCGTAAGGCCAGGGCTGCCAGGAAGCCTCCGTCGAGGCAGTGACATTGGCGGTCCTGCATGACGCGCACGGGGGGACGATTGAGATCCTCGCCCATGTAAGGGATACTATCGAGGTAGGCCTGGATGGCCAGTGGGCTGTCCAGGGATTGGAAGATGGCACGGTTTTGGGGATCGAGCAGGTTTTCGAAAGCGGGCATAGGAGGCTCCGGCTGAGAACGGACGGGCTAGCGCGTGTACTTGGGGCCGAGATATCCCGTGCGGGCAATCAGTTCGGCGTTAAAGAGCGAGCCACCGGCTGCGCCGCGGATGGTGTTGTGCGAAAGGACTACCATGCGGATGTCGAGGAGCGAATCTGCGCGCACGCGACCGACCACCGTGGTCATGCCGCTGCCGGTCATGCGGTCAAGGCGCGGTTGAGGGCGGTTGTCCTCGTCGCGGACGACGATGACCGGGTTGGGGGAGAAGGGCAGACCGCGAGCTTCTTCGGGACCCTGGTAGGCGCGCAGAACCTGGATGACCTCGGCAGGTTTGGCAGGGGCGCCCAGCTCGATGGACAAGGTGACAATATGCCCGTCGGTGACGGCGACGCGGTTGGTGTGGGCGGAAATGCCAAAGGAGGCCAGCTCGATGCTGTCACCGGAGAGCGTGCCGAGCATCTTGCGCGGTTCCCACTCCACCTTGTCTTCTTCGCCGCCAATGTTGGGGATGATGTTGTCGATGATGTCCATGGAGGCGATGCCGGGATAACCGGCGCCGGAGAGGGCCTGGAGGGAGACGGCAAAAACGCGCTTGAGGCCGAAGGTGTCCTGGAGGGGTTTGAGAGCAATGCTCATGCCGGTGCTGGTGCAGTTGGGGTTGGTGGTGATGGCCCCGCTCCAACCGCGCAGGCGGCGCTGGGTTTCGATCAGATGCACGTGGGGAGCGTTGATCTCGGGGAGGAGGATGGGCACGTCGGCGGCTCGGCGGTAAGCCGAGGCATTGGAGCAGATGACCGTGCCGGCGGCGGCAAAGGCGGGCTCGATGTCGCGGGCCAGGTCGGCGGGCAGGCCGGAGAGGGCCAGGGGGGCCTGGACGGCCTCGGGGGTGGAGGGGCGCACGATCATGTCGCGGGCCCAGGTGGGCATTTCGCCGGGCAACAACCAATGGCAGACATCGCCATACGGCTTGCCGATGGAACGGTCGGAACCGGTGAGGGCGACCACCTCAAACCAGGGATGGTTGTCTAAGAGCTGGACGAAGCGCTGTCCAACGCTGCCGGTGGCGGCTAAAACAGCGACGGGGATTTTGTTGCTCATGGAATGGCTCCTTAACGAATCACCAGGTCATGAAGCACGCGCACGGCGGCGACGGCATCCTGGCTGGCGATGATAAAACTGATGGATACTTCGGAAGACCCCTGGGCAATGGCGATGACGTTGATTTTTTGGTCGCCCAAGGCGCTGAAAACTTTCCCCGCGACGCCAGGTGTGCTGCGCATGCCCTCGCCGACGACGGTGACGATGACCACTTCTTCGGAGGCCCACACGCGGTCGATGTCTTTGTTTTCGAATTCGTCACGGAAGGCGAGTTGGACAGCGGAGACGACCTGGGGGACGGCTTCGGCGGGCACGGCAAAGCAAATGGCTTGCTCGGAGGATGCCTGGGAGATGAGCGAGACGCTGGCGCCGGTGGAGGCGATGGCGGCAAAGGTGCGGGCGGCGACGCCGGGCACGCCCAACATACCGCGCCCTTCAAGCGTAACCAGCTTGAGGCCGCGGATGGTGGTGACCGATTTAACCACCTTTTGCTCGCGAACGGGCAATTCACTGACCAGGCGGGTCCCGGCGTGGGCCGGGTTGAAGGTGTTGAGGACGCGCAAGCCGATGCCCGCTTCGATGACCGGGCGGATGGTTTTGGGATGCAGCACCTTGGCCCCGGCGAAGGCCAGCTCGGAGACTTCGCGGTAGGTGAGTTGTTCGATGGTGGCGGCGTGGGGCACGATGCGCGGGTCGGCGCTCATCACCCCGTCCACGTCGGTCCAGATCCAGACTTCATTTGACGGAAGCAATGCGCCGAGGATGGCGGCGGTGTAATCGCTGCCGCCGCGACCGAGGGTGGTGGTGGCGCCTTCGGGGGTGGCGCCGATGAAACCGGTGACCACGGGAACAATGCCGCGGTCGAGCATGGGGGCCAGGACACTGTGAACAGCAGCCTTGGTGGCGGCCATATCGGGGTGGGCGGCTTGATGGTGTGCGTCAGTCTGAATGATGCGGGTGGCCTCGACGTATTCGGCGGGCGCGCCGAGCGAATCAATGGCGCCGGCCAGCAAGCGCACGGCCAGCCGCTCTCCGAGCGAGGCAACGGCATCCATGGCGCGCGGGGTGGCCTCTCCGAGCACGGAAATGGCCAGGCAAAGATTGGAGAAGTCTTGAATCAAGGCCTGGACGCTTTCACGGATGGCGTCCTGGCGGGCAGGGTGGATGATGCCGGAAGTCAGGATGGCTTCGTGGCGCTCGCTGAGGATGCGGGCAGTGTCCTGGAAGGTGAACACGTCGCCGCGAGTGGCGGCGATGGCGCTTTTGATGAGCAGGTCGGTGACGCCGGAGAGCGCGGAAGTGACCACAACGATGCGCGGCCAGGCCGAGAGGTTATCTCGGACGATTTTGGCGGTTTGGTGCATGGCTTCGGGTGTGCCAACCGAAGTCCCGCCAAATTTCATTACCAGGGTAGGATGCGTAGAAGCCGTCATATTTTCACCAGATGAAAAAAAGAATTCGAGTATTTTACTAGATTTTGGGGATGTGGGGAGAGATTGGGCGAAGAAACCCAAATTGGAGGTGTCCGAGTGTGCGGAGCACACTCGGACACCTCCAATTTGGGAGCTTTCTTCAACTCATAGGATTATAATAAGCGCAATGGAACCGCTCATTCTGCTGGACAACGTCACATTCCGCTATCCGGGGGAGGAAAATACCCGGGACATCTTGCGCGGGTTGTCGCTGGAGATTTTCCCCGGCGACATGGTGGCGGTGGTGGGCTCGAATGGATCGGGCAAGACCACCATGCTGCGCCTGATGAATGGGCTGCTGATACCGCAGTCGGGGCGGGTGCTGGTGAACGGCCTGGACACAAGTCGAAGAGAACAACTGGCGTCGATCCGGCGGCAGGTGGGACTGGTGTTCCAGCATCCCGAAGATCAAATTGTGGCCACGACCGTGGACGAGGATGTAGCTTTTGGGCCGGAAAACCTGGGGCTCCCATCCGCGGAGATCCGCGCACGGGTGGACCAGGCCTTGAAGTCGGTGGGGTTGGAGGAGCACGCTCAACGCTCGCCGCATATGCTTTCGGGCGGGCAGACTCAGCGCCTGGCCCTGGCAGGGGTGCTGGCTATGCGTCCGCAGGTGGTGTTGTTTGACGAAGCCACCACCATGCTCGACCCGGCCGGACGGTTGATGGCTATTCGCGAGATGCTGCGCCTGAACCAGGAAGGGATGACGGTGGTTTTTATCACCCATCACATGGAAGAGGCGGTGATGGCTTCGCGAGTGGTGGTGCTGCACGAGGGCAAGGTGGCAGAGGACGGTTCCCCTGCCGATGTGTTCACCGATGCGAACCGGGTGGGAAAATATGGGCTGGGACTGCCGCGCCCGGCCCGGTTGGCAGAGCGTTTCCAGCAGTGGCTGGGGGTGATGACACCCAGACCGCTGCAACCGCAAGAGTGGCTGGACCGCCTGCCTGCTTATCACGGGGCGGTGAGCGGGGTCGCGGCTTCTCCGGCCGGTTTGGCGGCTTCGGGAAGCGATGAAGCATTGATCGAGGTGCGCGGCCTGGAACATATTTACCTCGCTGATACACCTTTGGCGCATCTGGCGCTCAAGGATTTGAACATGACCGCCATGCGCGGGGGGACGCTGGGATTGCTGGGACGAACCGGGTCGGGAAAATCGACGCTGCTGCAACACCTGAACGGGCTGCTGCGCCCGCAGAAAGGTTCGGTGCGGGTGGGACCGCACCAGTTGGCCGATTTAGACGTGCCGACCAAGACGGTGGCCAAGATGGTCGGGCTGGTGTTCCAAAACCCGGAAATGCAGTTCTTCGAACAGTACGTGGGCGATGAAATCTCCTACGGGCCGCGGCAAATTGGCATTGATGAAACGCTGGCCGAGCGGGTGAGATGGGCGATGGAACTGGTGGGACTGGATTTTGAGGCATTCAAGGACCGCCTGGTGTTTGCGTTGAGCGGGGGCGAAAAGCGCAAGGTGGCCCTGGCGGCCACGCTGGCGTTGCGGCCGCAGGTGCTGTTGCTGGACGAGCCGACCGCCGGGCTGGACCCGGCTGCGCACCTGGAGGTGCTGGGACGG
>CAZMMI010000309.1:0-5062 GCA_964567255.1 uncultured Anaerolinea sp.
GCCCACCCTGCAATGATATAATCAGCACAGGGTGGGTATTCATTTTCTCCGTCCCGTCTACCTATGAGAGGCATGAATGCGTTTAGTCTGGTGGGAAGATAAAATCTGCTGGCTGGCAGGGGCCGTTCTCCTGGCCCTTTACCTGGCTGTCCTTCCCCAAGACCTGACCTGGGCAAACTTCGGCGGCGACGGCGGCGACTTCCTGGCTGCCATCCTCTCTGGCGGCGTGCCCCATCCCAGCGGTTACCCCACCTACACCCTTCTGGGCAGCCTGCTCCAACAACTGCCTTTTGGAACTGCTCCATGGAAGGGCGCATTGCTCTCCGCCCTGCCCGCTGCGCTGGCTGCCGCCTGGGCTGGGCGTTGGGTGCAAAGTCAGCTTTTTTCAAGCGACCGCCTGGGCACTTTGGCCGGCGTCATTACCACCCTGGCCTGGGGCAGTGCGCCCTTGTTCTGGTCCCAGGCCGTCATTGTTGAAGTACACGGCCTGCAAGCCCTGGCACTGGTGAGCTGGATGTGGTGGCTGTCCTTACTCAACAGCCCCGCCCTCGCCTGGAAGATCAGCCTTCTCTCCGTGGTAGTGGGTCTATCATTGGGCAACCACCTCACCATCCTGCTTCTGGCCCCTGTCGCCGCCTGGGTTTTCTTTAAGGCCCGGCGAAACGGGAGGCCGGTGAGCTTTCTGCTCTTGCAAATCACGCTAGTGCTTGGCGCCTTTGCTGCTGTTTACGCTGGCCTTGCGCTGCGCGCCGCGGATAACCCGCCCATCAATTGGGGCGACGTGAACACCTGGGCTGGGCTGCTCTGGCTGGTCAGCGGGCGGGCTTACGCCGGGTTGTTGGGCAGCACGCCCCCCATGCAAATCCTCGAGCGCCTCTCCGCCTGGGCAAGTCTCATGATCGAACAATTTTGGGCACCCGGCATTTTCGCCGCCGCCTGGGGAGCCGTGCAAGGCCCTCTCCCAAAGACGCGCCTGCCCTGGCTGCCCCTGTGGATCTTCGCATCGTTTTCCATCTTTGCAATTCTCTACAACACCCCTGACTCCCAGATCTACCTGATACCCGCCCTGCTCACCGGGGCTATTTGGATCGGCTCAACCGCTGTTTCGCTGTGGCCGGTCTCGTGGAAAGGAAAACCTGTGGGCAAGGCTGTGGTCCTTCTTCTCCTGCTTGTCATCCTTGCCCGCCTTCCCCTCACCCTGACCCAGATCGATCCGCGCAGCGACTTCCGCGCCGCCTCTTTTCTCGCCTATGCGCAAGAAGTCATCCCCCACAACGCGTTGGTCTTCACCCAAAACGATGCCGAAACCTTCCCGCTGTGGTACCTGCACTTTGGCCTCAAGATGCAGCCGGGCTGGCGCATCATCGTCCTGCCCCTCACCCATTACGACTGGTACCGCCAATCAGTAAACTCAGCTTATCCCGACCTGACTCTGCCTCAGCCAACCGAAGCATGGGGAATCGCCCTTCCTGCGAAAAACCCCACCCTTCCTGTATGCTACGTCGTCCAAATCGACGCATCCGCTGGTCAGATGGACATTGATTGTGAACCTTAAGCGCATCTGGCCCATCCTGCGCCTGCTTCTAGGCGTGGTCTTGCTAATCCTGGCTTTACGGCAAATGGACTGGCAAGCCGTGGGCAGCGCTTTGGCCCAGGTGGATCCAGGTTGGCTGCTTCTGGCCTTGCTGTCCTTCCTGGTCACCCAACTCATCAAGATCATGCGCTGGGGCTGGCTGGCTGGTCTCTCGCAGCGCCTCTGGCTCGGTCGCCTGAGTGCGGCTTTTTTCATCGGGCAAGCTGCCAACATCCTTCTGCCCGTGCGCGGGGGCGAGGTCGTGCGGCTGGGCTGGCTTTCAGCAGCCGGCAAAGGTGAACCCGCGATCACCGTCTCAGCCGGCGCGGCTCTGGTGTTGGAAAAATACCTCGACATGCTGGCTCTGCTCATTCTCTTGGCCCTGCTCCTTCCAGTCCTGCCCGCCGAACTGCTGGCCCGCACCCAAAACTGGCTCCTCCCGGTAGGAGTCGCCGCCTCGATCTTCATCTTGGGCAGCTTGTGGCTTGCCCCCCTCCTATGGCGTGGTCTGCGTCCCATCCTTCAATCTCGCTTCGGTTGGAACACAGCGCGGATGGAAACCTGGCTCGAGCGCCTTTCTACCCTGCGCAGCGCTCGCGCCTTGCTGCCTTCCGCCGCTGCCACGTTGCTCATCTGGCTTATCATGTGGTTGACCAACCTGCTGGTGCTGCGCGCATTGCACCTGCCCATCACGCTTCCTGGCGCGGCGCTCTCTCTGGCCTTGATCTACGCCGGGCTGATCCCGGCGGTTATGCCGGGCAACTTCGGCCCCTTTTACTTCTTTGCCATGCTCGGTCTGGCCCCATACGGTATCCACCCAGACGGGCAAGCCGCCTTCGCCATCTTGCTCCACGCCCTGGTAACCCTGCCCCCACTAATCATCTCCGGTGGGCTGCTGCTCGCTCCGCGCCTGGGAAAGCGAGCTCTCGCATGATCGTTTCAGTCATCATTCCCGCCTACAACGCCGAATTGCTGCTGCCAAAATTGCTCGAGTCTCTCCGCTTGCAGGAGGGCCTGACTCTGGGCCAGGATTACGAGATCATCGTGGTCGATGACGGCTCCAGCGATCGTACAGCCGCCATCCCTCCGAAATACGGCGCTACTGTCCTCAGCCAGCCCAACGCCGGGCCCGCCGCCGCTCGCAATCACGGCGCCCGCGCCGCCCAGGCACCCCTGCTGGCCTTCACCGACGCCGATTGCGTCCCCGCGCCCGATTGGCTCGCTTCGTTGCTTTCGCCCTTTTCCGATCCGCAGGTCGTGGGCGTCAAAGGTGTGTACCGCACCCACGAAAACGGCATCATTCCGCGCTTTGTTCAAGCCGAATACGCCTTCAAGTATGAGCGCATGCGCAAGCTGTGCCAAATCGACTTCATCGACACCTATTCGGCTGCCTACCGTCGCGAAATTTTCCTCTCCGAGGGCGGCTTCGATGAACGTTTCCCCGTTCCTTCGGTCGAAGACCAGGAGTTTTCCTTCCGTCTGGCAGGCAAAGGCCACAAACTAGTCTTTCAGCCCCAGGCTGCCGTGTACCACCCCCACGATCGCAACCTGGGCGAGTACATCCGCCGAAAGTTTGGCATCGGCTACTGGAAAGCCTTCCTGCTGCGCTGGATGCCCGAAAAAGCCCGCGGTGACTCGCACACCTCGCCCACCCAGCCCCTGGAAATTCTCTCCGTCGGGCTGTTCGGGCTGGGCATACTTCTGGCCTTCTTCCACCCGGCAGGCTTGGGGCTGGCTGGCCTGGGCCTGGCCGCTTTCCTCATCCTCACCCTACCGCTGCGGCGCTTCATCAAGCGCTCCGACCCACTCATCCTCTGGGCTGCCCCGGGCCTGCTCCTGGCCCGTGCACTGGCGCTTGGCTGCGGACTGGCTGCCGGGTTCCTCTTACCCAAAAAGCAACCCAACAACCGCTTTGCCGGAACCAACTAACAAGGTTAAAATAGAAAAACACTTTCGAAAGCGAGCGCATCCCGCCATGCCCCTTTTCCGCAAACCCTTAACCTCACAGCCCACCCTTCCCCACTCTTCTGCCGCCAAATGGCTGCGCCGGGCAGGGTTGTTGCTCCTGGCTTTGCTCCTGCTCTGGTTGGGTTTCATCACCTGGCAGAGTGTAGCCTTGATACAATCCGCCAAAGCCGGTTTGAGCATGGCCCAATCCGGTCTGGACGGTCTCGACCCCGAACAAGCGCTGGCAACCCTCACCCAAACCGAGCAGCACCTGGTGAGTCTGCGCGACGGTCTCGCCCCGCTCATGCCTGCCTTGAACCTCGCCGCTCGCTTGCCCGGCAAGGTGGGTCGTTACGCTTCTCAGGCCGACCCCGGCCTGGACTACGCCATCGAGATGGTCCGCACGGCCCGCCAGGCTTTGCAAGGTCTGCTCCCAGCCTGGGAAACCCTGAACAACCCGGCCTCCGGCGATGATCCTGCCACCGCCCGCCTGACTGCCGCGCTGACGGAGGGCAATGCCTACTTCTACGGCGCACGCGACTCCCTCGGTCAAGCCGCCGCTTTGCGAGATCAAATCGACGGCAGCCTGCTCCCCGAGCCCTGGGATAGCCGCTACCGGCAATTTGATGACAATTTTGAACTCCTCGAAGCAGGCCTGGACGCGCTCATCGCCTTTCCCGAACTGGCCGGACAGTCGGAAGAGCGCACCTACCTGCTGGCAGCCATGAATGACGACGAGCTGCGCGGTACCGGCGGATTCATCTCTGGTCTGGGGCTGCTGCGCGTCCAGGGCGGGGATATCGTCCGCCTGACGATGGTCGACTCCTACATCCTCGATAACCCCGTGGCCGAATACCCCGAGGCTCCTGGTGCGCTCAAAGAGTTCATGACTCTGGGCATGTGGCTGCCACGCGACGCCAACTGGTCCCCTGACTTTCCTGAATCTGCACGCGACCTGCAAAATCTTTACACTCTCACCACCGGGCAAACCGTGGACGGTGTCATCGCTTTTGACACCCGCGCCACCACCCTGCTCGTAGACGTGCTTGGACCGCTGACCCTCCCCGGCGCGCCCGAGCCGGTCAACGCTTCCATCGTCCAGTCCTGGATGCGCACCGCCTGGGGTCCTGAAGCGGGTCAAGGCATGACTAACGATTGGTGGCTGGGGCGCAAAGACTTTATGCTAGACCTGGCCCAGGCAGCGGTCGATCGCGTGCAGACTCTTGAAGACCGCCAGTCGCTCGTCGATCTGGCCTGGGCAGCCCACGAAGCCCTCCAAACCGGGCACTTGTTCCTCTACTTCAACCTTGAGACGGGTCAGGGCGCTCTGGAGCGCGCCGGGCTGGATAACGGTGTGCATCCCGGCCCCGGCGACTTCCTCATGATCGTCGACAGCAACATCGGCTTCAACAAGGTCAACGCCCGGGTTACATCCCAAGCAACTTACACCGTCGACCTGAGCAATCCGAACCAGCCCAAGGCTTCCCTCGAGGTCGCTTACCAAAACCCCAGCCAGACTCCCGATGGCTGCACCCATCAGGC
>CAZMMI010000310.1:0-3585 GCA_964567255.1 uncultured Anaerolinea sp.
GCCTCCAGCGCCTTGAACAACTTGCCGTGATTGGGCACCTTCAGGTGCAGCAGCTCATGCACAATCACTTTTCGCCTGAACGCTGCCGGCTGTTCCAGCAAGCCGGTATCAAACGTAAGGTTGCCTTTGCTCGAGCAGCTGGCCCACTTGCGTTTCATCGGGCGCAGCGTGATCGATTGTGGCTCGACCTCCATGCGCGCTGCCATTGCCCGCACCTCGGCCTTGAACAACTCGCCCGGCACAGATTCTTCCAGAGAGGGCAGCAGATCCTGGCCTGTCCGCCCTTTTTCATCAATTTCCACCATTAAGCGCTTCTCCCGGCCTGGCCGGCCATGCGCACGATTTGATCCACCAGCGTCTTCAATTCCTCGATGTTGGGCATCTTGCCTTTTTCGGCGTTGCGCTTGAGCAGCACTTTATACAGCTCCTGCTTGACCTGCCGCTCCTGGGCCTCGCTGGTGCGGAAGTGCGGGTAACGCACAAACACCTCGGCCATCGATACCGCCTGCTCTTCGGGATCGCTCTTTTGGGCTTTGCGCAGCAGGAAGTAAATCGAGAACGCGATGGGCAGCATGTTCTTCTCTTCGCGCTCGCGTTCGGTTTGAACCGTCTCGTTGATCAGCTCTTCCAGACGCCGCAGGGCTTCCTGGGTCTCAATTTGCCGCTGCTGGTAGGCCTGGGCAATCGCTTCGGCGCGCTCCCCGATTGAGATCAGGTAGGGGGCCTGCCCCATCTTTTGTTCGACCATCTCCGAGATGCTCTTGAGCAGGTTGAAGACTTTGACCGTGGGGGGCTTGTCCTCGCCGCTCAGCCGCTCCAGCAGGTTCTCGTTGATCTCGTAAACGTCCAGGCTTTCCTGAATCATGCCGCTCTGGGTGTGCTTCTGCACCAGCTCGGCGGTCTTGCGGGTCAGTTCGTGGTCAATGATCACGCCATCGTAAGCCGAGCGCAGCAGGGCGTACATGCGCGCCACCTGGTTGTAGCGGTCGAGGTAAGGGCGCAGGTCCGCGTCCGGCGAGATGATGTCGTAGAGCGTTTCCAGTTCTTTGAAGAAGCGGTAGAAGGTGTGGCGCAGCTCTTCGTCCCGGAAATGATCCAGGACCTTCTCCAAAACCTTGTCGGGCGTATCGTACGCCCCCAACAAGGACAGGTACTCCGTGCCGGCCTGCTCCATGTTGGCATAGAAGCGCTCTTTGAGTTTGTCCAGGTCGGCCAGTGTGCCGGTCACGTCTTTGCTGTCAAAGGCCAGGGCCTGTTCCAGCTTCTCAAAGATGCCCACAAAATCGAGCACAAAGCCCGCCGGCTTGGGATGATGGTGCTCGTCCTCATACGGCCGGTTGACGCGGGCGATGGCCTGCAGCAAGACGTGGTCGCGCATGGGTTTGTCCAGGTACATGCAGTACAGCACGGGCGCATCGAAGCCGGTGAGCAGCTTTTCGGTGACGATCAAGATCTTGGGCAGTTTTTCGGGGGCGCGGAAATCCTTGCGAAGCTGCTTCTCGGCCTCGGCGGAGATATGATAGCGCTGCAGTTCTTCGTTGTCATTGTGCGCCGGGCTGTAAACCACCTCGGAATACTCGGCGGGCAGGTAGCGATCCAGGAAGACCTTGTACCGCGCGCAGGCCTCCCGGTCCACTGCCACCAGGAAAGCCTTGTAGCCCATCGGCTCCACCACCTGGCGGTAATGCTCGGCCACATACGCGGCGATGCGGTTCATGCGATCGTCGTTCTTGAGCATGTTGCGCAAGGTGACGGCTTTCTCCAGGATGCGGTTCAGCTCCTCGATGTCGCTCACCCCTTCGGCTTCGTGCAGGCTGAGGAATTCCCGCTCCAGCGTCTCGCGGTCAACGCGCAGCTCGTTGGGCGCCAGGGTGTAGTGCAGCGGAACGGTGGTGCCGTCGCTGATGCTTTCCTGAATGCTGTACTTGTCCAGGTAGCCCTTTGGATCATCGCCGCCGAACACTTTGAAGGTGCCTTCGCCTTTGGCCGTGCGGTCGATGGGCGTGCCCGTGAAGCCGATGTAGGTGGCGTTGGGCAGCGCGCCCATCAAGTAATTGCCCAAATCGCCGCCGGTGGTGCGGTGCGCTTCGTCCACCAGCACAATGAAGTTCTCGCGCAGGTTGACGCCGGCGGGGATGTCGTCGAACTTGTGAATCATGCTCACGATCAAGCCGCGGCGGTCTTCTTTGAGCAGTTGGTACAGGGTGCGCTTTGAATCGGCCACCACCACATGCTCAAAGCCGGCGGCTGTCAGGTTGCCAAAAAGCTGCGACTCAAGCTCGTTGCGGTCCACCAGCATCAGCACGGTGGGGTTTTCGAACTGGCGGGTTTCGAGCAGCTTCTTGGCAATGGTGATCATGGTGAAGGTCTTGCCCGAGCCTTGCGTGTGCCAGACCAGGCCGCGCCGCTTATGCGTATCGGCGGCCCGCTGCACCACGCGCTCCACGGCGCGCATTTGATGCGGGCGCAGGATGATTTTGTTGAGGGTGTCGTCCTGGCGGGTGAAGAGCACAAAATCCCACAACACCCGCGTCAGTCGCTGCGGGGCCACAAAGGTTTTCACCAGCGTCTCAAAATCAGCGCCGGCCTGCTCATCCTTCCAGTTATACAGGTTCTTGCGCGACAGGTTCCAGGTCGGCCCGTAATAAAAATGCACCAGGTGGGTCAGGTTGAATAACTGGATGAGAGCCAGCAGTTCCGGCCCCTCGCGGTGATAGCGCCGCACCTGGTCCAGCGCTTCGGCGATGCCCTCCAGCTTGGTGGCCGATTTGGTCTCGACCAGCAGCACCGGGATGCCGTTGATGAAGAAAGCCGCGTCCAGGCGGATGCGGTGCGTGCCGTTGGTGTAGCTCAATTCGTCGGTGACGTGGAAGGTGTTGGCCTGCCATTCCAGCGGCTCGAGCAGGCGCACGTTGCGCTCGCGGCGCTCTTCGGGCACAAAGACCGTTTTCAGCCCGCGCAGGTATTCCCACGCCTCCAGGTTGCCCTCGATGCGCGGCAGAAGGTGCTCCAGGCTGCGGCGCAGATCTTCGGCGCGGTGCGCGTTCACCGTTTTGGGGTTGAGCGCTTGCGCCTGGCGCGAGAACACGTCGCCCAGCAGCATGCGCTCTTCGCCGCCGCGCAGGCGCATGGCCTCGTCTGGCGAAAGATAAGTCCAGCCCGCTTCTCGGGCATAGCGGATCAATGGGTTTTGTACCGCGGAACGTTCACCCCCAATGCGCATGGTCACCTCTCTGAATCCGGGTTGATAATGCGAGAGCGATTGAGCTGCTCCACCAACCGGTGCACGGTGGTGGAGGGGTCGTCGTGGAAAGGATCGGGCGGGTTGTAGCTTTCCAGCAACTGCCGGGCGCGCTCGATGGCTTGCGATTGAAGCCCTAACAATTCATTGTACAACCGCGTACTGTTTTTTTGATAGCCGTGGCCCAGATGTTTTTCCAGGCGCTGAATATACTGCGCCCGGTGCAGCGCTCCTCTCACATCTTGAAAGTGCAGCAAATACCACAGCTCAAACGCCTGGTTGGAATAGGCCACCTCGATGCGATTGGAGGCGGCCAGTTGCAGGGCGCGGTTGAAATCGGCGGC
>CAZMMI010000310.1:3685-5053 GCA_964567255.1 uncultured Anaerolinea sp.
TCCATGTAGGGGCGTTTGCGCGGGCGGCGGGCAGCAGCGCTCACTCCTCTTCCTCCGGCAGAACCTGGCGCACATCGCCCAGATAGGGGATGGCCCCGTATTTCCCTTCAATGTAATCGCGCTCAAAGGAGGCATCGTTGCGCACCTGCAGCTCGGCCAATGAATACAGGTGGGTGGCCCCGCGCGAATCTTTCTCGGTGAACCAGATTTGATCGCGGCGGAAGCGCCGGTTGGTGAGCAGGTTGGTATCGTGGGTGGTGAACACCAACTGGGCGTTGTGGGGGTTGGTCTGCGGCGACTGGAACATGCGCACGATTTCCAGGGTGATGAGGGGGTGCAGGCGCGCCTCCATCTCATCCACCACCAGAACGCGCCCTTGCTCCAGCGCAGACAGCACCGGGCCGGAGAGGAAGAACAGTTTCTGCGTGCCGTGCGATTCGCTGACTTCTAAATCAAAGATGACCTGGCCGGAGAGCTGCCCCTTTTCGTCGTATTTGCCGTGCAGGGTCTCCACCGCGTACCAGTCCACGCCGGATTGAGTGAGCAAATCCCTCATCTCGGGCGGAACGGTGGCCGCCAGGCGCTCTTTTTCCACCCGGCGGGTGCGCACGTCATCCACACCGACATCCAGCAAACGCACAAAGCGGATGATGGCTTCGCGGGAGGCTTGATCCTGGAAGCGATGGAGCGTGAAGGCGCGGTAATCCAGGTCTTCCAGGCCGGAAATGATCTGCAAGGCTTGGAACCAGCCCACCAGCGTTTGGGCCAGCGGGCCGTTCCACTGCGCCACCACCGACAGGAACAGGGCGTTGGGGCGGGTGCGCTTGTCCAGGCCGCGCCCTTCGGCGAAGGAGCGCCCCAGGCGAATGGAATCGCCTTCGCGCGTGAAGAGGGTGATCTCTTTGCGCGCGCCGGCCCTGAACAGCCATTCGGCAGTCACCCGGCTGCGGGTGATTTCGCAGCCGTAGCGATATACCTGCCCGTCCACCCGAAAGACCACCTCGAAGGCCGCCGGGTGGTCTTCGGTTTCGGTGCTCAGGCGGAAGGGATCCACGGGGATGGGGGCGGGGCCGAGCGTCTCGCGGGCCGAGTTGGCCACAAAGTACTGGAAGAAGGCCAGGGCGCGCACCAGGTTGGTCTTGCCGCTGGCGTTCGCCCCATACACCGCGGCGGCGCGCAGGAGGGTCAGGTCTTCGTCCACCGCAAACGTGTTGGCGGCGTCCACCTGGGCATCTTTGGCGCGGATTTTGGCCGCCAGCAGGCTGAGCGTGGCCCGCTCTTTGAAGGAGCGGAAGTTTTCCACCGAAAATTGAATAAGCATCGTTCCTCTGCTTTATAAAGCGATTATTTGAGATTTTTTCTCAAAAA
>CAZMMI010000311.1:0-5043 GCA_964567255.1 uncultured Anaerolinea sp.
ATTTTTGGCCTGCGGATTGATTGACGAACCTACCCTCCCATGCTATCATCCTTATACAGGTGGACTTATCCTCTTCCTGCACGTTAACAATTTATGAAGGTGATTGCCTGGGCATCTTTATGTCCAGGCGGCATCTTGGTGGAGGAACATCGAATGAGTGCTGATTTTATTGCGCGCCTGATTGGCATGATTGCATGCTCCGTCCTCGGCGTGTACTGGGGTTCTTATCTCGGGCAAATGGCTGCCAAGTCTCCCAGTATGATGTCTTTTTCCGTCGAGCAGTATGCGTTTACAATCGGCATGGTGGGTGCGCTGGCCGGCCTCATCTTAACCCCGCTCATCACCACCCGTCCTATTAAGGCACTGCGCGCGAAGATGGCGCGTGTGTCGGCGAAATCATTGTTTTCTTCTCTGCTTGGTTTGATGGTGGGGCTGGGGATTGCGGCGCTGCTGGCTTTTCCGCTCTCGTTATTGCCTACTCCGCTTGGACAGATTCTGCCCTTCCTCGGCGTGATTCTCATGGGGTACCTGGGGGTAGCCATTTTTGTTATGCGCCAGGAAGATTTGTTTGCAATTTTCCAGAGTCTGGGCCGGGGCGGGAGTGGGGGGCAATCTGCGGAAGCTGCACAGCCAAGCGGGGCCAATTGGGCCGAATCGCGGACTATTTTGCTGGATACGAGCGTGATCATTGACGGACGGATTGCGGACGTGGCTCGGACAGGTTTTCTGCCGGGTTCATTATTGATTCCACGTTTTGTGCTGAACGAATTGCAGTATATTGCCGATTCGCCCGACAGCCTGCGCCGTCAGCGCGGGCGGCGGGGCATGGAGGTGCTGGCTGCGCTACAAAAAGAGCCCACCATCCCAGTGCGCATCACCGACATTGACGTGGAAGGGGTGCGTGAGGTGGATGACAAGCTGGTCATCCTGGCCCGCCAGATGCGCTGTCCGATTTTGACCAATGATTTCAATCTCAACCGGATTGCCGAGTTGCAGGGCGTGTCCATCTTGAACATCAATGAGCTTGCCAACGCGGTCAAATCGGTGCTGTTGCCCGGCGAAATGTTGTGTGTGCGCGTCATTCAGGAGGGCAAGGAAGTCGGGCAGGGAGTTGGTTACCTGGACGACGGCACGATGGTGGTGATTGAAAACGGACGCGATTACATTGATCAGGAGACGAACGTCCTGGTGACCAAAGTGCTGCAAACCGCAGCAGGGCGGATGATTTTTGCCCGCCCAGACCGAGATTATTAATAAGGGAATGGAATGTATGGCGATTAAGTTATATTCTACATTGAGCCGCAAAAAAGAGCTGTTCGAGACGATTGAACCGGGCAAAGTTCGCATGTATGTCTGCGGTGTGACGGTCTACAATAAGGCCCACATCGGCCATGCCATGTTCGCCCTGGTTTTTGATATTCTGCGCCGTTACCTGACCTACCGCGGGTATGACGTGCGGCAGGTGATTAACTTTACCGATGTGGACGACAAAATCATCAACCGGGCCAACCAAATGGGTATGGACCCCTTTGTGCTGGCGCAAAACTACATCACCGAGTTTCAGACGCAGATTGCGGCCCTCAACATCTTGCCCGCCACGGTCAATCCGCGCGCCACGCAAGAGATGCCGCAGATCATTCGCATGATCGAGGGACTGGTTGAGAAAGGTTATGCTTATCCGGCCTCCAACGGAGATGTGTACTTCCGCGTAAACAAAGACGATGACTATGGGCGCCTATCGGGCCGAAAACTGGAAGATATGCAGGCAGGGTCGCGTATTGAAATTGGCGAGGCCAAAGAAAGCCCGTTGGATTTTGCTTTGTGGAAAGCGGCTAAACCGGGCGAGCCGTTCTGGGAGAGCCCGTGGAGCCAGGGCCGCCCCGGCTGGCACATTGAGTGCTCGGCCATGAACCTTTCGCACCTGGGCGAGCAAATTGATATTCATGGCGGCGGCAACGATTTGATCTTCCCGCACCACGAAAATGAAATTGCCCAGACCGAAAGCTACACCGGCAAATCTTTTGCCCGTTATTGGGTGCACAACGGCATGTTGCAGTTCGGTGGCGAGAAGATGTCCAAGTCTTTGGGCAATCTGGTGACTATTGAGGAATTTCTCACCAAACATGACGGCGATGTGCTGCGCATGATGGTGCTCAACTCGGGCTACCGCAACCCGTTGACCTACACCGACGAGGTGGTGGAGCAGACCGAGCGCGCCTTGGACCGGCTCAAGTCGGCGCTGCGCCCGGCTCTGCCCGGGGCCAAGGGGTTGGCGGAGGAAGGCAAACAGGCCCTGGCCAGGCAAGGCGAGGCCAGCAAAGCGGCCTTCATCGAAGCCATGGACGACGACTTGAATACCTCCGGCGGGCTGGCGGCGCTGTTTGAACTGGTGCGCGCCATCAACCAGGCCCGCGCTGATGGCGGCACAGAGGCTGATCTGGCCGGTGGGCAGGCATTGCTGCGCGAACTGGGTGCTGTGTTGGGGCTGCGTTTGATCACCGACGAGGGCAAACCGCAGGCTGCCGCGCCGTTCATTGAACTGCTGATTGAGATTCGGGCCGAGATGCGCAAGCAAAAACTGTGGGCCATGTCGGATTTGATCCGTAACCGCCTGACCGAATTGGGCGTAACCCTGGAGGACAGCAAAGAGGGCACCGGCTGGCGTTACCAGGAATGAAAGAGTGGATTTCCGGGCGCAACCCGGTGTATGAAGTTTTGCGCACCCGCCGAAGGGACCTCTTCCGCCTGATGATTGCCCAGGGGGTGGAGGAGAAAGGCCGCCTGGCCGAGATTCTCCAACTGGCGGCGGAGCGCAAGGTGACTGTATCACGGGTTCACCGGCAGCAGTTGGATTCGCTGGGCGAAGGCCACCAGGGCGTGGCCCTGGAAACCAGCGCCTACCCCTACAGCGGTCTGCCTGACATTATTGAGTTGGCAGAAAAACGCGCCGAACCTTTGTTTGTGCTGATTCTGGATATGATCCAGAACCCGCAGAACTTGGGCACACTGCTGCGAACCGCCGAAGCGGTGGGCGTGCATGGGGTGGTCATGCCGCTGGCGCGTGCCGCTGGGGTGACGCCGGCGGTGGTGCATGCGTCGGTGGGCGCCAGCGAGCATTTGCTGGTAGCACAGGTGAACCTGGCCCAGGCCATCGATACGCTCAAAGAGGCCGGGGCCTGGGTGGCCGGGCTGGAAGGCTCTGCCGATGCGGAGCCTTATGACCGTGCCCGTTTGGACGGCGCCCTGGCGCTGGTGGTGGGCAACGAGGGCGAAGGAATGCGCCCGCTGGTCCGCAAATCCTGCGATTTGCTGGTAGGCTTGCCCATGCGCGGACAGGTTGAATCGTTGAATGCGGCAGTTGCGGGATCGATCGTGTTATACCGCGCCCTGGCAGCGCGGCGAAAGGAATAAAGGGGGCAGGAGGTGCTGACATGGACCTTTCCCAGTTAGCTCCTGGAGCGCGGAATGCGTTTGTGGAGGCGGTGTGGGAGATTGCCCGCCAGATTCCGGTGGGCAAGGTGGGCACTTACGGGCAAATCGCGGCATTCATCCCGCCGCCGCCCGGATTGGACGAAGAGACTTACCGGGCGTTTCGTCCGCGTTGGGCAGGCGCCGCGATGGCTTCCTGTCCAGAGGATGTGCCCTGGCAGCGGGTGATCAATGCGCAGGGCAAGATCAGCCCGCGGCACGGCGCCGAAATGCAGCGCCGCCTGTTGGAAGCGGAGGGCGTAAGCTTTGATGCCAAAGAACGGGTGAATTTAAAAGTGTATGGATGGTCTGGGCCGCCGGCTGAGTGGTTGAGGGCGCATCATCTAACGGTCATCGAGGTATAAGAAGTATGGCGAAAGTGGATTTGCATGTACATTGCAGCGAACGTTCCGGTTGCGCGGTGACGCCTGAAGAAGAGCAGGTGAAGGCGGCTGTGGCAGCCGGCTTGGATGGAATTGTGTTTACCGATCATTACAAATTGCCGGATCCCCAGCGGTTGGCGGCGCTAAACCGAAAGTATGCCCCGTTTAAAATTTATGGGGGGATCGAAATTACCGCCGACGATGAAGATTGGCTGGTGATTGGGGTGCCCGACCCTGGTCTGGAGCGCATGGATTGGAAGTACCCCGAACTGTATGCGCACGTACGGGCGCGGGGCGGGTTTCTGGTGCTGGCGCATCCTTTCCGCTACCGCCCCAAGATTCTCGCCGATATTGACCATTTCCCGCCGGACGCTATCGAAGTGCATTCCCACAATACGCCGCCCGCTTTCGAAGCCGAGATCCGCGCTATTGCGGGGCGACTGGGGTTGGCCTTGCTGAGCAATTCGGACGCACATGCGGCTAAGAGTTTGGGGGCGTATTACAACGAGATACCGGGCATCCTGGACGGAGAATCCGGATTGGTGGAACACCTATTTGGGTTGAAGGATCGGGATTATGGTATTTAAACGTTACGCAGATGATTATGAAAATATCCAGGAAGTGGACGAGGCCGGTCGTGAAAGCAGGAAAACGGTCTATCGTGGTAAATATTTCGAAGTTGATTTAAGCGCACAGGAACTGATTCGTTTTAAGAAAATTTCCATTGCGTTTTTGGCCTTGCTCTGGTTGAACCATGTGGCCGGTGGTTTTGTGTCCAATAGGGGCATGTATCAGTTTTATATTGCTCTGCCCTACGTGTTTGCATTCTGGCCTTTGTTTTATATGGGAATGGGCATTTTTCGCTTGCCAACCGAAAAACGTCTTTTTCGCCGAGATGAGATTGGTTTGTCGTTTGAACGAGCCAGAAAATCGGGTTCTGCGGCGTTGATCTTATTTGTCATTGGTGTGGTGGGTGAAGTTGTTTATATGGCTTTTTTTGCAGATAAAGCGGCGTTACCTTTGGAACTCCTGTACCTGATCACCGCCTCTGTCTCTGCAGTTGTGGGGTTCTTCTTCGTTCGCCGATACAAAGCCGTTCAAATCAGTGAACAACAGGCGTAATTCCGTTGTCTTGTCATATTTTTTGGTAATAAATCCCGCTA
This sequence comes from uncultured Anaerolinea sp., assembly GCA_964567255.1. Classification (GTDB taxonomy): domain Bacteria; phylum Chloroflexota; class Anaerolineae; order Anaerolineales; family Anaerolineaceae; genus Anaerolinea. The sequence goes on from CAZMMI010000311.1 coordinate 5,015, forward strand.
TTCGTCCCGAGACAGGGCTGTCTGCTTGC
>CAZMMI010000312.1:0-5027 GCA_964567255.1 uncultured Anaerolinea sp.
GCTCTTGGGCGGCGGGTGGTGGTGGGCTTTTCACCGCTGGCCGTGTAGGTTGGAGCCAGGATGCCGAAGATTTTGCACAGGCGCGTGTCTAACATGCGACTGCGGATGCGCTCGTCGATATCGTCCAGGCGCAGGGCGGTGGTGATGACGGTGGGCAGTTCGGCGGCATAGCGGTGGTTGAAGAACTGGTACAGTTTCTCACGCGCCCAGGGGGTGGCGCTCTGCGTGCCCAGGTCGTCGAGGATGAGCAGAGGGGCCGAGCGCACTTCCTCGAAAATATCATCGTAGGAGGTGTTGCTGTTGGGGCTGAAGGTGGAGCGCAGATGGTCGAGCAGGTCGGGCACCACCACAAAGAGCGGCGGCTGGCCCATCCCGGCGCGGTAGTTGCCGATGGCGGCAGCCAGGTGAGTTTTTCCGCAGCCGTAAGCCCCGGAGAAGATCAACCAGCCGTGGGGCCGCTCAGCGAACTCGTGGGCGGTTTTGAAAGCCTTTTCCAGGTTTTGCTGCTGCTCGGTAGGCAGGCGCTCGCGCTCACGCATCGAGAAGTTGCCAAAGTTCATTTTGCTATACAGATGCAGCGATGATAGGCGCGGCTGGCTGCTGTCCTGCAGCGGGTCGCGGAAATCGGGAGCTTGCATGCGCACGGTGGTTACCAGCTCGGGGTCGCGCAGGCGGGACTGGATGCGCCCTTCGATTTCATCCAGGCTCTGGTTGGTGGTGATGACCATCGGCAAACGGTTCACGTAGCGATGGTTGAAAATCTGGTACAGCTTTTCCTGGGCCCAGGGGGTGGCGTTTTGGGTGCCCAGGTCATCCAGAATGAGCAAGCCGATATTGCGGATTTCTTCAAAGCGGCTCTCGAAATTGTCCTCGGTGGTGCCGTAAGCGTAGCGCAGCCAATCGAGCAGGTCGGGGATGGTGAGGAAGAGGGTGGGGACGCCCATGCGCACGGCAAAGTTGGCGATGGACGCGGCCAGGTGGGTTTTGCCTACGCCATAACCGCCCACCATAAACAGCCAGCCTTTTAGCGTGCCGGCAAAGGTCTGGGCCTGGTCAAAGGCGACTTGCAGCGAGTGAACCTGGTCATCGCCCAGCCCGAGACGCCCGCGCACCTTGAAAGTTTCGAAGGTCATGCCTTCAAAAGCTTGCAAGTTACTCAGGCGGAAGACGCGCTGGTAAGCCGATTGGACCACTTCCTGGCGGCGACAGTCGCAGATGGTCACCTTGCCGAAGTTGGGGTCGGTGATGGGCAGATCACGGCGCACGAAGCCGACGCCCTGGCAAATGGGGCAGTTGGGGTCGCCGCGCAGCTCGCTTGAACTTTGGGGATCAGTGCTCGATGAAGTCGGCGAATTCGCCTTCGACGTATCGGCGGCGATCTTTCGCAGCATGTCGTCGATCGGTTTGGTCACGGCCTTCCTCCTGCCACGAACGTAAAATGGCTTCAATATACTTCCAGCGGCGGACGTTCTTTTCCACCGCGATCTTAAATGCTTCTGCGATCCAATCTTCCGGGTAGGTTTTCTCGGCGTCCTGGAGCATTTCGGCCACCAGCGGAGTGAGCGGGCCGATGTTTTGCTCGTAGAGCTTGTAGATGTTGGGCTGTTCGACGGCCAAAGCCACGGCGGGGTGAGGCTGGTTGGGCAGGGCCCATTCGCCGCGCTGGATGGCCTGGATGGCGGCCCGCCCGCGGGGACTGTTCAAAAAGTAGACGGTATCTTCCAGGCTGCCGTTTTGCGGCACAGCCCGCAGCAGGGTTCCCCGTTGCACGGCGCGCTCCAGACACTCGGCCAGAGGTTGGTCACCCAGGCCCTGGATCAGGCGCTCATCTGTCGCAAAATCAGAGTGCAGCAGGTAGCGCACGGGTTCGTCCAGGCGGTCGAGGAACCAGAAAGCGTAGAGGGTGACCTTCATCTCGCCAAGGTGGTCGATTTGAGGCAGCAGCTCGCTGAAGAATTGCGCCGGGATGGGCGTGAGGCGTACCTTGCCGGAGGGGAAGCCCGCAAACGTCATTTCGCCTCGTTTGGGACTCATCGACGCCCACCGGCGGGGGCAGGGGCGGCGTTATCGAAGCGGGCCAGGTTGTTGAGGAAGACCAGCTCGATGCCGCCGTGGGTGGGACCGTTGCGGTGCTTAGCCACGATGATCTCAGCCAGGTTGGAGCGCGGGTTATCTTTTTCCAGCGCGTCGGGGCGGTTGATGAACATGACCACGTCGGCATCCTGCTCGATACTGCCGGACTCGCGCAGGTCGGAGAGAACGGGTTTTTTATCGGTGCGCTGCTCGACGGCGCGGGAGAGCTGGGCGGCTACCAGGACGGGCACGTTTAATTCACGGGCCAGCACTTTGAGGTTGCGGGAGATGTAGGAAACCTCTTGCACGCGGTTGTCATTGCGCATGTCACCGGACATGAGTTGCAGGTAGTCGATGATGATCAAGTCCAGCTCAAATTCCATGTGCAGCCGGCGGCACTTGGTGCGCAACTGCATGGGGGTAATGGCGGGGGTATCGTCCAGGTAGATGCGTGTGTCGGAGAGCACTTCAATAGCGTGAGTAAACAGCGGCCATTCTTCGTCGGTGAGTTTGCCGGTGCGCAGGCGCTGGGTGTCGATGCCTGTTTCCTGGGCGATGAGACGCTGGACAAGCTGTTCGTTGGACATTTCCAGCGAGAACATGGCCACATGTTTCTTGAAGCGTTGGGCGGCATTCTTCATCACCGAAAGCATGAAGCCGGTTTTACCCATGCCAGGGCGACCGGCGATGATGAGCAGGTCGGATTTTTGCAGGCCGCCAAGGAGCTTGTCCAGGTCAATCAGGCCGGTGGGCACACCCATGATCTCGTCGCCGCGCTGAGAAAGCTGGTCGACGCGATCGTAGACCTGGCTGAGCACTTGTTCAATGGGCTGCAGGTCTTTGCGCACGCGGCGCTCACTGATGCTGAAGATGGACTTCTCGGCCTCGTCCATGACCGTATCGACGGTTTGAGTCTGGTCGTAGGCCAGTTTGGCCATGTCGTTGGCGGCTTGCAACATGCGGCGGCGCAGAGAATGCTCTTCGACCACACGGGCATAGGCGTCGGCGTTCAGCGCGGTGGGAGTCTGGTTGATGAGCGCGGTCAGATAGGCCTGCCCGCCCACATCGCCCAACTGGCTGTGCTGGTCCAGTTCCTGGATGACGGTCAGGTAATCGATGGGCTGGCGGCGTTCGTGCAGGCGGGTGAATGACTCCCAGATCCAGCGGTTGCGGACGATGTAGAAGTCTTCGGCCCGCAGGAATTGCGAGACATCGAAGAACGCTTCGGGGTTGATGAGCACGGAACCCAAAACGGCCTCCTCAGCCTGGCGGCTGTGGGGCGGGGCCTGAATTTCGGTGGTGGTTTCTTCGATCGGGATATCGCTCATCTTACTTTAGATTTTATATCGATTAGACGAAATTTGGGCAGTCAATTGCTGCCCAAATTGGAACGCTGCTTTGAAGGAAGTGAAGGTTACTTCTTGGGTTTCTCTTCGTCGTCTTCGTCTTCCGTGCCCGAATCATCCAGGGTGTCGAGATCAAGATTGGAAAGGAAGTCTTCAAATACCGAGAGACGCTCTTCAGGTTGAGCCGCAGATTCGGCTTCGCCCGAATCTGCAGCTTCGGGGGCAGCCGGGGGTTGGTCGCGCAGATCTTCTTCGGGAACCACACCGGCGCTATCGAGCACATCGCGGGAGACGAGGATGGGCACGTGGGCGCGGACGGCCAGGGCCAGAGCGTCGGAGGGGCGCGAGTCGATGTTGAGAATGCGTCCAGCGACTTCGACAACCAGGTTGCCGTAGAAAACTTCGTCCTTCAATGAGATGACTTCGATGCGCAGCAGACGGGCATTGAGCGAGGAGAGTAAATTCTTGAGCAGGTCGTGCGTCTGCGGGCGAGCAACTTCAATCTCTTGCAAGGCAATGGTGATGGATTCTGCCTCGTAGGGGCCGATCCAGATGGGCAGGTAGCGCTCGGCGTCGACCTCTCTGAGTACAACAATGCGCTGCTGGTTGGTGAGGCTTACCCGCACGCTGTCGATTACCATTTCTGCCATTCGCATCATAAAGGACCTTCCTTGGAGGGGTGGATCATCCACAAGCATCAATATTCTAACACGGGGGCGGGATGTGTGCAATTAGCTGAGCGATATTCTCCACAATTGAAGGCCGAGGAGTTTTTGGGCTGATTGGTTATGAACCTTAACAAAGAGAATTTTGTAGAAATGGATTCCATGTTTTTTAAGTTTTTTAAGGTATAATGCACACACCTTAAAAAAGGTTACTCTCGTCCATTTACATCATCAACAGCGCGGGGGAGTGCCTGAGAGTTTCTCGTAAAGGAAGAGTATTTGATCGTGGTGTGTCCATGAAAGTACGTATTATGCTGGTGGAGGGAAAGCGGGCTGACAGGCCTTCTTTTATTACCGGGTTAACCAGAAAAGGTTACCAGGTTGAAAGTGTGCCTAATGGCAGCGCTGCATTGGCTCGCGTGGATGCGTTCGCGCCGAACTTGATCATTGTCGACGCGGCCTCGATGCGCACCAGCGGGCGGCGCATTTGCCAATCGCTGCGCACGCACGCCCATGCCACTCCTCTGGTTTTGATTGTCGAAAACGGGCATTCGGAAGCGATGGAAAAAGAATCAGTGGCAGACATTGTTCTGCCTCTGCCGTTTACACTGCAAAAGCTGGTCAACCGCATCCGCCCGCTGCTGCCAACGGACCTGAAAGATTTGATGTGCGTGGGGCCGATCCAACTGGATCCCATTCAGCGCTGGGTGAGGGTGGGCAACCGCCAGACCAGCCTGACGCCGCGGCTGGTGGCGCTGCTAAAGCTTTTGATGGAACACCCCGGCGAAGTGATCGAGCGGGAGAACCTCTTCCGGCAAGTTTGGGATACCACCTACACCGAAGACACCCGCACCCTGGATGTGCATGTGAGCTGGTTGCGCCAGGCCGTGGAGGTCGATTACCGCCACCCGGAGTTCATCAAGACGATCCGCGGGGTGGGGTA
>CAZMMI010000313.1:0-4994 GCA_964567255.1 uncultured Anaerolinea sp.
TGGAGCCGTACCGGCAGGAACCTCAACCCGCGATTCGCCCGCAAGAGGAACAATCCCCCTGGAATGTCGAATTGAGCGGGGATGCGGGCATTGCGGGTGACATGGGGGGCGGCGAACTCGCCGCGGGGATGAACGCCCGGCTGAATATTTACGACAAGACCTATTATGATGCCAAAGATTTGACTGGCGACCTGGGACTACTTGGACTGGATATGGGCAACTACAAGGCCGACGGGCAGTTTGGCAAAATGCAGTCGGGCGGCGGGCTGGGCTACGACCCCGTAAAAGGCGAGTATGTGGCGGGGGGGTACGTTGAGGCGGTCAGTTACCGCTTGACCGGTGAAGCCGTGTTGGGAAATCAATATGCCGGGGTTACTTCCGACGTCCAGATCGATGGCCCGAAGGGGGAAGCCTCTATTGGTTACAACGACGGGTCTTTGGGCGGGTCGGTCGGCCTGTCGTTGGCTTCGGTCGAAACTGGAATGGGCTTGAATGCGGGCGTGGTGAACGTGGGCGTTCGCGGTGGTCTCTCCTTTGGTTTAGAATTTGGTTTAAAAGTGGGGGCGAAAACCGAAGTGAAGCTGGGGCCGTTCAAAATTGGATTAACGTTTGGGGCGACCAAAGCGGGTATCTAAGGAGCAGGACATGGAACCAGTAAAAAACATCCCGCCGTTGACCCTTTCCCAGGCCGAACTGGATTACTTGATGCATTTGCTGAACGTGAAAAGCCTGTTGGGCCTTGCCCCAGAAGCTTTGAGCGGGCCTATCCAGCCTGAAGGTCGCCAATCCCTGCTGGCACGGCGTTTGATCCAGGCGGGGACGGAACCGGACCGGGACCGAATTCTAGGAGGCGTGCTGCGCTATTTGCTGCCGGTGTTCGATCCGCGGCGCGCGCTGATGGTGGTTCGCAACCGGCCCGGCGTAGGCGCGCAGACCCTGGTGCTGTACGCCCGAGAGGGAGCATACACGCTGCACACCATGCCGGGGGATAATCAGCACCGCTTTGCGCGGCTGGCCTCGCCTGAAGAGATGCTGCCTGCGCTGCTAGAGATGTTCCCGATCGGAACGATGGCTGCCACTCCGTGCAATGTCCTGATTGCGCCGAATGTGTGGCTGCAATTCAAGGCAAGAGTTGACGCCGGGCGGGATGCGGACGGTTTGGAGATCTTGCGAAAAATCAAGATGGAAGAAGCAGAAAAGCAAGCGCTTCTGTCCGCAGTTAAAAATGCGGTTGTGAGTGGGTCTTTCGCGCTTGTTTCACTCAGGCCAGGGGATGATATCACAGTCGAATCAATGGCATTGCTGGCAGATCGGAGCAGTGCCTGGGCGATCACTGCGCCTGGGGGCGAGAATTCGGGCTACTATCGGATAAGACGGTCAGGGGATGATTTTCCACAAATTATTCGGCGGATGACTGCCTGGATGCAAGGATAAACTCTGGATCTGTCTGGCGTCGATCTGTAAAAGTTGGCAGACTGGTTTCTACTCAGTTGCACGCCGATCTTCTTTGACCTGGGTGAGGAAGAAGAAGCCGAGCAGCGCCAACATGGCCCAGAAGGCAAATGGCGCGCCGGGGAACCAACTAGCCAGGCCATTTCCGATGGGCGGCGCAAAGGTTGAGCCGATGGCACTGAGCGCCATGGTCAAACCAGTGGCGGTGCCAGCGTACTGGCTGCCCACGCCTCGGGTTTCCATGACCATCGTGAAGAAGATCGCCATTGCTGCGTCACGAGCGAAACCCGCAAGGAACACAGCTAACCATACGAGGCTGCCGCTCACAAAAGATAAGAGACCCGTGCCGAGGGCGATCATCAGGGATGCCATGATCAACAAGCCCTTGCGAGAGCCGAGCCTATCTGACCAGAGGGCGATGGGCAGGACAAAGAGGAGGCTGACCGAGTGAAAAAGGGTCAGGGTTCCGTCTGCCAGGGCAGCTTCCCAGCCCACCGAGCGCAGGTAGAGAGGCAGGTACCCGAGCAGCCCCTGAACGCAGCCGCCAAATCCAAACAAGGCCAGGCCGAGCATCCACACATTTTTGAGACGGATCACCGCAAGAATAGAGGATTGGATCGATATACGGGGGGCAGCCTCGGGTGTCGGCTGTGGGCCGGGAGGGGGCGGGGTGAGCAGCCAGGGGATGGCAAAAAGCGCGCCTAAAATGCCGTAGGCGATCAGCACATTTCGCCAGCCTCCAAGCCAGGGAGACATGACCGTGGCGCTGAGCATAGCTCCAAGCATGAACCCGAATGCCATTCCCATGGATAGGGCGCCGTTGGCAAGCCCGAGTTGGTGGGAGGGAAACCATGCTCTAGCAAGTTTCATACCATTCATGGGCAGTAAGGGTGATAGCGAACCGACGAGAAGCGTGAGAACGACCATCGTGGCGAAGTTGTTGGCAAAACCACGGGCTGCACCGAAGATGCCCACTAGCAGGCTGCCGACGATCAGAATGCGCTTCGGTCCGACCTTGTCTCCGACGGCGCCGCCCAACAGAGCGGTGATGATCATAGGAAAAGAGCCAATGCCCCAAACAACGCCTACCTGTACCAGATTTAGGTTCAGACTTTGTGAAATTTCCTTGGCAAGCACGGACATGCCCATTGCAGGGATCGCCAAAACGACCATGTTGGTGAACATGGCGAGGGTCAGAATGATCCACTTGGCGGGGTTGTTATTGTCGGACATAGGGGAATATTGTACTCTATGCATGGCTAATTCAAGAATGATATTCCAGGGCTCTCCAGGGGGTGCCGGAGGATATTCCTGCGGTGGCGCATGAGGGGGCTCCGTGATCACCCTCACACTTGTAATTGCAGTTTTCGCCACGCTAATTTCCGGTGAAATGTGCTTTTAAGTTTGTTTTTGCGGATGGACCAGGTAAAATTTATTAGCTGGTTGTTTCGCGGGAAGTTTAAGTTTGTGATGGAATCTTGATCAACCTGATGGAAAAATTTTCTAGTGCGTTCATGCACGGAATAACGAACCTATGGAACGCGTTTTTGATGTTTCACATTGTGCTGAAAAGGTATTGTGAAAATAGCATATGACTCTACTAGCAATCGACATTGGAACGACGCATTGTAAGGCGGGGCTCTTTGATGTTAATGGCGCTGTAATTAAGATTGCTAGTCGCAAGACGATCACCAGGCAATCCAGTGATGGCTGGGCGTATTATGAACCTCGCGAAATGTTAGATGTCGTGGCGGCGAACATTGAAGAAGTGATCCGGGATCAGGTGCAGCCTATTACTGCGATCGGAATTGCCAGTATGGCAGAAACCGGTCTTCTTGTGGATCGAAAAACCGGCCAGTACCGCTCGTTCATCATCCCCTGGTTTGAAACGAAAACTCAGCCGTATGCTGACCAGATCAACCAAAAAATCGACACCATGGATTGCTATTTGAAGTTTGGCTTAAGGGTTAGCTTCAAATCCAGCCTGGCAAAAATATTGTGGTTGCGACAGGAAGAAGGATGTTCGTTGGAAGGCGCCGTTTGGCTTTCGGCGGCGGATTTTGTAGCCCACTGGTTGACGGGTGAGTGTGGAACCGATTATTCGCTGGCTGGGAGAACCCTGGCTTTTCGTGTAGGCGAAAAACGGTGGGATGAGGAATGGCTTAGAGAGTGGGAGATTCCTGAGAACCTGTTTCCCCCGGCTTATCAAAGTGGAACGCCTATTGGCAAGGTTGCCGTAAGTGTGGCGGGGTTGAAAAAGGGCATCCCAGTTTCGGTGTGCGGGCATGATCATGTTTGTGCGTCCCTTGCGATGGGAGTGGTTCGCCCGGGTGTTGTCTTTGACTCGATGGGAACCGCAGAATCGATGATCGGTGCGCTTCCTGAGCGCTCATTAACTGAGGCAGACTATCATAATGGGTTGCATTACGGTTGTCATGTGGTTAAAGGTCTGGGGTATTGGATGGGAGGGCTATCCGCTTCGGGAGGTTCGGTGGAATGGGTGCGGACACTGCTGCCCTCGGCCCCATCATACAAGGATCTTGAGGCATTGTTGGAACTTGCCGGGCCGCGTCCGACTGAACTACTCTATTTCCCGTATCTATTGGGCAGTGGTTCGCCGCATGTCGCTCCGTGGGCTCGTGGAGCTCTGATCGGCCTTACTAATGCGCATCGATCAGAACACCTTTTTAAGGCTGTCTTAGAAGGGACTGCTTATGAGATGGAGTTCATCCGCCGGGCGGGGGAGCGCATGACCGGACAACCTATTCGGTCTTTGGTGGCCGCGGGCGGGGGCATTCGTTATGCTTCATGGATGCAGATCAAGGCAGATGTATCAAAATGCGAGATTGCGGTTTCGACAGAGCCTGAAGCTACCCTGGTTGGGGCGGCTATTTCGGTTGGGATCGGTTGCGGTGTGTATGCTTCGGTAGATGAAGCGCTGGAGGTATTGGGCGCGCGCTTTTCCGAGACCTTTCACCCGATCCCTGAGAATTCCATGATTTACCAACAGATTTATGAGAAAGGATTTTTGCATTTTCAAGAAGCGCTGCGCAGTTACACGCTCCCTGAGATATTGCGCAAGTCATGAAGAATCTATTTTAGCCATTGCAGGGTTTTATTGAAATCGGCGGTACGAGTGACCAGCGTATATGGAAGCTCTAAGCTGATTCAAGATTTCACCATGTACCCTGATTTGGACCAAATCGATGTGATTGTGGACACGAACCTGCTAGAGGAATCATGAACGGTAAATCTTGCCAGTTGCCTGTATCACCAGCCACGCCGCGGGAACGCTTCATCGCAGCGTGGGATCGCAGACCGATCACCGGACGGGTGCCGCACTTTGAATTGGAGTTCCGGCTGACGATGGAAGCTTTTGGCCAGGTGCATCCGCTCATGCGCTGTTACAGTCAGTGGGATCAGAGGGAAGAGTAAGAACGCTGCATGCATTGCAAGAGCATGGCGGAGGCGTATATCATGATCGCTGAACATTACGAGCATAGCGCTATTCTTGTGCAATAGAGCGTGATCTTGGGGGAAGA
>CAZMMI010000314.1:0-4982 GCA_964567255.1 uncultured Anaerolinea sp.
GGCAAGGGTGACGTAATGAAAAAAAGGTTCATTGGGAATCGGCGTGGCGAGACCCCCAAATGCGGAACTTACCACGGCAACTCCCAGAGAGCCTGAAAAAAACAAAAAGTTGAGGGTTGCTTCACCTCTTAACTTCTAGAGATCTACTGTGCTTGATCCAATCTTGAGGCAAACGAGAAGTGTATAACGCTTCTCCATAATCTTGAATTTCCCCTCCTGCCAGAGTACAATCCTCTTCGCACAAGGTAAAAAAGACCCTTCAACCTATCTTTGTGAGGAAATACCATTCATCGGTAAGGAGCATCGCGTATGACCAGCAGTTCTTTCTACGTTCCGGAATCGGCCATGGCCATTGTGGCCCATCCGGACGATATCGAGTTTAGTTGTGCCGGGACCATGGCGCGTTGGGCCAAGGCCGGCGCGCGCATCAGCTATGTGCTGTGCACCAGCGGTGACGTGGGCATTGACGAGCCGGGCATGACCCGCGCCCGCGCCGCCGAAATCCGCGAGGCCGAAGCGCGCCTCGCCGCCGAAATCGCCGGGGTCGGCGAGATCATTTTCCTGGGCGAGCCGGACGGCCTGCTCACCGCCACCCTCGAGCTGCGCAAGAAGCTGGTCCGCGAGATCCGCCGCTTCCGCCCCGAGGTGGTTGTCACCGGCGACCCCACTGTGGTGTGGGCCGGCGCTGATTACATCAATCACCCCGACCACCGCGCGGCGGCCCTGGCAGCCGTCGAGGCGGTCTTCCCGGCGGCGGGGCAGCCTAACCTGTTCGAGGAGATCGAGCAGCAGGAGGGCTTCAAGGCTCACAAGGTGCGCAAGGTGTATGCCACCACCTGGGGCGCCGCGGACTTGTACGTCAACATCGAGGAGACCATCGACACCAAGATCGAGTCGCTGCGCGCCCACAAGAGCCAGATGCGCGACTGGGACCCTGCCGACATGATCAAGCAGTGGGCCGCCGAAAGCGCCAAGGGTAAAGAGATGCGCTACGCCGAAGGCTTCAAGGTCGTCACCCTCCTCAGCGACGAGGACTGGACCAAGCGCCAACAAGCCCAAAAGTAAAAGCAATTATCCGCGAATGAACGCCAATTTACGCGAATTTCAGAATTACTTCTGATCATTCGCGTTTATTTGCGTCCATTCGCGGATTATCTTCTACTCCCCGAACATCTCCGCCATCATTGGCCGGATCAGGTCCCAGTTGGGGCCAAGCACTTGCGCACCGCCATCTGTCTGGAAGGGATAGACCATTTCGCGAGTGATGGTGCGGTTATCTACACCATCCGGCCCGGCGCGCAGCAGCGTCACTGCCAGGCGCGGCCACTCCCAGACCGGCAGGTTGGTGTCCACCACGTCAAAGAACTTCGCCGCCGCGAAGGGCAGACGCGGCCACGTCAGCGGGTTGAGCAGTTGCCGGGCCGTGGCGATTAAGACCACCTGCCCCTGCTTCATACGGAAAAAGTCATCGGTGCCTTTGCGGTCACGGGCAAAAGCCAGGGCCTGCGCACCATCCAGGTGATGCTTGCCCGCCTCCAGCCCGCCCATCGGCTCGTCCAGGTTCAGGGTCACCCCGCCCAGCGCGTCGACCACTTCAGAGAATCCGCTGAACTGCACCCGCGCATAATACCGCGGCGTCACCCCAAAATTGGCCGAAATCGTGTCGATCACTGCCTGCGGGCCGCTGCCTTCCTGGTTCCCTTCGGCGAAGAAGTGCGCCGTGTTGATGCGGTTCTCCCCAACCCCGGGGATATTCACCCACAGGTCGCGTGGAATGGACAGCATGTGCACTTCCGCGCTCATAGCCTCGGCGCTCACCAGCATGATCGTGTCGCTGCGGCTGATCGCCGTGCCATCGGGTGCGCGATCGATGCCCAGCAGCAAAACGGTTGTCTTGCCCGGGAAAAACAGGTAAGCCGCAATCACCAGGAGGAGTGGCACAGCCAGCGCCAGCAAGGGCAGCAGGCAGCCCCCGCACCCGGCTTTGCGCCGCCTGCGTTGCGCCTGGACGGGCGCCTGACGCGGCACGCGGATGCGCTGGTAGCGGGACAGCGGGTCTACTTCCGGAATTGGCTCTGGCCGCGGAGCCGTTTGCACCGGTTGAGTTTGTGCGTTTGGATCGTACATCATCGGTGGATGGTTAGATTGCGCTTGCCCAGGCGGGCAATTCCCCCGTTGGTAATCTTCACGCAGCCCTGCAGGTCCAGGTAGGTTATGTGGCGCAGGTCGCGCAGGTGACGCAAGCTCAGGTCCGACAGGCGGTTGCAGTAGGAGATGTTCAAATGCGCCAACTGGTGCAGTTCCGTCAGGTGGACGATGCCCGCGTCCGTCAGGCTGCACGAGCTCAGGTTCAGCCCGGTCAGGTAGCGCAAAGGTTTCAGGTATTCCAATCCGCGGTCGGTGACCCTGCGATTTTCGGCCAGGTGCAGGAAGGTCACCGCCGGGCAGTCGGCAATTTCTTTCGCCAGGCTGCGCAGATCATCGTCGGAGCAGTTCTTCAACCGCAGCGCGGCCTGGAACTCCGCCGGGATGTCGAAGCTGCCCGGCCCGCGGTCCAGCTCGCGCCATTCGGCCGGATGCTGCGTTGGCAGGTACAGATAGACAACGACAGGTAAACTCGAGGAAAAAGTGCGTTCGCTCATGCCTGCATTATAACAGGAACAGCGCCCCTACTCCTGCCAACGACACCAGCGTGCCAATCACGGCCCGCGGGCTGATCTTCTCGTTGAACACCCACTGTCCGATGGGCAGCAGGAAGATGGGGTTGAGCGATTGCAGCGTAGAGGCCACCCCCACCGGGCTGAGCTGCACCGAGATGAGCGACAGCCACACCCCCACGAACGGCCCCAGGATGCTGCCAATCACGATCATGCCCAAGGCGCGCCGGTCTTTGGCCGCCCGGATCGTCTCGCCGGCTTTGCCCATCAGGATGCTGACCAGCCACAGGCTGACCATCGCCACGATCATGCGGATGGACACGGCCGAGATGGAGGGGAACCCGCCCGAGAGCCCCAGCTTGGAGAGAGTCAACCCGCCCGCCTGCCCCACCGCCCCGCCGAAAGCCGCCAGCAGCCCCAGGATGTAATCGCGCCGGGTGGCGGCGCCGCCGTTGGTGTTGGCGCTGCGCTCCAGCACCACAATGCCGATTCCCACCAGGGTGAGAGCAATGCCGAAAATTTGCCCTGGGCGCAGTTCTTCGCCCAGCAGCAGCCAGGCCAGCACCACCCCCAGCATGGGCGCCCCCGACATGATCAGCGTGGTCAGGCGCGGCCCGATGAGCACGAAACCCTGAAACAAGAACAGGTCGCCCAGCACCAGCCCCACAATGCCCGAAAGCCCCAGCCACAACCAGCGCTCCGGCGCCGCGTCCGAGGGGAAAGGCTGCCCCTGCAGAATCCAATGCATCACGCTGATCCAGATGACGGCGAACACCAGGCGCAAGCGGTTGAGCACCGGCGCGCCCACCCTCCGCCCGGCAAAGGTGTGGAATATGGAGGACACGGCCCAAATCAGCGCGGTGGCAACGGCAGCAATTTCGCCCACGGGAAATCCTTAAAAAGAACATCGAGGAGCGGTATGGCTCCTCGATGCGCTATTATAACCGATGCGCCACTAAATCATATTGACCCACAGGAAATGCTCCAGAGCCTCGATCGTGCTCTGCTTCTCATCGAGCTGTGATTTGACCACATCGCCGATCGACACCAGCCCAATCAAGCGGCCTTCTTCCAGCACCGGCAGGTGGCGCAGCTTCTTGGCGGTCATCACCGCCATGCACTCGTCCACCGTCTGCTCCGGGCTCACAAAGTACACCGGGTGGCTCATCAGTTCCTTCACCGCCACCTGCAAGTCCAGGCAGTCGCTGTGCGAGGCGGCGTGCCGGGCAAAATCGCGCTCCGAGAAGATGCCCACCACCCGGCCCTCATCGGTCACGGGCAGCGCGCCGATGTGCCGCTCGGCCATCAACGCCAGCGCCTTTTGCAGGCTAACATCCGGCGCGGTGGTGAAAACTTCGTGCCCTTTTCCTTGAAGGAGGTCTCTAACTGTTGCCATTCCGTGCTCCTTATCTGATCCGACAAATCGTTGCGAGGTCTTGCCATACTTCTCAGTTTGGATAGTTAAATTATCGTTTTTCGCCGGGTACTTGTCAAGCCGCCTTTTTGATGATTTGCGGGTGATCTCCCATCCCTCATCCCCAACCCTTCTCCCAGAGGGAGAAGGGCGCAGATTCTTACCCTCTCCCTCCGGGATCGCGCAGCATGCTTTAGCAGCGGGCAGGGAAGCCCCGGCCTTGCCGGGAACGCCAAAGTTTGCCACATCAGAATAATTGTACGAATTTGCGTTAATTGACTATAATGAGGAAGAATAAAGATGGCCTGGAGGGGTACCGCAATCGGCTCTCGGGCAGGTCATCATGCCACCAGTAAGGCGGCAGTCACTCGAACAGACGCCCACGTGTGGGGGGACTGGGAGAGAAATCACAAATCGTTTATTTTCTAATGGAGGGAACATGGCAAGCTTGAAAGATATTGAAGGTATCGGCCCCGCGTTCGCGGAAAAATTGGCCAAAGCCGGCATCAAAACCGTGGAAGGCCTGCTGTCCGCCGGCGCCACCCCCAAGGGCCGCACCGAGTTGGAAGCGAAATCCGGCGTCGCCCACAAGTTGATCCTCGAATGGGTCAACCACGCCGACCTGTACCGCATCAAGGGTGTCGGCTCCGAGTATTCCGACCTGCTCGAAGAAGCGGGTGTGGACACCGTGGTGGAACTGGCCACTCGCAACGCCGAGAACCTCTACAAAAAGATGGTCGAAGTGAACGCCGAGAAGAAACTGGTCCGCCAACTGCCCACCCAGGCCAAAGTGACCGATTGGGTAGCTCAGGCCAAGGCCCTGCCCCGGCTCGTCTCCTACTAAACCCATCCCAGACTACACAACACGCCCCGGCCCAACCCGTCGGGGCGTATCTTTTTAAAGTACCTGC
>CAZMMI010000315.1:0-4977 GCA_964567255.1 uncultured Anaerolinea sp.
GATTTGCAGAGCCCGCCGCACAAATGGCACGGATTCAGGATTTTGACTCATAACCTGAAGGTCATTGGTTCGAATCCAATCCCCGCTACTAAAATGGCGCATTATGCGCCATTTTTCGTTAAATTATCCGCGGTTTTGGGAAACGAACCAATGACCCGTGGGTCGTTGATAGGCGCCACGCTGGAACTGAGCCCATGACCGACCGTCATGGACAAACACGACCTGAAGTTGTGGATCGACCATGAAAGTGACCTGAGATCCCCAATAAATACGAATTTATTTCTATTTCCTTGAAAAAAGGAAATAGCTAGTGTATAATTTCCTTGTGAACAGCAAAGATCTGCTTAAAACAATCATCGTTGATAACCATCAAAAGGCGCTCCCTGAAGTATGGCCGCGAACACTCAAGATTCCGGCAGGCAGTGGTAAGGTCATCACGCTGACCGGAGTAAGACGCAGTGGGAAAACCTATCACCTCTTTAACCTGATGAACAGTTTGAGATCAGACGGAGTATCTAACGAGAGACTTTTATACTTCAACTTCGCGGACGAACGCCTGCATTTCTCTCCCACTGAGTTGGACCTGATCCTTCAGGCGTATCAGGAGTTGTATCCTACCCTAAAATTATCTGAAAGCTTCTTTTTCTTTGACGAGATCCAGGAGGCGCCCGGTTGGGAAAAGTTCGTTAACCGTGTACACGATTCGATCAGCCCAAACGTGTTCATTACAGGATCAAACGCCAGGCTGCTCTCGCAGGAGAGCGCTACTTCTCTGCGCGGCCGCACACTCACCTTCGAGGTCTACCCGCTTTCCTTTTTCGAATTTGTCGAGATCCAATCTCCGGGACTGAATCCACATAGCAGCACGGACAGAGCTGTTCTTGTCAACCTCTTTGAGCGCTTCATGCATCAGGGCGGGTTTCCCGAACTGATCCGACTGGAGGATGCGCTGAAAGAAAAAATCCTTCAGGAGTATTTTAATGTGATGTTGTTCCGTGATTTGATCGAGCGTTATCAGATTTCCAACAGCACCATCTTGAAGTATTTCTGCAAACGGGTGATTGGGGCTTCTGCAGGCGAGTTCAGTGTGCACAAGATCTACAACGAGCTCAAATCGCAGGGGTACAAAGTCAGCAAAGATACCCTATACGCTTATCAGGATCATGTCGAGGCCGTCTATATGAACCGGTTCGTGAACAAATGGTCGGTTTCGGTGGTCAAGTCTGAGAGCGCCCAAAAGAAATGCTACGTGATTGACCAGGGCTTGGGTGCAGCACTGGATTATAAATTGAGCCAGGATAAAGGCCGCCTGCTAGAAACCACCGCTGCTCTGGAACTGCTAAAGCAAGGTAAACAGATCGCCTACCATCAGAACGGTGGTGAATGTGATTTTGTGGTCACGGATAGGGGAAGTGTGACAGCAGCTTTACAGGTCGCTAAAGATATTTCTGATAGCAAGACAAGGGAACGAGAGATCAAGGGTCTTGTGCAAAGCTGCCAAATTTTTGGCCTTCGTGAAGGTTTCATCCTGACAAATGACCATGCCGAAGAACTGGAACGGGATGGAGTACGGGTTCGCATTCTTCCGGCTTGGCAGTTTTTTTATTCGGTATAAAATGAACCTGTTTGGAACCATCCGTTCACATTAAACACGCTGTTGGCAGGATGGCCTGGGCGGATGAATAAGTTATAGTATCCAGGTGATTTGGTTCGGTCCGCTCGCCTTCGCAGACGATTAAAAATGCCTGGTTGAAGGTCAGCTTTGCCACTCGCCGGTCTTTGGAAGTGTGTTTCCGGAGCGCAATGGTTTAGACGCGCGCTGGCTTGTCTATTGAGGGGAGCTGGCTTTCAATCGGGACAGCCTACGCCACTGGGGTCATTTCCTCGCCGGAAGAGGCTTGCAGGCGCAGCACCGCGCGTGGAAAAAACAGCAGGAAAATCATCAACACCATCAGCAATCCGCCCCCGATGAGATTCTGGCTGTCGAGGATGGGGAGCTGTTCAACGTGGGCATTGATCAGGACAATCGAAATGGCTAGCAGGCCAAGGAACCAGGCGCTGGCCTGGTCCCAGAGGCGCACAAGCAGACGTGTTATGGGCAGGATCACCCAGACGTAAGCCATGGTCCAGGAATGACCGGAAAACAACAACAGGGTAAGAATGTTCATGATGAATATGGCTTCACTCACCAGCCATTGATCTGGCAGAGAGCTCGGCGCCTTGCGCTGCCGCCAACCGGTCCATATGGAAAATATTGAGATAAAGATCATCCCGCTTGCCGCGACGAGTGCCGGCAGCGCGCCCTGGTAAGCGACCAACCGGATTAGCGACTGGTTGGTATAGTAAGCGCGTCCACCGCCGAGGTCAGGCAGAATCAATTGGATGAACTCGATGTAATAACTCAATGGGGTATAAAGCAGCGATAAACCAAACAGGAGCGTGAACGTCAATCCGAAACGCAAAAGATATTTTATATCGCGAGGGTACAAGACCAGCGCGGCAAGCAGCATGACGGGATTGACTTTAATGAAGACTCCCAGGCTGAGGAGGATGGCGGAAGTCCACTGGCGATCTTTTCGATATTCCAGGTAACTCCATATCGACAAGCTGCAAACAAGCATATCTACCTGCCCCTGGCCGAGATGCGTCAGGACGGGATATGAAGTGAGCATGATGAGCGATCCGACCATGAACATTTTGGCGCGCTCGCTTGCTTTGGCTTGCAATAAAATGATACCAAACACCGCCAGGAACGAGCCAATGTTTAACAACGCCCAAATTACACGCGCATTGGTATAAGGAAGACTGCCGAGAAAGCCATAGAGTGGAAGAGCCGTAGGCGGATAGATGTAGCCACTAAAACCCTCGATGCGTGGGTTATTCAGCTGAGGGTATTCAAAGCGGTGGTCAATGTAGGGGTTGACATTCAGATTGTAGGCTCTGCCGGCAATGAAATAGGCATAAAAATCAGCGTTCGGGTAGGTATTATCGACGGTTCGGGCCATGACCAAATCCCGGGCAACCGGGAAAAAATACACCCACCCGATCAACAAGCATAGGGCGATATTCATCACCCAGGTGTTTGACAGATGAATCTTGAGTTTACGCATCTTGGTGGCATCCCTATTTCATAAATAATGATCGTACACGAACAAAAATGTCCCCGAATTCCAGGGTTATTGCGGGTGATTCGCACCCGGGCAGCACCACAGTTAACTTTGGAGACTGAATCGCGCCCTTTGGGCGCCCCAAAAAAAGGCATCAGGGAGATTCTGTCGCACTTCGTGCGACAAAATCTCCCTATATCTATTTTTTAGGCGGGCAAAGCCCGCCATTCACAACCGACCACGGTTTGGTGCAGTTGCTACCCGCACCCGCAATCACTCTGGAATTCGGGCACTTCCCGTCCCTGCCATGAGTGGAGAAAATTATACCATGTCCGAAATTTGGCTATCGAGCCGCTCCGGTATAAAAAAGCGCGTTCAACTCTCACCGCGTGATTCCCCGGTCTTTGATACAATTTTGATATGGATACCATTTCCAATGGATAGGAGTCAGAATTTCTTGCACAAGGTTCTTGGGCAACTCACCGACCTGCAATGGGAACGATTGTTGCTTGCATTGGCAATCGCCTTGATTGGTTTTGCGCTGCGCCTGCACCTGGCGCTGACCGGTCCCGCAGAGTGGGACGAGTCAGTCTATCTGGAAGCGGCGGTGCGGTATGCGCGAGACATACGCGCAGGTAGCTGGAACGAGATGATCAATTCTGATTACAACTACGAACATCCCATGCTGAACAAGCTGGCCTACGGGTCCATCCTGGCGCTTTTCAATCCCGATGCTGGCCTGGACGGCGGAACGATGTCAGCGGGGACAGAGTTTCCGGGAACGCACTATTATGCCCGCATCCTGAGCCTGCGCTTGTTTTCGGTAGCATTCGGCAGCGCCGCCGTCTTCTTCCTCAGCCTCGTTAATCCCCTGGCCGGCTTATTCCTGGCGGTCCACACCTATGCCATCAAGTACACCAGTGTCATCTATCTGGAAGCACTTCCCATGTGCCTGGCCCTGCTTTTGGTACTCGCCTTCGTTAAATTCCAGCAGTTCAGCCCTTCCCGCACTGCTGCCGGAACCACAGGTGTGGGTTGGCTGGCAGCCTCGGGTGCGTTTCTGGGGTTGGCGGTTGCCTCCAAGTATGTGTACGGCCTGACCGGTTTGGCGGTGTTGGTTTTTGCGATCATCCAGGGGCGCAAACACCCTGTCCGGCTGATCTGGACCTTGGTGGTCTGGGGAGCCTGCGCGGGGATTTTCTTCTTTCTCGGAAACCCCGCGTTGTGGGCCAATCCGCTTGCCAGACTCTCCCAATCGCTCCAATTCAATGTCGACTTTGCCCAAAATTCTTCCACGGTGCTGGAGTCGAATTATCCTTTCTGGCAGCCGCTGGACTGGCTAGCGGTGCCAATCCCGCGGCATCCGCTTAGCACAACGCCATTTTTTGTCAGCAAGGGAAATTTTCTGTTAGCGGTGGACAGCCTCTTCCTCCCGTTTGCGCTGCTGGGCTTGTGGCGTTTGGTCAAATCTCAACCGGCCTTCGCGTGGTGGCTCGTACTTGGGCTGGCTTTCCTGCTGGTCTGGAACACAAAATGGCCCCAGTACATCTTAATCATTCTGGCGCCTTACTGCCTGGCAGCCGCCTGTGGCGTAGAGGGGACTATTCAGACTCTCAGGAAGGTATTGTCTCGCTCTCGCGCCTCTTAAGGACATTTCTGCTCTTTCAGCCAGGATTCTATCGCCACATTTCGTGAGGCATTCGTATCGGGGAGGGAATATTGTCCCACAGCCGGGAAATCAATGGACTGAAAGCGAAATCCATCTCAACAGCTTTTTTAGACAGAGCTAACTGGCCTTCCCGCTAAATAAGTGGGATTCGTTTTGTGAGTGTTTGTGTGGCGCAGCCGCACAAACACTCACAAAACATAT
>CAZMMI010000316.1:0-4977 GCA_964567255.1 uncultured Anaerolinea sp.
CTTCAGTTGTTAAGGTTCTTCCCGTACCCCCACCTCCCGACAAAAACGCCCGATGCTTTCACTGATTGTTCGAGCATCGGACTTCTGAGAGGCTTCGGAATTGCCTATTCGTTTGTGATTGATTTTGCCTCACGGCGAAATCTTTCGTTCCACTGGCGAGGTCGAATTATACGCGGAGTCACGAGGATGTCAAGGGATTAAATGACCAATTTTGGAAATTGGTCGAAACTCGTTGGTGTTTTTTGGCTTTCTTCTTGCACCGATGTGAAAAGCCTCACATTTGGGGTGCGTCGTTGCGTTTTCGCGGCTTCTCAGCCTCAGAGATTATCTCGGTGAAACGCAGGCTTTGTTCGCCCGAAACAAAAGTGCGTGATCTGAACCCCATTCGCGTTTATAGTAGTTGCGCCGACTGGGAACCAGAACAGGGGTGCAGGCGTCTTAATGCCATACTGTTAATCCGGTATAATAGGAGATTATGAGTACGATTTACTACCCTTCCCGCAACCGTATTTACCGGCCAAAGATCTCCCGCGGCGAACAGGTGTTGCTGGCGATTGCTGGAGGCTTGCTGTTGTTTGTTCTCTCGGCGGTTGCCATCTATACCGGTTTCCAGGTCTGGTATGCCGGTCGAATTTACCCGGGCGTGTCGGTGGCGGGCGTGGATTTGAGCGGCCTTTCAGCCGACGAGGCCGAAGCCACCCTGGCCCAGCAGATCAATTATCCGCACGCCGGGCGAATTGTGCTGCGCGATGGCGACCGCATGTGGGTGGTGTCGCCCGCCGAATTGGGTCTTTACTTTAACCCCAAAGCCTCTGCCGAAGCAGCCCTCCGCGCTGGCAGAGATGGCACCCCCGGCGAGCGGCTGCACGCCCAGGCCAATGGGCTCACCTCGGGGGTAGATCTGCCCCCCACCATCATCATCGATCAACGCGCCGCCTACGATACCCTTGCGCGCTTGGCCAAGGAGATCGACCGGCCCACCGTAGATGCTTCGCTGTCGCTCAACGGCACCGAGGTCATCGTCACGCCGGGACAGGTGGGGCGTGAAGTGGACCTGATCACCTCGTTGCAGGCTGTCTCGGCCCAGGCTCAGAGTATGAGTGACGGGGTGGTGGATTTGTTGATCAAAGAGACTACTCCCATCATTCTGGATGCCAACGCCGAGGCTGATGTGGCCCGCCAGATTTTGAGCGGCCCCTTGACCTTGAATATCCCTGCCGATGACCCCGACCAGTCCGGCCCGTGGATTTTGCAGCCCAGCGACCTGGCCTCGATGCTGGCGATCGACAAGGTTGAGACGCCAGACGGACAGCGCTACGAGGTGCGTTTGGCCACGGATAAGCTGATCACCTTTTTGGGCGGCGTTGCCCCCAACATGATCCGCACTCCGCAAAACGCGGGTTTCATCTTCAATGACGATACCCATCAGTTGGATGTGGTGCGCCAGTCGGTCATCGGGCGGGTGCTGGATGTGGAAAAATCCTTCAACCTGATTCAGGAGAAAATCCGCGCCGGAGAGCATGAAGTCACCCTGGTGATGGATTACTCTAACCCGCAAATCACCGATGACATGACCGGTGAGCAGTTGGGCATCACCGAGCTGGTCAGTTCGCATACATCCTTCTTTCGCGGCTCGAGCAGCGATCGCGTGCATAATATTGCTGCCGCCGCTGCTAAGTTCCACGGAGTGCTTGTGCCGCCTGGCGCTACCTTCTCTATGTCCGACACCATCGGCGACATCACCCTGGACAATGGTTATGCTGAAGCATTGATCATTGTGGGCGGCCAAACCATCAAGGGCGTAGGCGGTGGCGTGTGCCAGGTGAGCACCACCCTCTTCCGCACAGCTTTCTTGGGCGGCTTCCCTATTGTCGAGCGCTATGCCCATGCTTATCGCGTCGGATATTATGAACAAAACGCCTCGGGCCGCGATGTGCGCCTGGCCGGGTTGGACGCCAGCGTCTACGTCCCCATCGTCGATTTCAAATTCACCAATGACACGCCCTACTGGCTGTTGATGGAAACTTATATGAACGGTTACAGCCTGACCTGGAAGTTCTATTCCACTTCCGACGGACGCACCGTCGAATACACATCCACAGGACCGGTCAACACCGTTGCGCCGCCCGATCCGATTTACCGTGAAAATCCCGATTTAGGCAATGGCGTCATCCGGCAGGTGGATTGGGCCGCCGAGGGCGCCGATGTAACCGTCTCGCGTACGGTTTATCGCAACGGAGAGGTGTACTTCTCTGATACGGTGTTTACACACTATGAAGCCTGGGCCGATGCTTACGAGTATGGCCCCGGTACCCAGCTCCCCGGTCAGGAAGAAGAGCCGCCGCCGGGGTAGACCAACCAATTATGGTACAATAAAAACGAAGCATTCCTGTTCGTTGTGGAGAGAAGAATGGTTAGTTCTGACTTGCTTGGAATCTTGCGCTGCCCGGTTTGCGTCCGCGAACCCGGAAAAGACGGTATGCTGCTGGTCGTTCGGGAAACATGGCTGGTCTGCAATGACTGTGGCCGAAAATACCCGATTGTTGAAGATATCCCAGTGATGTTGATTGACGAAGGGGATAAATGGAAGGCCACGCCCGTGGAATCTCTTCCGGTTCCTCCCCCGAAGATGGGATAAAAATTACTCCGCTCCTTTTTTTGTGCCAGCCGGGCATTGATCTTGCATCCAACCGGTTGGAACAATTTCACGGAGTACAAGAGGTTTAAATCCGTATGCAACCTGCGAGTTCGCGACATATTCGCCGCCGCCCTCCCCTGGACCGTACCACGACAATCGTGTTGATTGCCTTTGCGGTGTTAGCGTTAATTACTTTGGTGGTGGCTTTCTTTTGGGCACGCAGCTTCTTTGGAAGCTGGACGCTGACCGATTTGGGCAGCGGCGCCCCGGCTATTTCCAACCCCTCCAATTCGGGCGACCCTGTTAGCCCATCAGGCGAGGA
Organism: uncultured Anaerolinea sp.; assembly: GCA_964567255.1. Lineage (GTDB taxonomy): Bacteria > Chloroflexota > Anaerolineae > Anaerolineales > Anaerolineaceae > Anaerolinea. The sequence continues at coordinate 2,961 of CAZMMI010000316.1, forward strand.
GGTGCAAATTGACGCCTCCCAGCCTTTGCAAACCGGCGGAAACGCCCCGCAATCAGAACCCTGGGACGGCAACAGCCGCGTGACGATCCTTCTGATGGGTCTTGATTACCGCGATTGCGACATCGAAGGCTATCAGGAATGCGACCAACAGGGAGTGGCCCGTTCTGACAGCATGATGCTCGTAACAGTGGACCCCTTAACCAAGACTGTGGGAATGCTTTCCATTCCCCGCGATCTATGGGTGCAAATCCCCGGTTACGATTATGGCAAAATTAACACAGCTTACTTCCTCGGGGAAGCAAACAGGATGCCTGAAGGCGGCCCTGGATTGGCAATGGATACCGTTGAACAGTTCTTGGGCGTGCCGGTTCAGTATTACGGGTTGGTCGACTTTCGCACCTTTGAGCGCTTGATTGACGAAATCGGCGGCATCAAAATCCGCCCCACCGAGCGAATTAAACTGGACCCGGTTGGTCCCATCGAGCCTTTCTGGCTTGAACCGGGCACTTATCTGGTCGACGGTCCTACAGCTCTTTCTTATGCGCGTAACCGCAAGACCGAGGGCGGCGACACCGACCGCTCGAACCGCCAGCAGGAAGTGATTCTGGCAGTTCGCGAGCGTATCTTGCAGCTTGACCAGATGCCCTCCTTGATCGCCAAAGCGCCTAGGCTGTATGCCGAAATTCAGTCCGGCATTCGCACCAACCTGACCCTCCAGCAAATCATCCAGTTGGGCGCGTTGGGCATTTCGCTCCCGCCGGAGAACATTAAGCGCGGCGTAATTGGCCCGCCTTACCAGATTGAATTTGGCACCTCGCCCGATGGGCAGTCGATTGCCATCGCGGTACCGGATCAGATTCGCATTTTGCGCGATGAAATCTTCTCGGCGAACGGCCCCACCGGCCCGGGCGCGGCGGTGGTCGCTCCGGATGCCGACCCACTGACACTGGCGCAAGAGGAACAAGCCCGCCTGGTGGTGAAGAATGGCAGCCTGACCGAAGGATTGGCCAGCCGCACCAGTGAGTATCTGCGCCTGCAGGGGCTGAACGTGACCGGTGAAGGTAACGCCGACCAGCAGTATTCGGTGGCTGTGATCATCGATTACTCGGGCAAACCCTACACGGTGAAATATTTGACCGAGTTGTGCGGAGGCAGTGATTTCGTGCGCGTCATGAGCCGCTTCGATCCGAACGCGACCGTGGATGTGGAGTTCATCGTCGGCACCAACTTTGCCGATTCTAATCCATTGCCTTAGCCATGCTCCTGTCCATCGATATCGGCAGCACCAATATCAAGCTCGGCCTGTTTGAGGGCGAGAAGATGTGCTGCCGCTGGCGAATCCTGACCGATCGCTCCCGGCTGGCCGATGAATATGGCGTTCTGGCCCTCAACCTGTTCGCCACCGAAGGCATTACTCCCGCGCAAATCGATGGGGTTGTGCTGTCGTCGGTGGTGCCGGTGCTCACCCAGGTGTTCGAGGAAATGTCGGAGCGCTATCTGGATTGCAAGGCCCTGGTCTTGAGCCCATCCGCTGAGATTGGCATGAAGATTAACACGGATATTCCTGCCGAGGTGGGTTCTGACCTGGTGATGAACGCGCTGGGCGCCCGTCATTTGCACGGTGCGCCGGTGATTGTGATTGGCTTTGGCACGGCCACCACGTTTGTGGCGGTTTCGGCGGAAGGCAACCTGGAAGGGGTGGCCATCGCTCCCGGCATTATGACCAGCGGCGATTCGTTGTTTCGGGCGACTTCCGCGCTGCCGCAGGTGGCCTTGGCCCACCCGGGGCGCGCTATTGGTAAAAACACCATTCAATCCCTGCAAGCGGGTTTCATCTTTGGTTTCGCCGGGCTGGTGGAGGGGCTGGTGGCCCGCTTCCAGGCTGAACTGGGCGGCGGGGCCAAGGTGGTGGCAACCGGCGGGTTGGCCAAACTGATTGCCCCCGAAACCAAGGTCATCCAGGCCGTCGAGGACGAACTGCCCTTATTCGGTTTGCGGTTGTTCTACGAGATGAATC
>CAZMMI010000317.1:0-4964 GCA_964567255.1 uncultured Anaerolinea sp.
AATCGGCGGGCTAAAGCCCTGCCTCAGTACACGGAAACCCCTGCGGGGTTCCTTCAACCCGAGGGCTTCCGTGACTTGAGCAGGGCTTTAACCTCGCGTAGTGGTGATCGTCTGGCATAGCTCTTGCACAGAATAGGGGTGGATGTTTCCCCCTTATTGACATCTGTGAGCGAGTGTGAAGCCATGACGCTTTTAGACAGCAGCCAGCCCTGCCAAATCGACACGATGGTGATCGATTGCATCCGCGTGATTGCGCGGTTTAGCGGCGCAAGCCGGGTGCATTTGTTCTTTTTGGTCTCCGAGCGGTTTTCGCGGCGGGCGCGTTACACCTGGCCGAACCTGCCCAAGAAGACCGGGCAGTTGGGCGTGGAACCGCACTGCTTGCAAAGCCCCTGGTGGCTTCAAAAACTGCGCCAGGAGTTGTTCACCTATGTCTCTGACATCAATCACTTGCCTGATGAGGTGAGTGAAGACCGTTTGGCGCTGCGCAAAGAAGGAGTGCGCTCGCTAGCCCTGCTGCCGGTGTTTGACGGCAAACGCCTGACCGGCCTGGTGCGCATCGACGACCCCTTGCCCGGGCGGCAGTACAACCAGACGGAGCGAGACTTGTTGTTGATCGCCGTGCAGTTGGTGGTGGAGCTGCTGCGTGTGTCGGGGGATATTGCCGCGTTGAATCGCGATCACTCCCATCTGACCTACGAGAGCATGTACGATCGCAACACGGGGCTGCCCAACCGCCGTTTGTTTGTCGACCGGCTGCGCCTGGTGTACGAGCGGGATCAGCGCCTTTTCTCGGTGCTGCTGCTGGGCATCGAAAATTACCACCTGCTCCAGGAGCGCTATGGGCATGGGGTGGGGGAGCACTTGATGCGCATGGTGGTGGCCCGCGTCCGCTCGGCGCTGCGCACCACCGATGAGATCGCCCGGCTGGACGAGCAGCAGATTAGTGTGCTTCTGGAAGATATGCTGGATGGGGTGGATGGAGAAACAGTGGCTCGCCGTTTGCTGGAGGCTTTGAGCCAACCCTTTGATATTGACGGGCATTCCATTTTGATCAACGCCAGCGTAGGCATTGCCTACCGCAGCGAGGACGCTTATCCGGTCGAGTCCGTGGTGCGTGAGGCGGAAATTGCCATGACGCAGGCTCGCCATTTGCCGAATTCAAAGGTCATGGTGTTCAACGAGGGGTTGCGTGGAAAGCTGCTGGAGCGCATGGAGCTGGAAAACGATTTGAAAGGCTCGCTCGATTTGCAGCAATTGGTACTGCATTACCAGCCTATTATCATCATGGAGAGTAACCAATTGATTGGCTTCGAGGCGCTGGTACGCTGGCAGCACCCGCAGCGCGGCTTGATTTGGCCAATGGAGTTTATAACCCTATCTGAGGAAACCGGCTTGATCCTGCCCTTGGGACACTGGGTGCTGCGCGAGGCCTGCCGCCAGATGCGCGTGTGGCAGGAGCTTTATCCCAGCCAGCCGCCGCTGGTGGTGAGCGTGAATATCAGCGCGAGGCAGATCCAGCAGCGGGACTTCTGCGCTCAGGTGGCTTCTGTCCTCAAAGACACCGGGCTTCCACCCTCCAGCCTGCGCCTGGAGATTACCGAGAGCGTGATGGTGGAACACACCGGGGGGATGGCCAACGCTCTCGACCAACTGCGCGGTCTGGGAGTGCAGTTGTATATCGATGATTTCGGCACGGGCTATTCCTCGCTGGGGTACCTGGACTCGCTGCCTGTCGATGCCATCAAGATCGACCGGCGTTTTGTCAACAACATCAAGGGGGCTGGGAGGTCGAGCCTGGGGGTGATTCAGGCTATCATCCAGTTGGCGCACGAGTTGAACATCGAGGTGGTGGCGGAGGGTGTAGAAACGTTGGAGCAGCACGACGAACTCAAGCGCTTGCACTGCGAGTTTGCCCAGGGATATTATGTTTCCCATCCGCTCGACACAGGCGCCGTGGAACGCTATATGACGAGCCGAAGCCTGGCGGGGGCTGCGGTGTAGTTGTCCAGACATCTTCCGAATCTGCCTTGCGTCCAATCCTTCAAAGTTGTATGATTAGGATGCACGTTGTCCGTTTGGGAGCCATTTATTGGTCGCCTCCTCTTGGTACAACCTGTAAACACCTAGCGGTTTTGGTTCGTTCGCCTGAGCAGTTACCCTCTGATCGCCGGAAAGATGGGTATGAAGGTGCGTTCGGACGATGGCATATCTTGCCCACCCAGACTGCGCGTACAATTGCTGGGTGGTTTTGGCGTTTGGCTGAACGAGGAGCGGGTCAGCGATGAAGCCCTGCATTCGCGGCGGGTGAGGAATTTGATCAAGCTGCTGGCCCTGGCGCCGGGCCACCGCCTGCACCGCGACAAGATCATCGATACCTTGTGGCCCGATTCCGACCTGGATGCCGCGGGGAATAACTTTCACCAGACCTTGCATGCCACGCGCAATGTCCTGTGTCCAGATGGATTGCGCTGCCTGCTGTTGGATGAAGGCTGGCTACATCTGGACGGCCTGGATGTGGATCTCGAGCGCTTTGAATCCGCGGCATCCATCCTGCGAAACGACCCCACACCCGAAAACTACCTGGCGGCGCTGGACCTGTATACGGGCGAACTGCTGCCGGATGATTTGTACGAAGAGTGGATTGGCCCAAGGCGCGAAGCAGTCAAAGAGACCTACCAGAGTCTGCTGATGGGATTGGCGGAGGCCTACGAGCGCCGCCAGGATTTCCCGGCGGGGATTGCGGCGCTGCGCCAACTGTTGGAATCGGACCCGTGCAGCGAGGAGGCTCACGCCGGGTTGATGCGCCTGCTGGCGAAGAGCGGACAGCGGCGGGCTGCGCTGCGCCAGTACGAGGTCTTGAAGGAGCGCTTGCGCCAGGAACTGGACGCCGAGCCCAGCCGGAGCACCCAGGAGCTGTATCAAATGGTACACTCGGGGCGACTCTCTCCGAAGTTGGTAATTTCCATACCCAGGCACAACCTGCCTGCCGAGGCCACCTCATTCATCGGACGAGAACAAGAAATCGCCAGGCTCAAACAGATGATCCTTGCGGGCAGAACTCGCCTGGTGACGGTGAGCGGAGCGGGTGGGGTGGGCAAAACTCGCCTGGCTTTGCGCACGGCGGAAGAGTTGCTGGAGGCGTTCAAGAACCGGGTGCGCTTCGTGGATCTGGCGCGCCTGACCGACCCCGATCTGGTGGCGGTGACAACACTCAAGGTGTTGGGATTGAAGGAGGTTCCCGGACAATCTCCCAGCGAAATATTGGTGGATTTCTTGCGTGATAAGCGCTACCTGATCGTGCTGGATAATTGCGAGCACCTCATCCAGGCGGCTGCAGAACTTACCGAATCCCTGTTGCGCGGCTGCCCGCGGGTGGTGATCCTGGCGACCAGCCGCGAACTGCTCAAGGTGGGCGGCGAGACGGCTTTCCGCTGCCCTTCCTTGAGTTTGCCTAAAGAGCGTGAGCCGGGGGAACCCTGCGCAGAATCTGCCTCCGAGTGCGAAGCGGTGCGCTTGTTTAACGAGCGGGCCGCTCAGGCTGCCCCCCACTTTTCACTCAATGAACGCAGCCTGCCGCCGGTGGTGGAGGTATGCCGGCGGCTGGACGGCATTCCCCTGGCGATCGAGATGGCGGCGGCGCGGCTGCGGGTGCTGCCGGTGGAGCAGATCGCCGGGCGGCTGGACCACATTTTCCAGATGCTCAACGGGGGCCTGCGCACGGAACTGCCTCGCCACCAAACCCTCAAGGCGATGATCGACTGGTCTTATGACCTGCTTTCTGAGGCTGAGCAGGTGCTGCTGTGCAGGCTGGCGGTGTTCGTGGGCGGCTGGACGCTGGACGCAGCCGAGGCAGTCTGCGCGGACGGCGAAAAGCTCAACGCTGCTAATATTCTGGAACTATTGGGGCAACTGGTTGATAAATCGATGGTGCTGTTTGAGCAGGTTGGCGAGCAGGATTCGCGCTACCGCATGTTGGAGCCGGTGCGGCAGTACGCGCTGGAGCGCTTGCTGGAAGGCGAGGGCGAGGCCGGTTCGCGCCAGCGGCATCTGGAATACTTCTGTGCATTGGCGGAACAAGCCGAACCGCATCTGCGCGCCTGGGGCATGGTGGAGTGGTTGGCAAGGTTGGAGCAGGAGCTAGGCAATATCCGCGCGGCGTTAGCATGGTCATTAACCGATTCATTAGAGCCCGGGCTGAGGATGGGCTCAGCGTTGATGTGGTTCTGGTCTATTCGCGGACACGCTTCTGAAGCGGTTGACTGGCTGGAACAATTATTGGCAGCGGAAGAGAACAAGCACGCCACGGTGGCTCGAACGAAGGAAGACTGGATTGCTCGTGCCAGATTGTTATTTGCGACCGGTCGTTTGAGAATTGGTGAAACTTGGGACCCAATCATTCAAGAGGCTAAGCAAATATTCCTTCAATACCGCGAAGAACATGACCAAGAAATAACAGCGTGTACTTACAGTGGTTATGAAACCTGGGAAGAAGCCGCTGATCGGATGGAGGCTTGTTTGCAAAAAGGCTATTTATTTGACGCTGGTGAATACCTGAGAGATTTCATGCGTGAAAATATGTTCCAAGGCGAACTGGAAAAGGCCCAATCCTATGGGGAGAAAAATCTGGCTATCCGCCGGCAGATCGGCGATGTGGATGGAGAGGGATGGGCTTTGTTTAATTTAAGCGAATTGGCTGTAAGAAGAGGAAATTACCCCGATATTGTGACCTATGCTCTCGCTGCCCAGGCCTGTTTCGAGTTGGTTGGAAATCGTGATTACGCGCTTTCTGCCCTGATTCTCACAGTACGAAAAAATGTTCTTGAGGGACATTATCAAGAATCCCTGCGGTTTTCGTTGGATAAATATTCTCTTGCCCAAGAGATAGGCGGATCGAACGCACAAGTTTACGCGCGTGTATGGATCACCCATTCACTTTGTTTCTTGGGGAAATATGATGAAGC
>CAZMMI010000318.1:0-2852 GCA_964567255.1 uncultured Anaerolinea sp.
ATTGGTCCCAGGCCGACCTGGCTGTGCGGTTGAATGTATCTCGTCAGACGGTCAATGCTCTGGAGACGGGCAAGTATGACCCCAGCCTGGATCTGGCCTTCCGGATTGCCCGGCTGTTTGGGCAAACCATCGAAGAAATCTTCACCCCCAACCCTCCAGAATAGTTTGGCGAAAAAATATGCGGGTTGTGTGTGGCCTCGCCACGCACAACCCGCATATTTGAAAATCATTTCTTTCGCTGAGGCAATGGCGGGGCCTTGCGCCGCCCATCCAACAAATGCGCCACCGCCAGGATCGGGTGGTGCAGCATCATCCGCGGCCCGGCGTAGCGCATCATCTCCCGCACCCGCTCACGCATGGAGGCTTTGTAGCAGTGTACCGGGCAGTTGGCGCAGGTTGGTTTCTGCTCCTGAAAGACGCAGTGCTTCAAGCGCAGGCGAGCATAATCGCGCAGTTCGCTGCACTCGGGGCACAGTTCCCCGGCGGGCGGGTGGTGCTGTTCGCGGCAGTGCAGCTCAATCATGATCTCAATGGTGCGGTTTTCCCGTTTCAGGCGGGGATGGGTGAATTCCATGTGGGCTCCATAAATCACGACGATTTCGGCCTTATTTTACCAAATACTCTCGCCCACCCATTTGACCCGGCGCAAACTTACCCCGGATTGCTCATCTCTTGCAGCAAATCAATCACCTGCCTGGCTCTTTGTTCGGCTTCTGCTAGCGCGGTCAACCAGCGGTCCGCCGCCGAAAAAACGTCCTCGTCCGGGCGGGGCGTATCCAGCGCGGCGCGCAGGTCGCGGGCCTGACCCTGCTCCAACTGTACCAGCATGCGCAGTACCGCCATCATGCTGTACCCCGATTTGAGCAGCAGGCGGATGATGCGCAAGCGCGAGATTTCAGCATCACCATACAGGCGGTAGCCGTTGCGCGGATGGCGCGGCACAGTCAGCAGGCCATTGCGCTCCCAGTTGTGCAGCATGTCCACCGACACATCCAGCAGGCTCGCCGTCTCGCCGATGCGCAGTTTGGTCGCGTTCTCTGCCGCCGGATGATTTTCGGCCCAGCTTTGCAGCACCTGTGCCGCGGATTCGGCCTGAGCCTGCTCTCTGTGCACCACTTGCAGGTGCTTTTCGGCCAACGCCAGCGCTGCCGGCAGGTCTTGTGCCGCTGAGGCTCGCACTACGGCAATCCCCGCCTGGCGAATGGCCCGCCCGGCCCACACCGCGCCGAACACCAGTCGCACCAGCTTCACCTGCTGGATGTGCAGGGGGGTGTACACGCGGTAGCCACTGGGGGTGCGCTCCACTGGTGAAAGATAGCCCCACTGCTCGTACAGCCGGACCGTGTTGGGGTGAATTCCGGTGAGCCGGGCTACTTTGCTGGTGCTCAAACCGCGAAAAGGCATGTCAGGCCAGCACCGCCGAGCGTTCTTTGGAGATAGACCATTGCAAGGGCTGGCCCAGAAGATAGCGGCGCAGTTCGTCCACCACCAGCCGCCCCATCCGGCGACATTCGTTGCTCATGGCCCCGGCGGTGTGTGGAGAGAGGATCGCGTTGGGCAGCGTATAGAGGAGTGAATCGGGCGCGGGTGGTTCGGGGTAAGTTACGTCCAGCACCGCATACAGGTCGGGGCGCTGCTTGAGCACTTCGATCATCTCCTCCTCGCGTACTACGGCCCCACGGGCCGAGTTGATGAAGGTCGCGTCCGGGCGCATCGAATTCAAGTGTGCCCCGGTGATCATGCCTTCGGTTTCTTTCAGCCAGGGCGTGTGCAGCGAGACAACGTCTGCGCGGCGGAAGATTTCGTCTAGTTCGACCAACTCCACGCCCAACGCGGCGGCGGTCTCCGGTGAAACGAAGGGGTCGTAGGCGATGACCTTCATCTCGTAGCTGCGCAGACGTTCCGCCACCATTTGCCCAATCATGCCCAGTGAGATCAGCCCTACCGTACTGCCGTAACAGCCCGGAACGGGCGCGCGCGCCGGGAAGTTCTTCAACCGGCGCACTTCCTGGGTGAAGAACCAGAAGCGCTTTAAGCTCAAAAGGATGGTGGATAGGGTATATTCCACCACCGGGATGGCGTTGGCGGCGTAGGCGCTGACCACCTGCACGCCCTGTGTCCATGATTCATCGGTTACGAAGTAGCGAATGCTGCCTGCCCCGTAAAGAACCAGCTTTAAGTTGGGTGCGGCGCGAAGAAAAGTTGCATCCAGGGGCACCATGCCCCACCCCGAGAGGAGGATTTCCGCATCCGCCAGCACGCCCGGATTTTCGGCGATCGTTTGCGCCGTTTGGGGAGGCGCGTAGATGTCCACCATGCGGGCAATGTCGGCGCGTTCTTCCGGCCCGTAGATCAGGTCGTAGGCAGACGAATCGAGCAGGTAGAGGGCTTTTTTCATGGGGCCTCGGAGACGGTGGATTGGATAACCCCGATTCTAACGCTATAATCAAATTTGTGGAAAAACACCGCCGTTCAATTCGCCTTGCGGAGTTTGATTATACCCATCCAGGTGCGTATTTCGTCACGCTTGCGTCGTGGAATCATCAGTCTTTGTTCGGTGAGGTTGTTGGGGAAGAATCTTGCTTGAATCGCTTCGGGTTGATTGCGCAGGGTGAATTGCAGCGCCTTCCTTTGCGGTTCCCGAGTATCCAGATCGATGAATATGTCATCATGCCCAACCATGTTCATTTTATTTTATGGATTCTTGCCGAGACTTCCGCATCGGTAGGGGCGAGGCGAGATTCGGCAACAGAATCTTCCCAACAATCCTTAGCCTCGCCCATTTCCGCCCGCGGGGCGAGGCTACAAGATATGGGTTCAAATTCCAAGAGTGATTCCGCCTCGCCCCTACA
>CAZMMI010000318.1:2952-4955 GCA_964567255.1 uncultured Anaerolinea sp.
GACCTCGATCAAATTCGCCGGTACATTCAATCCAATCCGTTATATTGGCAAAAAGATCAGGATAATTTGCCTTAGGATTCACTCATGACATCAGCTATCCAAAAAGTTCACCTCGTCTTTAAAACCCACCTCGATGTGGGGTTCACCGCCCTGGCCGCGGATGTGGTCAAAGCTTACTTCACCCGCTACATCCCCCAGGCTCTGGCGGTGGCCCGCCAACTGCGCGCATCCGGCAGCCCCGAACGCTTCACCTGGACCACCGGCTCGTGGCTCATCTACGAATACCTCGAACAGGCCTCCCCCGCGGCCCGCGCCGAAATGGAATCTGCCATCCGCGCCGGAGAGATCGCCTGGCACGGTCTGCCCTTCACCACCTACACCGAAATGATGGACGCATCCCTCTTTCGCCACGGGCTGTCCCTCTCCCAGCGCCTTGACCGCCGCTTTGGCCGCCGCACCATCGCCGCCAAGATGACCGACGTGCCCGGCCACAGCCGCGCCATGCTGCCTTACCTGGCCGAAGCGGGCATCCGCTTCTTGCACATCGGCGTCAACGGCGCTTCCACCCCGCCCGACGTGCCGCCCGTCTTCCGCTGGCGCGAACCCGGCGGAGCGGAGATCATGGTCATGTACCACCGCAGTTACGGCGCCGAAATGGTCATCCCCGGCTTGCCCGAGGCCATCCTCTTTGCCCACACCGGTGATAATCTCGGGCCGCAGTCGGTCGAGGCCGTGCAGACCGTCTTTGCCGATGCTCGCGAGCGCTTCCCCGGTGCCGAGGTGACCGCCTCCACCCTGGATGCCTTCGCCGCGCGCCTGGATACTGTTCGCGGGAACCAGCCCCTGGTCACCAGCGAGATTGGCGACTCCTGGTGTCACGGCGTGGGCAGTGACCCGCGCAAGGTGGCCGATTTCCGCGAACTCCAGCGCTTGCGCCGTGAATGGATCGAATCCGGGCAGGCCGACCCCAACGACCCGGCCCTCTCGCGATTTAGCACTCATCTGATGTGCGTCAGCGAGCACACCTGGGGCATGGATATCAAAATGCACTTGCAGGATTACGAGCACTACACGCCCGCCGCCCTGCGGTCAGCCCGCAGCCAGCCCAACTTCCAAACCTTCGAGTCCTCCTGGGCCGAACAGCGCGCTTACCTGACGCAGGCTGTTTCCGCTCTTGGCAGCACGCCCCTGGCGGCGGAAGCACGCGCCCGCCTGGCAGCCTTGCGACCAGCCGCGCCCGACCTGGCCGGATTTGCCCACCTGGACGACCTCGCCGCCCCACTGCGCACCCGGCATTTCAGTCTGGCTTTTGACGCGCACGGCGCGTTGGGGCTGCTGCGTTACGGGCGCCGCGCCTGGGGCGGCGAGAACCGCCCATTGGGACTACTGCGCTATGAAAGTTTTGACCAGTCCGATTATGACCGCTTCTACCGCCAGTACAACAAAGACAAGCGCCATACCTTCATGTGGGCTTTGCCCGACTTCACCAAGCCTGGTATTGCTCCCTACGCCGTGAAAGGCGAGTGGCTGCCCGATTTGCAGGCCGCCTGGCAGCGGCAAGAAGCGGATGGGCAGTCCTTCGTCCTCGAGTTGGCCTTCCCCGCCGAGCCGGTAGAGCGCCTGGGCTGCCCGAAGCGGGCTGCCATCCGGCTGTTCCTGCCGGATGCCGCGCCCGAAATTCACTTTGACGTGCAGTGGTTTGAAAAGCAAGCCAACCGCCTGCCCGAAGCGCTGTGGTTCTCCTTTGCCCCGCGCATCCGCCAATCCGCCGGCTGGAGCATGGACGTCATGGGCCAATCCATCTCTCCGCTGGACGTGGTCCGCGACGGCTCGCGCCACCTGCACCTCATCGACAGGGGCGTGCGCTACCGTGACGAGCGCGGCACGTTGGAGATCGACTCGCTGGATGCCGCTCTGGTGGCCCCCGGACGCCGCTCGCTGCTCGATTTCAACAACCGCCTCCCGGCCCTCTCCGGCGGGATGCATTTCAACCTGTACAACAA
>CAZMMI010000319.1:0-4925 GCA_964567255.1 uncultured Anaerolinea sp.
AGGTATCCCAGTTCTGCATGATCGTATCCGCCGCCAGCCAGCGGATGAAGGCGTCCACGTCAAAGACGGCTTCCAGGCCGGCGCGCCACGACTCGGGGTCGGTGGTGCGTTCTTCGGCGTGCAGGGCGGCAAACACAGCCTGGATGTCGCTCCAGTCGGCTTCGTCCTCGTTGGTTTGTTTTTCGAAGGTCTCTTCGTTGAAAGTGCCCTCTACGAACGCCGCGCCTGTGCCTTCGGGTTTATAGACATTGCCGGAGTCGTCATCAAATTGGGTCTCAATAACCGTGTCATCGACAATTTCAACGGCAGTGTAGAGGCCGAAATACTGCGGGCCTTCCCCATAATCGATGTACACCTCATAAAAAGCGGTCTGAGAAGATACCACCCCCGCATCCCGGAACACATCGGCAGCGACTTTTTCACGCAGATATGAGTCGTCCATGGCGTTGCTTTTGAAGGAAATTTGCTTGAACCCATAGAAGCGCTGGTTTTCAATGGCGGGGTAGTCGTCTTCGAATTCATCGAAGTCGAGGCGGAATGAGATCTTATGAGTACCGTTACTCCAGGAAGTTTGCAGCGTGGAGTTGCCGCTGTAGCGGAAGCCGACGCTTTCCCAGGTCTCGCCGTTGAAGGTAATCGTACTTTCTACATAGGTGGTATCGCCAAAATCCATGCGGCCCATGCCGCCCCCCGGCATTCCACCCTGCGGAAAGTCACCGGGCGCCTGGCGAGTGGCCTGGCTCTCGGGCATTTGTCCGCGCGGATCGCCGCCCTGTGGCCATTGATCGCCGTCAGGCGGTTGTTGGCCGGTTGGGGGTTCCCATCCTTCGGGCGGGTTCTGCCAGGGTTGGCGATTGCCGAAGCCCCCCTGGCGGTTACCCGTGCCAAACTCGCCAAACTGATCTTCCATCTCGGTTTGCAGGGCCGCCCAGGCTTCTTCGGTCAGGGTGATGTCAAGGCGGTTGACGGAATCCTGAGGAAAAACGGTGGTGTAATCGGGTTCGGAGTCATTGCCGTGGGTGGCCTCATTCCAATTAGAAGCGCGAACAGTTTCTTCCGATGGGTTGGTTCCACCTGCTTCTGAACTGTTAAGAGGCGTGCTCTGCACACCTGGAGCGCAGCTGGTCAGGGTTAATAAAACAACGAATATAGACAGAAACCGGTATGCCGCGGACAGTTTAATCATGGCTGTGGTCCTTCAGATAAGAAGATCTCGCCGAAAGATTCGGCTACTTTGATCTTACTGGGAGAAACACGCCCGACGGTTTATTTCTCGTATAGGCCCTATTCTTTTGGAAGAATAACGGCGCCGGTTTTCTCGAAGTTCTCAAACACTGGCACATGCCGCTCGACCATATTGCCTAGCCATTGCGCCTGGTTGCGGGCCACCCAGTTGATCATCCACAACATGCGGCCAATCTGCAGCGGCTCAATGGGGTCGGTGGGCCAATCCATGAGGGTGCTGTATCCGCGTTTAAACGCCTCTAGCAGGGCCGGGTAGCGCTCTTCGCCAGCCGTCTCGAGGAGGTCGAGCATGGCCATGGCAATATCATGGGCGCGGAAGCCCCACACGGTGTCCTCGAAATCGAAGGGATAGAGCACACCGCGGTGAATCTTGATGTTGTCGTGCCACAGGTCGCAGTGGATGACGCGCAAGTCGGTGCGGTCGATAGCCGCATAGGCGGCTTCTACGCGATCGTTCATGCGATCCAGGAGGCCGCGGGAGGCGGGAGGCAGTGCGGCTGCTTCAGTGGAGAGGTCATTGCCGAGGATGCGGTAGGCCTCGCCACGGGAGAGCCAATGCTCGAAGCGGCGGGTGGAAAAACCCGCAGGCGGGGTCCAGGCTCCGCTGTGCTGGTGGAGTCGGGCGAACAACACGCCCATCTTTTCCAAGTTAGGTTCGTTCAGATAGCCGCCCAGGAGCCGCCCTGGTACCCAGGTCATTAAACTAACGTTCCAGGGATCCGGCACGGATGGAATGGTGGCGGGCAGAACATACTCGCCGGAGCGGGCTTGGATGATTTGCGGCGCCGGGATGCCGGTATCTTCGTGGATTGCATGCAACCAGAGGGCTTCGGCCTGTAGATCTTCCAGTGTGCGCCAGCCTGGAGACGCCAGACGCAGGATGAAGCACTGGCCAGACTTTGTTGTCACCTTGTAAAGAAGATTGGTCTCGAAGCAGTGATAGGTGAGTTCGGGCTGGTCCAGGTCGTAACGGGTGATGGCCAGCTCGGCCAGTTCGCGCAGGCGGCGCAGTTTTCCAGGATTAGTGAGGGCGGTGAAAGGTTTTTGCATTGGTTATGTTGGGTCGATCATATTAGGTTGGGTTTCTTCTCAAGGGTAGGTGCAATAGGCTGGGGCAGGAGGCCTGCCTCTGTGACAATTCGGGGGATGATCTCTTCCCAGCCCACCGACATGAGGTGAATGCCATGCACGCCTTGTTTGGTGCGGATCTTTTCGATGATCTCCAGTGTAATCTGCACGCCTTCTTCGGCAGGGTTTCCCGCGGCGTCGGCAGCTTCCATGCGCTTCATGATCGAGGCTGGAATGAACACGCCCGGGATTTCGTTCTGCATATACTTGGTGACCTTGAAGGTCTTGAGCGGCAGGATGCCGATGAGGATGTAAACCTTGTCGAGGATATTGCGTTTGGCAAGCTCGTTGAGCCAGATATCTAGGCGGTCAGGGTCAAACACCAGGTTGGTCTGGAAGAACTGCGCTCCGGCGTTGACCTTTTTGTGTTCGCGCAAAGCTTGAAACTCAGGTCGGGAGGCGAAGGGAGCTGCCGCCGCGCCCAGGAACAGTTTGGGCGGGAACTTGATTTCGCGCCCATCCAGGTAGCGGCCTTCGTCGCGCATCCGGCGTAGGATCCACAGCATCTGGACGGAGTCCAGGTCGAGAATATCCAGACGCCCCATCGGGGCGGAGGCCAGGCGGTTGCTGTCGCCGGATAAGCAAAGGACATTTATAATTCCCAGGGCGTTGGCTCCAAGGGCGTCGGACTGCAAGGCGACTCGCGTAGTATCGCGGGCGGCAATTTGAAGGACAGGCTCGGCGCCTTGTTGGGCGGCAAGCGTGGAGCAGGCGGTGGCGGACATGCGCGGAGTGGCGGAGGCGCCGTCGGTGAAGTTGACCGCTGTTACAAAGGGTTTCACCAGCTCAATGTTCTTCTTGAGTTTGCTGGTGGCGCTGGTCTGCGGGGGTTGGACTTCGGCAGTGACGACAAAATTCCCGGCTTTGAGGGCTGTTTCTAGACCAGACACAGGCTCGTTGTAAGCGGGCGGGTGATATTCCGAATCTCCCTGCCACCAGTCGGGCTGGCGCACCGGGCGGAAGATACCGTCCCAGGTCACTTTGCGTTTGACCGGATCGGTAGAGGTCAGTCCGCGGATGACTTTCCTGCTGCCATTCTTCTTCACCTGGGCTACCAGCTTACCGATTTGTTCTGCGCCGACCAGTTCCCAATCCAGAGGCGGCAGTACCTCGAGGAGACGTTCCTGGCGGCCCATCTTGAAGGCGCGCTCGTAAATTTTGTGCCAGATGCAGGGGCGCGTTTTGTCGATGTAGCAGTATTCTTCGGTCGCACCACCGCAGGGACCATTGCGGATGCCTTTGGGACATTCCATGGGACAAATGAAAGCGGTTTCCTGGAGCAGACAGTTACCGCACTGGCGGCAACCCCAAAGCGGGCCTTTATAAAGCATTTCCAAGGTGTTAAGAATGCTGTGGGAGAGCTTTTCTTTGCGGAACGGGTAATAGATTGGCTGCCAGCGGCGTCCGGGGGTTAGGAGCGGCATATGAGTACCTGATATTTTGAATGCGTGATGGAACTTCACCCATTTTACCGCATTTGATGCTGATCATTCTCCTTGATCTGGTAGAAGAATCAAAAAACCACAGGTTGCTCTAAAATCCTGAGACGAGCAAACCTGTGGCTTCTCGAAAAAGAGTGAAGCTCTCTATTCAGTTGATTTTCGCCCAAAGGCTTTTCCGGGCTGCCAGGGCGTGCCTAGGGCTGGTAAGACGAAACGATCCAGACCCCACCATCCGGCAGTCTTCCATGCCAGGATGAGTAAAATGGACAAGGTGAACAGGAGCGGGTTGGTGCTGGCGGTTCCAGCCATCATGAAATTCCAGTTCATAAAGCCGCCGAAGAAGGCCGCGATACCGGTGAACAGGCCCAGGATCAAAGCTACGCCGATCAGGATCTCTCCGATATAAATCAACTTGGCGAACCACGTGTATGCTCCTGCGTCAATCATGAATTGCAAGAAGGCACGGTACCAGTCAAAGGCGATCATGGGGCGAGCCGGAGCCTCAGGAATGGCTACCGCACGTTCCCAGAAACCTTTCAATGCTTCGCCAGTCTGGGTCCAGCCCGGATTGGAGAGTTTTCCGAGACCGGAGGACAGCCAGGTATAACCTACGTAAAGGCGGGCAATTACCCATAGCCAGGACCATTTTGGGCTATTGAAAAGACTTTGAGCAAACGGGGGATCGGCAAAGACAGCCGTAGCTGTCGAGACATTATTGGACATTCAAAACTCCTTTGTAAATCGGACTAATATGGTGTGATTATAAATCCGGAAGATAAAAATCTCAATAGGCAAATATTGAGTTATCTGGGAGTTGCCGTAGTTATTACCAGGTTTCGAGCCCTCTCCACCTCTGGCTGAGCAATTGCTTTGAATGTACAATTTCTAGTAGCGGTGTATTGACCGGAGCTTTGATAATAAAGGAGTGCGTATGTCGGAACTAACCCCATCACAGAAAGAAACATTGGCGCTTTTTACATCTGGAGCAGAACAACTCGAGATAGCTGTCACTGGTTTGTCAGAGAAAGCTCTCGATTATTCCTGCACGCCAGGCGAGTGGACAATCCGGCAAATTGTGCATCATGTAGCCGATGACGGAGATGTCTGGTC
>CAZMMI010000320.1:0-4912 GCA_964567255.1 uncultured Anaerolinea sp.
AAATCGCCGGATTGAGCAAGCCTTGACGGCGTTGTGTGACGAATTGGATTGGGGCCTGCGCTGCTTTTACGCGGCGCGGGCAGCGACCCAAATGCCCGTTGCGTCGGTGTTGGCTGAGACCTTTCAGGGAGCCTGCGCCGATCAATCGCTCTTGAGCCTGGCGCGGATGGTGCTGGCTAAAGAGAACGCCCGGCGCGATGAATCAATCAACATCCGCTACCTGGCCAATTTGGTGAAAGGCAAGCCCTCGGCGGTGTGTTTTGGGAACGCCGGAGAAGTTGAGGCGTTGATTGAAAAACAGGCCCGTTTGCTGGAGGAATACGCCCCGTTGATCGCAGCACTCAAAGAGCAGCGCGACCGCAGCCTGGCGCACCTGGACCGCCACCATGTCAACGATCCGGGCTGGCGGCATGCTCATTCCGGCGTGGACGCGACCCAGGTGGAAGCGCTTTACCGGGGATTGGCTGAGATTCTGGGTGAATATTGCCGCTTGATCTTTGGCGCCGAGCGGCGTTTCGATCATTGGGAAAAAGCCCCTGAAATTGGGGGATAAAGAGCTCAAGCCGACCTTCGCAGAGGGCTGCTGCCCTCCAAAGCTTGCTCTACGAACCAAACGAAACGCTCCGCCAGGAGCGGCGGGGTGAGGTCGGGGCGGCCTTGAGTCGCAAAGGAATTCGCCCATTCACCCAGGTTGTTGCCCACCAGACGCGAGAGTCGCAGCGCAGCGCACAGGTCCCAATAGGGCAATGCACGAAAATCCAACGGGTTGTGCGCCGCATAGACCTCGGTGAAAAGCGGCAGGGCGGGCGGGCCAAACATCCAGACGACTTCCAGGCGGGCAATACCCAAGTCGATGAGCGGGTCACCCAGCGAAGCGTCCTCCCAATCGATCACGGCTTTCAGTTGCCCGTTTTGCCAAAGCAGGTTGCCGGGCCAGAAGTCCCCGTGCAGCAGGGCAGAGGCGTTTGTCATAGCTGGTGGTGAGAAGCCTTGCAGGGAGGAGAGGAGGGTGTCGCTGGGAAGATCGCCGGCTTGAGAGGATTCAGTAAGTATTTCCTGGCATGTGTTTTCACGGCAGGGCAAAAAATCCAGGCCAGATCCTCCGCGCGTGGTGGCGTGGATTTCGGCCAGCGCCCCTGCCGCCTGGGTCAGGAAATCTTTCAGGTGGGCAGGAGAAAAATCCGGCTGACCCTCCATGTATTCCATCGCCAGACAAGCGGTGGGCAAGACCTCGCCTGGGAGCAGGAGGCGCAGTGAGGCGGGCATGGGCAAACCCCAATCCTGCCCCAGTTGTAAGACGCGGTACTCGTTTTCGATAGTGGTTGGGTTCTCAGCCAGTTGGGCCTCCCCGGGGCAGCGCAGCACGCAGCGCGTCCGGTTGCCGTCGGGCGTCTCGATCTCCAGCACGGTCATCTGTGCCGACATGCCCCCGATCAGATTCCAGGAACGGAGCAGCCGCCCTTTCGGCGAAAGCAGTGATGCGACCAAGAAAAGATCGAGAGGCATGCGCTTCCCTAGAAGGCCACCTCGGCGGCGGAGGCAAGTTTGGCAAACCAGCCGCCCAGGGTCAGGTTGTGGTGGGCGATGATTTGCGCGGCGGTGATGTTTTCGGTGTCCCAGGTGCTGTGCGCATCCTGCACCAGGGTGACCTCATAGCCCAGGCTGTATGCGCGGCGGGTGGTCGTATCGACGCAGAACTCGGTCTGGATTCCGGCGATGATCAGCTTGCGGATTCCGCGAGCCTCCAGTTCAGCCTGCAGGGTAGTGTCCTGGAAGGCATCGGGATGCAGCTTACGAATCACCGGCTCGCCGGGCAGGGGGGCGATGTCGGGGTGGATGGGGTGGCCGGGCGTGCCGGGGAGCAGCGAGTCGGCGGGGTCGGTGGCGTCGTGCTGGATAAAAATGACCGGTACGCCGGCGGCACGGGCGCGCGCCAGCAGGTCTTTGAGCGTGCTCAGCAGTTCCGGCCCCCGATAGACGGGCCACTCTTCGAGGAACATGCCCTTTTGTACATCGATAATCATCAAAGCAGTATTGTGGGACATTGAATACTCCTGTTTTCCTGATCTGGTGTGTAGACACCTCAAAATCGGGCCTTTCCACCTTTGGCGTGAGTAGTTACCTCTTCGGGGTAGAAATTTTGTTTTATTGTAACTGTTTTGGTCTAAATTTCAAGTGATTTGGGCTCTCTGGAAGTTGCCGTGGTTCCGCATTTTGGGGTGCAATGGCGGCGAATCCGCCATTGCACCCCAAAATGCGGAACCACGCCGATTCCCAATGAACCGCGATTTGGGAGAAGAACATACAATACAAAACAGCCCGGACGAACCGTCCGGGCTGTTTTGTATTTCAGTCTATTTTTTATGACTCTACCGTCTCGGCGGGGATGCGCGCCAGCGAGGCCAGGCTGTCATTGCCGGACATGTTCATCAAGTGAACACCGCGCGTGGCTCGCCCGCTGACGGAAACCTGGCTGACCTTGAGGCGCAGGGCCTGCCCGCCGGTACTCATGAAGGTGATCTCATCCTTCGGTTGCACCACCCGGGCCGCGGCGATATGCCCAATCTTGTCGAAGTGCTTTTGATCAATGGTGATCACGCCGCCGGCGCCGCGTCCGCGGGTGGGATAATCTTCCAAAGGGGTCTGCTTGCCAAAACCGTGTTCGGTGACCACCAGCAGGCTGCCGCCCGGCTCGACCACCTCCATCGAGGTGACCCGATCACCTTTGCGCAAGCCAATGCCGTTCACGCCGCCCGCACCGCGGCCCATGACGCGAACATCGTTTTCCTTGAAGCGCAAAGCCATTCCGCCCACCGTGACGAGCAAAATTTCATCCTCGCCACTGGTGACCCGCGCCCAGCCCAGTTCGTCGCCTTGATCCAGGTTGATGGCGATGAGCCCCGAAGGACGCACCCCGGCGAATTCGCTCAACTGCACGCGCTTGACTCGCCCTTTGACGGTGCCCATGGCGCAGTAGCGGGCCTGCTCAAAGTCGCGCACAGACACCACGGCGGTGATGCGCTCGTTGGCTTCCAATGCCAGCACGTTGATGGCCGGCACGCCGCGATCGGTGCGCCCGGCGGAGGGAATCTGGTGTGCTTTCACCGAATAGACTTTGCCCTTATCGGTAAAGAACAGCAACGTATCCAGCGTGCGCGTAGAGAGCAGCAGCGAGACCTCGTCTTCTTCGCGCATCTCTTGTCCAATGACGCCGCGCCCGCCGCGACCTTGCGCGCGGAAGGTGCTGGTGTCCATACGCTTGATGTACCCGCGCGTGGTGAGCGACACCAGCACGGCCTCGTCGGCCACCAGGTCTTCTTCGCTAAAGCTCTCGTTGGCTTCGGCGGCAATGCGCGTGCGGCGGTTGTCGCCGTACTTTTCGGCCAGCTCTTTGAGATCATCGGCCACCACTTGCAGGATCTTCTTGGGGTCGGCCAGCAATTCTTCCAGGCTGGCAATGCGCGCGCGAATTTCGTTGTATTCGTCCTCGATTTTCTGGCGCTCCAGGGCAGCCAGGCGGCGCAGTTGCATATCCAGGATGGCCTGGGCCTGGATCTCGGTGAGATTGAAACGGGTCATCAACCGCTCGCGAGCGGTCTCGACATCGGGTGATTCGCGGATAGTATGGATTACATCGTCCAGGTTTGCCAGGGCGATGAGCAAGCCATCCAGGATGTGAGCGCGAGCGCGGGCTTTTTCTAGCTCGAACTGTGTTCGCCGGGTGATGACTACCTGTCGGTGTTCGATGAAGAGTTGCAAGGAACGCTTTAGCGGCAGCAGGCGTGGTTCGCCACCCACCAGGGCCAGCATATGCACGCTGAAGGTGGACTGCAAGGGGGTGTACTTATACAGTTTATTGAGCACCTTGTGGGGTTGGGCACTGCGCTTCAACTCGATGACGATGCTCATGCCGCGGCGGTCCGATTCATCGCGCATGTCGGAGATGTCATCCAGCTTGCCCTCGCGAACCAGTTCGGCGATGCGTTCAATGAGGGTGGTTTTGTTGAGCTGATAGGGGATTTCGGAGATGTTGATGTTGTAGCGCCCGCCCTTTTGCTCTTCGATGCGCGCCGTTCCACGCACGGTCAGGCGGCTGCGCCCGGTGGAGTAGGCTTGCACGATGCCCTCGCGGCCCACAATGATGCCGCCGGTGGGAAAGTCGGGACCGGGGATGAAGCGCATCAGGTCGTCAACGGTGATATCGTCGAGGGAGTCGTAGTTGTCGATGAGGAAGGTGAGGGCGTTGACCAGTTCGCCCAGGTTGTGGGGCGGGATGCTGGTGGCCATGCCCACGGCGATGCCTGAAGAGCCATTGAGCAGCAGGTTGGGCAGTCGTGAGGGCAGAACAGAGGGTTCTTTCAGTGACCCATCGAAGTTATCGGTGAAATCAACCGTGTCTTTATCAATGTCCGCAAGGATTTCCCCGGCCATGGCGTTCAGGCGAGCTTCGGTATAGCGCATGGCGGCGGGGGGGTCGCCATCGATGGAGCCGAAGTTGCCCTGCCCGTCGACCATTGTGTAGCGCATGGAAAAGTCTTGCGCCATGCGAGCCATGGCTTCGTAGACGGCTGAATCGCCGTGGGGATGGTATTTGCCCAGCACTTCACCCACGATACGGGCCGATTTTTTGTGAGCGGAGTTGGCGCGAATGCCCATGTCGTCCATTGCATAGAGGATGCGGCGGTGGACGGGTTTCAAACCGTCGCGCGCATCCGGCAAGGCGCGTGCCACGATCACGCTCATGGCGTAATCGAGATAGGCGGTGCGCATTTGTTCGTCGATATCCACGGATTGGATGGTGCCAATGTCCATGCTGAAAGTTCCTTCCTGTAAGATCAAGCGAGACCTTGGAGCGGCCTCCAAACACTCAATTATACCAGACGGAGGGGCATCCTGCACCCAAAACCGGATG
>CAZMMI010000321.1:0-1704 GCA_964567255.1 uncultured Anaerolinea sp.
CACACCGCCGCCCAATCGGTCGCGTCGGTCCACTCGGGCACCGTCACCACGTCGCCGGGCTGGCCGCGCTGCTGGTTCTCGCTGTAGATGTTGGCGGCGTTCTCCAGCGTGGGATACAGCACCTTCATGGCCGCCAGTTGCAAGGCCCGCGGCACCAGCAGGAAGCGCGGATTGATGGCCATCTTCGGGCCTGTCCCGGTGAGCCCCACCTCGTTCTTGACCAGCATGGGCTGGTTGTAGATGGCGGTCGCAACGGCGTCCCACTCGTTGGCGCTGAGGGCCGTGGTGCGCAGGTTGGCGTGCCCGCCCGCCGTGGTCACCGCCGTGCTGTTGAACAGCGCGCCCCCGTCGGCCATGCTCGGCCCCGCCCCGCTGTTGGCCGTGAAAATGGCCGCCACCAGCGCCGAAATGCGGCGCAGCCCCGCCGAGGCCAGCTCGCGGGGATATTCGCGCAGCTTGAAAGTCTCGTCCCGGTCGATCAACTCCAGTGTCAGGGGGATGTAGCCGCCGTATTTGACGAAGCTGGCCGTCTCGGGACTGTCGCCCACCGGCAACTGCGGGTACTCGGCCCCTTCGGCGATGCTCGGCAGCGTGCCCACCGTGCCCACCAGCGTGCCGGTGATGGTTTGCAGGCTGGTGAAGTGCTCCACGCGCGCCACCCTGCTCCACCAGTCATACCCGGCCCGCCCCAATCGCTCCCAGGTGTTGGCCACAATCTTGTTCATGGCGTTTTTCACCAGTCCGGTGAAGTCCGCCGTGGTAGCCATCTGCACCCGCTCGGTGTAGTAGCCGCCGTGCAGGTCGTAGTCGCCGGTGAGCAGCATGTACAACTCGCGGATGCCGCTCAAGCGCGCCGCCTGGACGTGCTCCAGCCCGGCCTCGCGCGGCACACCGAACAGGTCGTCCACCGCGCAGCGAATGCGGTCGGTCGAGTCCACCATGTTCAGCCGCCCCGGCCCTTGCGCGGCCTGCCGCCCGGTCAAATCGCTGACCAGCTTGCGCGCGCCCTCCACCGCTTTGCGCAGTTCCTCGGCGTCCACAGTGCGCCCCTCAAACTGCCCGCGCAGCATTTCGGTCGCTGCCGGGGGCAAGTTGGCCTCGCGCAGCCCGGCCTCCAACGTCAACCGGCTCAGCGATGCGCGCATCTCGCTCACCACCGCAGCCGGGTTTTCCATGCTTTCTTCCGCCATCCTTCCTCCTTGAACCGAATTGAGTGCCCGCTTGAAGGCGCCGCCCCGCGCGGGATTGAACACCAGGTCGAGGGAAAAGACCTTGACGATCTTTTCCACGTCACGCTCCCGGCAGGCGCACAAAACATCCGCCGAGAAACCCACCCGCGGCTTTGCCACATCCGTCTCGTCTTCCGCCAGCATCTCCTTTCCCAGTTCTGCCAGCAGCGGGCCGCTGGGCCCTACCGCCCGCAGTTTGACCGTCACGCCGCGCCGGGCTGCGTCCCAGGCGGGGTCAAAGCACACCCCGGCCAGGTCGCGCAGCGAATGGCCCCAGCGGGCGTGGTCCACGAAGCATTCCGCGCCCTCCCACAGGCTCAGGCTCTCGCGCAGGGCCTCCTCGCCAAAGCGGTAGCCGTTGCCCTCGCCGGCGGTGATGGCCAGCACCTCGAACACCCCGCCTGGCCCGACCTCACTGCTGCCCGCCAGGCTCAATCGAACCGTCTCCGTCATGCGCACCTCCTTTATCATCAGC
>CAZMMI010000321.1:1804-2957 GCA_964567255.1 uncultured Anaerolinea sp.
CGTACCTCCCCGGTGAAGCGGTAGAACAGGCGCAGGGCCTCTTGGGGCTCGATCAGGCCCCGTTCCAGCAAAGGCTCCAAGGCGTGGGCCATGCTTTCGGCTGCTTGCGCCAGGGTGGCGTTATCGCGGGCGCTCAAATCTGCCCCGCGCACCTCCACGCGCATCTTGCCGGGCGCTTCTCCAACCACCTGCCCGCGCCGCGCCAGCACCGTCTCGGCCAGGTCGCCGATCATCCAGCAGAAGAAGCGCTGCTTTTGTTCAAAGCGCCGGTAGGTGGGCCCTCCGGCGGCCTCGGCGGTGGTGCGGGTGGCGCCTTCCGGCTCGGCCAAAAAGTGCATGGGCACGCCCGCCCCCGCCGCGATCATCTTCTTCAAGGCCAGCCCGTCCTCGCCCGCCTCTTGGCTCTCCAGCTTCGGGCTCAGCACGCCCCACTCCTCGCTCTCATCGGTCACCAAGATGGAGCCGGGCGTGGGCGGCGTGGCAGCCAGAATCTGCTGGCGAGCCAGGCGCTCTTCCTCGTCGGCAAATCGCGCACGCACGGTGAACAGAAAGGTATTACGGTAGCGGTTAAGCCGGGCGCGGTCCTCCAGCCAGGCCGAGTAGCGCCCCAGCCAGCGCAGCAGCGGGGCCAGGTCCGATTCCCCGCGCACCGTGCCCGCCGGGCGGTTGATGGCGTAATGCAGCATCACCGGCGGCAGGCTGCCGTCTTCTCCGGGCGCATCGCTCAGCGCATCGTAAGCCTTCCAGACCTGTTCTTCGCCCGCCCCGCGCCGCTGCACATAAGCCAGCTCCTGCTGCACGTCGTTGGGGCTGGTCTGCACCGCCGCGATCTCGCCCGCCGGCACCGCCCGCACGTAGCTCATCCCGCCCCGGTCGGTGGACACCAGCAGGAACAGCTCCCCGGCCCGGGTCAGCTCGTCGCACCACTCGTAGACGCGCTGCTCGAGGCGGTTGAGGGGGTGGCTCCACCAATCTTGCAAGAACGCCTCCCCGCGCGGGTCACTGCATTGCAGGCGCAGCCCGCCGCCCACCACGTACTGCGTGGTCAGTTCCACAATGCGCCGGGCCAGGGGGTTGACGCGCCAGGCTTCCAAAGCCTGCTCCAGCACCGCCTCGCGGTCGTACTCGCTGCGCTCGCGCCCCGGCACGTTGA
>CAZMMI010000321.1:3057-4897 GCA_964567255.1 uncultured Anaerolinea sp.
CCCAAGAAGTCCCATCCCAGGCGCGTCTTGCTGGCCACATTGAACTCAAAGCGCGTCACGCGCCCCGGCAGGCTCTTTTCCAGCCAGGCCGCCAGCCCCGCGCCCAACCCGGTGGAGTCCACCACCACCTGCCGCGCGCCCCAGCGTTTTTGCAGCGCGGTCAACTGCCCGTACAGGCGCGTTTGCGATTCGCCCGTCCAGGTGTGCAGGGAAACCACCCGGTACAGCGGTGCGCGCAAGGCCGGGTCGCGCAGCCCCTCCAGCCCCACCTCCACCACCACCAGGGCGGTCGAATCGCGCCTGGATGATTTCTCCCGCCCCACCCCCAGGTCCGTACCCAGCGCGTCTTTCTCCTCGCCGCCCACGTCCAGCAAAAAGGCATAAGCCGCGCCTTTTTGCGGGCCTTCCTGCCAGACATGTTCGCCTTCCACCAGGGCCAGGCGCTGCGCCGTGAACAGCCCTCCGCCCGCCTCGATCTCCTCGCTGAAGTACTGCGTGCGCACGGTGGGATGCGCCCGCCCCCAGCGCGCCACCTGGGCCGCCACAAACCGGCGGTAGGCAGGCACTTCCAGGCCCACCTCGTCCGCCGTCAGCCGGAACACGCGCCGCTTGCCATCCCGCGCCTGGGCTTCTTCGGCGGCGCGCAGCTCGCGGCCCAGCAGCGTCTCGGCGGTCCAGGCCGTGCCCCAAAAGACGCGCGTGGCGTTGGTCGATGCCGCCATGGGGGCAATCTCACGGTCGAACTTCTCCGGCAGCACGTCCTGGGCCTCGTCCACCTCCAGCAGGTGGCTGGCGGTGGCCCCCACGATGTTGCTGCCCGGCGCGCCGGAGAGAAAGATCGTCCGCGCTTGGCCCAATTGCAAGATGTAGTTGCTTTCCTTGCACCACCACAGCGTGGTGAAGGGATGCGCCCGCAGCACGCGCTCCAGCCGCCGCATGGCGTTCAGGCTCTGCGGACGCCAGGTGGGCGAAATCTTCACCAGTTCACAACCGTTGGACATCTTTGAAAACATCAGCAAAGCCTCCAACCAGGCTTGCAGCTCGTTTTTGCCTGATTGGCGCGGAAACATGACCACAAACGAGTGCCCATCCCGCCGATAGATCGAATGCAAGATGGCCTCTCCGGCAGCCACCTGGTAACTTCGCAGGCGCATTCGCCCGTGCCAACAAAATTCTTTGAAGCACTTGAACACCTCCAGGATATTTTGAACCGGCTCCTCGCTCAGGCTTTCATCTTTCAACGACTTCCCAGCCATGCAGCCAGCGCTGAAAGGACAAGGGCAAAGGCAGCCTGGACGCCTTGGGCCAGGTTGGAGGTAGCGTTCAAGCGAGTCACCGATTCTGTTGCCCCGCGCAGGCGGGCCTCCTGGTCGGACTGACTGCTTTCAAGGGAGCTGAGGCGCAGTTCTAGTAGCTCCTCCATGTGGGAGACGCTGGCCTCGAGCGAATTCATTCGTCCGTGAAGCAGTTCCAGCAGTTGGCACATTTGCTCCGCCAGGAGCCGGTTCTCCTTGCTATCCAAATCGCTTTCTCCTCCAACCTGTCCCTCGGCGGGCCAGGCTGCCTTTGCCCTCATTCGTTCTCGCCCGAGCGAGCCATATCCTCGCGCACCTCGTCCGCCATGCGGCTCAAGCGCTCCCACCAGGCGCGTTCGTCCGTCTCTCCGTCCGGCGACCTGGTCAGGTTCATCATGCGAATGCCGGTCAGCCCGATGGCATTGAGAATGCGCACCTGCTCGGCTGCGGTCAGGTCACCCCTGGCCAACTCTCCCACACGGCGCAGTTGCTCGATGAGCAAATCAATGATCTCGCGCAGCACATCGCTGCTGTCGGGCGGTTGC
>CAZMMI010000322.1:0-4894 GCA_964567255.1 uncultured Anaerolinea sp.
ATGCCACCAGTCCGGGCGACCGGCTGCGTGAGCTGTTCCGGGAATATGGCCCGTGTCTGGTGCTGATAGATGAGTGGGTGGCCTATGCGCGCCAGCTCCATGACGACACCAACCTCCCCGCGGGGAGCTTCGAAACCCAGTTTACCTTCGCCCAGGTGCTGACGGAATCGGCCAAGCTGGCCCAAAACTGCCTGCTCGTCATCAGTTTGCCGGCCTCGGACACCTCCGGATCGCCTCATACCCAGGCCGATGACGCCGAAGTGGGCGGGCAGCGCGGGCGGGAGGCGCTCGACCGGTTGCGCAACGTAGTAGGACGGGTGGAGTCCTCCTGGAGGCCGGCCAGCGCCGAGGAGGGGTTCGAGATCGTGCGCCGCAGGCTGTTTGAGCCCCTGACCGATCCGGCCCAGTTCAAGGACCGCGACGTCGTCGCCCGAACCTTTGCCGACTTCTACCGGTCGCAGTCCCAGGAATTCCCCCCGGAATGCCGCGACGCGGATTACGAAAAGCGAATCAAGGCCGCCTACCCGATTCACCCCGAGATCTTCGACCGGCTCTATACCGACTGGTCAACGCTGGTGAAGTTCCAGCGCACCCGAGGCGTTTTGCGCCTGATGGCGGCGGTGATCCATTCATTGTGGGAAAAGGGGGACAGGAACCCTCTCATTTTGCCGGCAAACATCCCGATCGACGATTCCCGGGTTCAGAATGAGCTTAGCCACTACCTATCCGACAACTGGGTGCCCGTCATCGAAAAGGATGTGGACGGCCCCAATTCCCTTCCCCTGAAAATGGACGGGGAGCTTCCCAACCTCGGCAAGTTTGCCGCCTGCCGGCGCGTGGCCCGGGCCATTTACCTCGGCTCGGCGCCCACGGCGGCGGCGGCCCACCGCGGGATCGAGGACAGGCAAATCAAGCTGGGTTGTCTCATGCCCGGGGAAACCCCGGCGGTTTTCGGGGACGCACTGCGGCGCATGGCCGGCGCTGCCACTTACCTTTACCAGGATGGCCCCCGCTACTGGTATTCCACCCAGCCCACAGTTACCAAGCTGGCCGAGGACAGGGCGGAGCAGTTGAAACGCGACCCCGACAAGGTGGTGCAGGAACTGGAACGCCGCCTGCGCCTCAACCTGCGCCAGATGGGGGATTTCTGCCGGGTCCACCCCATGCCCCAGTCGGGCCAGGATGTCCCCGACGACACCGACGCCCGGCTCGTGGTGCTCAGGACCGATCAGACCTACAGCAAAGAGGCTGACTGCCCCGCGGAGCTGGCCGCCAGGGCGCTGCTGGATTCGCGCGGCAATGCGCCGCGCATGTATCGCAATACCCTGGTTTTTCTCGCCCCGGACAAGACCCGGCTGCAGGACCTGGATGAGGCCACCCGCCTCTATATCGCCTGGGAATCGATCCTGGCTGACAGGGAGGGGCTCAACCTGGATCCGCAGCAGGTCAAACAGGCGGAAACCCAGAGGGCGGCCGCCGACGGGGCCGTGACAGCCCGTATTCCCGAAACCTACCAGTGGCTGCTGGTGCCGATACAACCAAACCCCCAGGCCCCCGTGGCATTCCAGGCTATGCGGTTGACCGGCATCGACCCCCTGGCGATTCGTGCCAGCCGGAAATTGCGTAACGACGAGCTGTTGTTGCCGTCCTTTGCCCCCACTCGCCTTCGGATGGAGCTTGACCGCATCCCGCTATGGAGCGGCAACCACGTTTCCCTCAAGCAGCTTGCGGATCATTTCGCCAGTTACATTTACCTGCCCCGGCTGAAAAGTCCTGCGGTGCTGTTATCAGCGATCCAGGACGGCCTGCAGCTCCTTCTATGGCAGCACGAGTCGTACGCCTATGCCGACAGCTATGATGAAGACAAGGGGCGCTACCTGGGGCTGCGATCGGGCAAGCCTATCAGCCTGACGGAATCCAATCTCATGGGATTGCTGGTCAAGCCAGAGGTGGCATGGAAGCAGCTGGAGCAAGACCGCATCGTGGCCGCACCTCCCATGCCCGGAGGGGGCGATCCCCTGCCCCCTTCTCCGGTGCCTCCACCACCTGCTCCAGGCCCTGATCCAATCACGCCCGCTGAAGCAACAAAGCCCAGGCGGTTCCATGGCAGCGTCAAGCTCGACGCCACTCGTGTGGGACGCGACGCCGGGCGTATCGGCGATGAGATCATCGCTCACCTTGTCGGGCTGATGGGATCCAAGGTGACAGTGACCCTGGAGCTATCCGCGGAGATTCCGACTGGCGCTCCTGATGATGTCGTCCGCATCGTTACAGAGAATTCACGGACTTTGAAGTTCGACGATCAGGGATTTGAAGCGGAATAAGTCAAACGCGGGGGCTAGAGAAATTTATTCACCCGAGCAACCGGAAGATAGCCTGTCATTCTACAATAAAAGGTTTTGTTGAATTTAGCAGTGGCGGCATGAGCTACTACTTATACCCCGCCTGCCCTGCACAGGAACCGCATCACCTCTCCACTATTCCGGCTTCCTATTGGCCTCAACTCTGTAGGCCTCAAAATCATTCCAGATTCTTTGTACAACCTTAACAGGCACAACCTTTTCTTGTGGCTCCTCTCTCTTTTTTAGCGAAAATATGTGTAGGCTCACATTCCCACATTCGGGACCAATCGCATCAAATGGGTATGAGTAAAAGCCGTAGTATGCTGCATCCTTCACACTCACTGAATAATCCTGTTCATTGTGTGCGAACTCTATGCGATTTGGTTGGATTGGCTGGACCATGCGATCACCACAATAGAGGTTCATTGAGATGAAATCAGTCGCGTAATTGAGTTTGGCAGGTCCAGCATAATACCCTTGACTGGCTGCCAATCCCCGGCTTAGCCCTGACAAGAAGCCTTCCCTAAGTTTTGGAGCAGCTCTAATCACAAATACAGGCGCATTTTCTCCCACGTATTGCATCCAATCACGCAATTCCTCCAACGCCGCGTTTCCCGAAGAATCCATGCCAGCCCTCTTTTCACGCTTTGTTTGTTCCTTATGAATTTCCTGATCCTGAAGAGCCCTTAATCCTGCCGCCAACACAGGCGTCTGGAATGTAACCTCGAAATCGCCCATTGAAAAACCGTATTGGTCATCGCGGAAACTTTTTGAAGTCCGCCCGCTCAATGCTTTTTTGAGGGCCTCTGACGAATAAGCTTCCTGTGGATCCACTGGCAAGAGTTCTTTAGATGGCATAGGTACACTACTACTAACATTTCTCGCTTCACTTATTACATCCCTAGCACAATCGATCCTTACGATTCCTGATATTCCTGGTCCTCCTTTGGCAGCAAAATCCCCAAAAGTCGTAATCCCCAAAACCTTTCCATCCATGCTAAAAAGCGGCCCGCCAGAGTTACCATGATTGATATTTATGTCCGAAATAATTGCCTGCTTTTCTACCTTGCTTATAATTCCCGTGGTCATGACCTTCTTTTGGTTTAGCGGGCTACCTATTGTGAATACTGATTCACCCTCCAATGGCTCCGCCATTTCTTTATCATCGGCCAATATGACAGGATTGCAGTTAGCAGTCGTTGCGGGATTAACTTGAAGAACGGCAACATCCTTTTCGGCGTTGGCGGCCAGCAAAACTGCACGCACCTTTGTATTGGCATCAAATTGCACGGCAATATAGTCAGAATTGTGAATGACATGTTCATTGGTCAGGAACAGCCCGTTTTCATCGAGCATAAACCCTGTCCCATGACCGTTGGTACTCCAAACCGTTACTATACTGTCCTGCCACTCCCTAAATAGCTTGGGCAAACTTGGGGCTGATTCGGTAGGTTTCACTTGTTCAATGGATGCGTTGTCATTGCTCAATTCAATTTCGATCGTTCCTCCGGCATGCAATTCCACAGGAATAGACCAGCGGTATTCCTTTTGTTGAAATGTCAAACCTTTCTCAGATTCAATGACGCATGATCCACCCGGAGCAGAAGTACGCGCAATTCCATCAAAGCCAGTGACTACCCGGATAGTAGCTGCGCTTGCACACCTTAGAGTCAGAGCGTGCTTTGGTACCGGCCGCGCTTGAAGGTCACTGTCTATCAATACTGCAGTCACATGCAACTCCGCGTTGTCAGCTTGTATCTGCGCAGACTCACAAATGTGAGCATTCATACCGAAAGCCAGGATCAGAGAGAGTAGTCCAGTAATTTTCTGCATTGTTGCCCCTATCCCATAGTAAAGGCCTGCCAATTTGCCTGAACTATACCTATTTAAAAACCCCTTTTCAGCGACAGCCAAATTGAGCCTTTCAATTGGCGGCCCACATTTTTCACTATCGCTAAAATCTGGGTTTAGCAGATTGTCTAAGTAATTATCGCCCCGGCAGAGCCGGGGGCTTTACGGTTGCTGGCCCCTCAAAGGGGCCTAATCGCAACCGAAAAAGCAAAAGCCGAGGTTGATTCCATCAGCGGTTGCCTACAAGTATGTTGAAAAAGCCGATGAATCTACTCCCGGAAATGTCAAACTTTGGCTGCCTCCCCGGCAGAGCCGGGGGACCTCCCTTTATGGGTTAGTGCAACCAATCTGATTTGAGTTCGATCGTTTTCCCCCCATACCTCAGTACGGCATTTCCCCCATTCGCATTCAGCATAAGCTTCTGGCTGCCATCATTGGCCGGCAAGCCAAACTTAAGGATTTGCTTCTCTAAACTGCAAGCAACATCCTTGAGCTCCTTGCCTTCCACGGATATTAGCAGCGTTTTGCTGCGAAAGACTCTGACATTTGCTACTGAATCGTTCGTGTCACTGACTACAACCTCCACTAGATACTTGCCGCCTTCAAATGAGATTGTTGATGTAGCCCATGACATAGGTGCCTGAAATAAAAGCGAAAATAGTAGAATTTGCAGGATGCATTTCATATCTTTGTTTCCGCCT
>CAZMMI010000323.1:0-1216 GCA_964567255.1 uncultured Anaerolinea sp.
TCGCGGCTCAGGTGCTCGATGGCGGTCAACCCGTCCATGTTGGGCATGCGCAGGTCCATCAGCACCACGTCGGGGTGCAGTTCGGCGCACAGGCGCAGCGCCTCGGCTCCATCGGCAGCTTCACCCACCAGTTCAAAATCATCCGCCGTTTCCAGGATCATGCGCAGCCCCTCGCGCACAATCAGGTGGTCGTCGGCAATCAAGATGCGCAGCGGGCCGCTCACGCTGCCTCCTCCGCGCTTGAGTTCAGTGGCAGACGGACCGTCAATTGCGCCCCCTCTCCTGGGTGGCTGGAGATTTCCAGCGTGCCCCCGGCCAGGCGGCAGCGTTCGCGCAGCCCCAGCAGCCCGTAGTGCCCGCTGGCCCCCACGGCGCTGGCCGGGTCAAATCCAATGCCGTCGTCGCGCACCGTCAGGCGCAGGTCTTCCGCGCCGCATTTCAATTCCAGGGATACCTGGCTGGCCTGAGCGTGCATGGCGATGTTAAACAACCCTTCTGCCGCTGCACGCGCAATGGTTTCGCGCAGTGCTTCGGGCACTGCGCAATTCACGTCCAGGTTGGCCTGGCAAGAAATGCCGGTCAGCACCTCAAAGCGCTCGATCTCCTCTTTGATCGCAGTGACCAGGTCGGGTTCGTCTCCAGGCATCTCACGCAAGTCGCCAATGGCGCGGCGCGCATCGGCCAGCGTCTCGCGGGCGCGGGTCAAGGCCTGCCGCAGCACTGCCTGGGCCTTGTCGGTATTTTGGTTGTCCAGGTGCGCGCCCGCGGCTTCAATTTGCAAGATCAACCCGGCCAGCCCCTGCGAGAGGGTGTCGTGCAGCTCGCGGGCCATGCGCCGCCGCTCTGCTGCCAGGGTCAGGTCTTCCACCTGCACGGCGTACTCGCTCAACTGCCGGTGAGCAATCTCCAACTCGGCCAGCAGTGTCTGGGCCTTTTCGCGCGCATCCATCTGCCGCCGCAGCATCCATACATAGATGACCACCACCGGCAGGATACCCAAAGCCGTCGTGGCCCATATCCAGAATTGATCCATTTCACTGGTCAGCAGGAACCCGATCCCCGATAGAAGGATAAAATAGGCCGCAGAAGCCAGGCCAAAGGGCGTCAGCCCTAACAGACCTAAGACTTCGCCGATCAGGCTCATAAAGATTCCATAAGTCAGGCCGATATTATTGCCAATGACAATGATCGCCATCCCCAATGCGCCTTGCACAAT
>CAZMMI010000323.1:1316-3705 GCA_964567255.1 uncultured Anaerolinea sp.
GATTTCATAGCTCCATTTTACCCAGAATCGGCCAGCACACCATTGTCCAAACGGACACTGTCCGCTTGACCATACTCTCCTACCCACATGGCCGATGTCAACCTTTCAGCAAGGCGCTATGATTTGACTGCAACACCCAAATTGTTGAAATCTGTGGCAAATGACTGCCATCTTTTGGAGGAACGTATGACAACCAACACATCCATCGAAGTTCGCGACTTGAAAAAGTACTTCGGCCCGGTCAAAGCCGTGGACGGGATCGGATTCAAGGTTCAGCAGGGCGAAATCTTCAGCCTCTTGGGGCCCAACGGGGCCGGTAAAACTACCACCATCTCGATGATTAGCTGCCTCCTGCAGCCGGACTCGGGCGAGGTGCTGGTGATGGGTCATTCCACCCGCAGCGCGGCCCAGCAGGTCAAAGCCGCCATCGGCGTGGTTCCCCAGGAAATCGCCCTGTACGAAGACCTGTCGGCACGCGAGAACCTGACCTTTTGGGGCAAGATGTACGGCATGCGCGGCGCGATGCTCAAGCAGCGCGTGGACGAAGTCCTCGATCTGATCGGCCTCACCGAACATGCCGGCCGCCGCTCAGGCAAATTCTCGGGCGGCATGAAGCGCCGCCTGAACATCGGCATCGCCCTACTGCACCATCCCCAGGTCATCATCATGGACGAGCCCACCGTGGGCATCGACCCGCAGTCTCGCCGCAGCATTTTAGATGGGGTGCGCGCCCTCAACCGTGAAGGCGCCACCGTGCTCTACACCACTCACTACATGGAAGAAGCCGAAGAACTGTCCAATCACATCGCCATCATGGATCACGGCCACCTGATCGCCCTCGGCACGCACGATGAGTTGATCCGCCTGGTGGGCGAGAAGACGCGCATCGACCTGACCCTCAACGCTGAGAACCCCGCCGTGCTGCCTGCCTGGCAGCAGGTGGCCGGGGTGAGCCAGGTCTATGCCGAGGACGGGCACCTGAGCGTGCTGGTCAACGATAGCAACGCCGTTCTGCCGCATCTTTTTGAAGCCGCTACCGCCGTCGACGCGCGCATCACCGGCATCGACATCAAAGAACCCAACCTGGAAGCGGTCTTCCTGCACCTCACCGGGCGCGCCCTGCGCGACGGATAGGAGGAATGATGAAACTACTCGCCATTACCCTCAAAGATATGACCCGTTCCTTCCGCAGCGTCTTTGCGCTGGCATTCATGTTCGGCGTGCCGCTGCTGGTCACGGCAATGTTTTACCTGATGTTTGGCGGCAGCGTTGGCAGTGAAGGCGCGGCCTTCACCCTGCCCCGCACCCGCGTGGTAGTCGCCGACCTGGACGAAGGCAGCCCTTATTTCCAGGTAGATGCAACTAGTGACGAAGATCTGCAAGATATGGGTGACATCCTGACGCACATGTTGGGCGGGCCGCAAGTGGCCGAGTTAATCGAGGTAACCTTCGCCAGTGACGCGCCGTCGGCTCGGGCAGCCGTGGACCGGCAGGAAGCGGGCATTGCCCTGGTCATTCCGGCCAACTTCACCCGCGCCATGATCGAGCCGCAAGCCACCGCTGAAGTGGAGCTATACCACGACCCCACCCTCACCCTCTCTCCCGGCATTGTGCGCACCCTGGTGGAACGCGCCATCGACAGCGCGACCGGCCCCAAGCTCGGTTTGGGCGTGGTCGTCAAACAGATGGAATCCGCCGGCCTGAACCCTGACCCGGCCCAACAGCAGTCCCTGGCCATGCGCCTGGTTGGCAATACCAGCGGCGCCCCCACCGAACTGGTGACGCTGCGCGCGCCGCAGGGCGAGGCTCCCAGCGCCGACCCGCTGGCTGCCATGCTGGGTCTCATCATGGGCGGCATGACCGTGTTTTACGCCTTCTACACCGGCGCCACCTCGGCCCAAACCATCATGACCGAACAAGAGCACGGCACCCTCCAACGCCTGTTCACCACCCCCGTCACCATCCCCACCGTGCTGGGCGGCAAGTACCTGGCCACCGGCCTGACCGTGCTGGTGCAGATGATCGTCCTGCTGGCCTGCGGCCGCCTGATCTTCAACATTCGCTGGGGCGCGCTGCCCGAGGTAGCCTTGACCATCCTGGGCACGGCCCTGGTCGCCACCAGCATGGGCATCTTCCTCATCTCGCTGCTCAAGACCGACAAGCAGGTTGGCATGGTCTTCGGCGTCGGCTTGACCATCACCGGCATGGTGGGCATCTTCAGTGCCTTCACCGGTGGCGCGGCTGGGGCAACCAGCGTGGCCGACCGCTTTGCCTTGTTTGTGCCCCAGGGCTGGTCCATGGCTGCGCTGCGCGCCGGAATGGAAGGCAACGGTCTGGTCGCGGTGCTGCCCTTCTTCCTGGGCATGCTGGCCTGGAGCGCAGTGTTCTT
>CAZMMI010000323.1:3805-4881 GCA_964567255.1 uncultured Anaerolinea sp.
CTGGAGGTTGGTATGAAAATCATCGATCTGGCTCTCAAAGATCTTTCCCAAATCCTGCGTGACTGGAAGGCTGCTGTCTTCCTGCTGGTCTCGCCCATCATCTTCACCCTGTTCTTCGGCTTTGTCTTCAGCGGACAGGGTGCCGAAACCGATCCGCGCATGCCCGTCGGGCTGGTAGACCGCGACCAGACGACCCTCAGCGCCGCGCTGCTCGACCTGCTGGACGACTCCGCCGTCATCCGCATTGAAGCCGGAGACGATTTAGCCGCCCTGGAGCGCAAGCTGGACAAGGACAATTTAGCCGCCGTGGTAGTCATCCCCGCCGGATACGGCGCTGCCATGCAGGACGGCAGCCCCTTGATGCTGGACGTAACCGCCGACCCGGCCTCCAACGCCGGGATGAGCGTGCAAAATGAACTGCAAGGCACGGCCCAGCGCCTGTCCAATGCCAGCCGCGCCGCCCAACTGAGCGTGGAAGTGCTGGAAGAACAGCAGCCCTTCGCCGGTTCCTCGGCCCGCGAGCAAGCCTTTGCCCAGGCACTGGAAGATGCTATCGCTGCCTGGCAAAAGCCGCCTGTCACCCTGGCCGTACGCTCTTCGGCGCCACCCGTGGCGGAAAGCGAACCACAATTGACCAACTCCTACGCCCATTCCTCGCCGGGCATGATGGCCCAATTCGCCATCGCCGGGCTCATCGGCGCGGCGGAGGTGATTGTGCGCGAACGCAAGACCCGCGCCTTGCAGCGCCTGCTCACCACCTCCATCTCGCGGGCCAGCATCCTGGCGGGGCATTACCTGGCCATGTTCATCATGATCTTCGCCCAGTTCGCCTTCTTGATCGCCTTCGGACAGCTCTTCCTCGGCCTAAACTATGCGCACGACTGGCTGGCGACGCTGATGATGGCTCTTTCGATGGCCGCCGCCGCCGCGGGCATGGGCTTGCTCATCGGCGTGATGGCCAAAACCGAAGAGCAGGTCATCATGTTCACCCTCATCCCCATGTTCATCCTTTCGGGGCTGGGCGGAGCCTGGGTGCCCTTGGAAGTCATGCCCGAAACCGTGCAAAAGGTGGCCCA
>CAZMMI010000324.1:0-1008 GCA_964567255.1 uncultured Anaerolinea sp.
TACCATAAGAAGATTCAAGGGGCTTGAAGCACCTGTGGTCATTATCCTCACGGACCGGAGGATAGCTGCTTCGAGCGAAAACGCATACGTGGGGGTCTCGCGTGCGCGATCGAGGTTGTTTGTGCTAGGTGACTTCGTGGGCACTCCTCTCGAAAGAGCGATCAGTGAGGCTTCTCGAGCCTAAGTGCTATAAAACAGTGAGGGAATGGCTAATATCTTGAGTCGAAGGAATCGGGTTCTCGAGATCTGGAACTATAACCGATCCATGGATTGAAGGCTGCAGGGTATCAAATAAAATAAGATGACTGACACTGCAAATCGAATGGTTGTGTCAGTCTGCATATCGGTTGAGTCTTGTTGCCAGACCAGGTATCATAACAACGCTTATGATATCCGATGGGCACTGCAACATACCGGTTATCGACATTTTTGCTGGCCCCGGGGGTCTGGGGGAGGGATTCTCTTCTTTTCAGGAAAATGGCAGATATCCGTTCCAAATCCGTCTTTCTGTCGAAAAAGACAAAAGGGCATGGCGAACCCTGAGATTGCGTTCTTTTTTCCGGCAGTTCCGTACGGAGGGTCTCCGTATCCCAGACGAGTATTACAATCACATAACCGAACCCGAAGTATACACCGTAACAGATCTTTTCAACGCATTTCCTAAACAGGCTGAGGCTGCGAATACGGAGGCCAAATGCCTTGAGCTAGGAAATCCTGAAGCTGATGCCGAAATTGGGAATATGCTCCATCAAAGGCTGAAGGGATGCAGAAACTGGGTATTAATCGGCGGACCTCCATGCCAGGCATACTCGCTGGCGGGGCGATCGCGTAATGCGCAGAATGCAAGATTTGAAGACGATGAAAGGCACTTTCTTTATCGTGAATACCTGAAGATCCTTGCGCAGCATTGGCCTTCTGTTTTCGTAATGGAAAACGTAAAGGGCATTCTGAGCGCGAGGGTCAAGGGCAAAAGCATTTTTCCGTCAGTTTGCAGTGATCTTCAGAACC
>CAZMMI010000324.1:1018-4875 GCA_964567255.1 uncultured Anaerolinea sp.
ACTTCGTCGTATGTACAGAGGATTATGGAATTCCTCAAGCCCGACACCGTGTTATTTTGATGGGAATTCGGAAGGATTTGGAAAATGGAGGTGCTGTTCCGGTTCTTGAACGTATGGCAGAACAGTGCCCTGTCGAGTGGGTACTTACCCTTCCTCAGATTCGAAGCGGGCTCTCCAGGAAAGCTTCAATGTGTGATTCTTGGACGAACTGGAAATTGTGTTTAGGTCAAGCTTTGGCGGCAACCTGGATAAGAGATGTTCCATCTGCTGTACGGGTCAGGATGCTGAATACCGTAATGGCTTTACAGGGCCGGCTACACGAACTTGGGATGACAAGTACAGGACGTGGTCGAAAACCCCTTATTAAAGAGGACTGGTTCTGGGACGAAAAGCTTGCTGTAGCCGTCAATCATGAAGCGCGCGCTCATCGCGAGGACGACTTGCATCGGTATCTTTTTGCTTCATGCTTCGCTGCGGAATATGGATATGCTCCTTCCCTGAGCGATTTCCCGAAGGGTCTTCTTCCGGATCATACAAATGCAGTCAAGGCTGCTACCGAAGGTAATCAATTTGCCGATCGTTTTCGCGTGCAGTGCTATGGCCGGCCCGCAACGACAATAACATCCCACATCGGAAAAGATGGACACTATTATATTCATCCTGAATCAAG
The DNA here is from genome assembly GCA_964567255.1 of uncultured Anaerolinea sp. GTDB lineage: Bacteria > Chloroflexota > Anaerolineae > Anaerolineales > Anaerolineaceae > Anaerolinea. The sequence goes on from CAZMMI010000324.1 coordinate 1,689, forward strand.
CCAATGTCGGAGCCTGACAGTTCGTGAGGCAGCCAGAATCCAGACATTTCCGGACAACTACTTTTTTTGTGGACCGCGTACTGCTCAGTATCAGCAGGTCGGAAATGCTGTCCCGCCGCTTCTCGCGAAATCAATTGCTAAAATCGTCCACACAGTGATCAAGGAACAAGGTGCGTGACATGGACCGCTTGGTTGCCGAAAAGCGGAGTTGGAACATGTCACGGATAAGCGGAAGAAATACCAAGCCCGAACTTGAAGTCCGCCATCTCCTGCATCGGCTTGGATATCGATTTCGCCTCCACCGGCACGATCTTCCCGGCACTCCGGATATTGTGCTCCCCAAGTATAGGACGGTGATATTCGTGCACGGTTGCTTCTGGCATCGACACGCTGATTGTCGTTATGCTTATATGCCAAAATCAAATGTTGATTTTTGGAACAAAAAGTTTTCTGCAAATGTCAAGCGCGATGCTAAGGTTCACAGATCCCTGGAGCAGGCGGGCTGGCAGGTTGTCATTGTCTGGGAATGCCAACTGCGAGATCCAGATCAGCTATCCTCATGTCTTTCTTCATCAATTACGGATGCAAAGTGACAAAGAACCCAACGCTTTGTTTCAGGATTCTGATTTGCCACACCTTCAGTCTGTAGTGCCGCCAACAGTGACCGCGATATATGGCCTTCATGGCCGACATGTCCTTGATAGATACCCAATGCATGGCCGATTTCGACATTACGCATGCCCTCTACTGGACCTACAGATAGCAGCAATCTCACTGCAGCCTTTAAATCAGATATGGCGCGCTGCGCAATTTCATACGCTCGCTGATACTCGCTATTGTTACAATGATTCATTACTTTTCCTTTATATTACACAGCGGACATACTGACTTTTTCGAACAAGGTGTCCTCGGTTGCCTGCTCAATCATTTTTACTGCTTGCTTGGCTTGCTTGGCAGAAGGAACTTGTTTCCATCCATTTGCAGCATATCCGCTAAGGGTCAGTGCAATACCTGGCATCGAGTAATGAAGCCGCTTCTCCGTTGCCCACCTATGAACCAAAAGCCATTGGTTGTCTGACAGTTGCATTGCTTTTGCAATGTTCTCGCGATCCAGGTGTGTCAAGCCCAGACCCTTTTTCCCTTTTTCGCTTCCGACAGTCGGCAATGTCTGACCCTCGGACAGTTCATTTTGAAGCTCTTCAGGAATCTCCACTTCTGCAATTTGGACGGTTCGCCAGCACTCCTCCTTCTTGCACCACTCGGTAACGTTCCGTTCCCCTGCAGAGTTGAGGATGCAATCGAGTACCACTGACATCCACGCGGACATCGTATCAGCCATGGCTTCGGAGACTTCTTGTCTTTCCCATATGGACCGGAGGTCAACCCGCCCGACAGTTCTGTATGAGAGAAGAGAAACTGTATAAGCGACTGCATTTGCGCGGAATCCTGGAAAATTGTGCCGACGGGCGATCTTCTCAGCCCGCCTGTAGATGATCGCTTTCGCTATCAGGTCACGGTAATAGGCCTCGTCCGGCATCCAATTTTCACCGCGTTCCTTCAGCGTGCTCATGAAATGGACGAAATTCTTCTGGTTTCCTCTGCCAACCAAGTATGGCAGATGCTCCCATGCGTTCATGTACTTGGCCAGTTCGGTCTTGTCAAACTTTTGAGCAGTCGGCACCATTGCATCGAATTCCCTGAGACGTGCAGGCGTCGTGCCCCTTCGCGCGCGCGCCACCTGATACTGCCCTCGCGCCCGTTCATAGAACCATCGCGACGATTCGCCAGGGCACCAGATACGTTCCGAAAGCCGTTCGATCTGGACATGGAAGGGGTCGTTGGATGAGAAGTCGGCTTCGCTGACCCTGTTCTGAGTGTTAGCGAATCTGGATATGTGTGGGACAATGTCATCGATCCGGTCCGGCGGAACTACAGTGATTTTGGCTTGTACGAACACATTTGAGAGATCCGCTTGATCAAGTTTTCGCGCACGGTGTATCGAAGCCATTGTCTGGCCTCCATTAACAACCTGAAACCCGTCAAGTGAGGTAATAATTGGAGCACCGCTTGCGCCTTGTACAATGCCCACAGATTCTGCAGTGGCTGATATGCCATTATTGTATGCTAAAAAGCGATGCGGCTCATCTCGGATCGTATCCCGAATGCCCCGATTTACCTTACCGCGTGCTTGAAGGAATGATCGCACGTTGAGTTCGAGCAGCTTCGCCCCATATAGGTCATAAAGCTCAAACAACAGATTCCCCGGAATGATTGCCATGTAGGCGCCATAGTCAGCGCCCGAATCGGGCATTTGCAGGCACTCGATAGGTCCTGTTGATGTATTGGCAAGATTTATGGAAATCGCCTCATAGGATCGTCCGGAGGCAGCACACCTTGAAAGACGCTCCATGTCCCACACCTGACTAGTAATACGGATCCCAAGATCGGGCAGTCCCGCGTCTTCAATCGCTGATGCAGCTAGGCCATTAGTGAGAACGACGATGTCGCAATCAATGGCAGATTCCGCTGCTTCCTCAAGCCGTTGCATCATGGAGTATGACTCAAGCGCAGGCTCCATAGAGACTCGAATTCCAGCGCGGGCAACCTCAAAAACGCGCAGAGCTCGCCGCAAGGCGAGTTCAAGATCTCTCCTGTGAACAGTCGAGAGGTGCTCATCCCGATAGATTGTTGACACAATCGTTATCTTCGAAGATTCGTTCGTGACGCAGTAGGCGTTGGCCCGGCAATGGCCGCGGCCATGCTGAAGCTCGAAAAAGCACATCTCGACATCATCAATCGCTCCGTATTCTACTAGATAGCCACAGATATGCTCGGTAAACAGCTGTTCACGGAATGCCCCTGTGCATTCTACGTCGCCCTCTTGCAGACGCGAGCCGATATGAGCCTCAACTGATTCGGCAAAGTCCACCAATTCCCCATGCATATCATTCATCAGAAAAGTCCTTTTCAAAGGGATCAGGCTCAACTTTGAACTCTTGGCATGCTCCTAAAGACAACAGGTACTTCACATCTCCGACTCCAGGCGGTAGGGTACCTGGAAGCAGACGTGGGAAGCCATGAGTTACACGAAAGGTAGTCTCAGAAAGGACGGCACAGCCTAGGCGATGGTAATAAGTTTCTTCCGAGTCCAGGTAACCGGCAGCGAACAACTTCATCTCAAACTGCT
>CAZMMI010000325.1:0-1779 GCA_964567255.1 uncultured Anaerolinea sp.
GGTAGCAGTGCATCTGCGTTGCTACCCACCTTTTGAAGTGTTAGTCTTCTCTTTCAGGCCACAGCTTGAAATCGTGCAAGATCGACCCGCCCACAAACTCGCGCATAATCGAGTTGTCGGGGATCAAATCCAGCGGCAGCGGCAGGAACCACTCAATGAATGCCAGCAGGCGCTTGGCCTCCACGTACTCCGGCGTGCCAAACGGCACCTGCCGCAGCAGCGGCTCAGCCAATTGGCGCAGCGCCGCCAGTTCATACACCAGCGCCGAGTTGAACAACACGTCCGCATTCTCCTGGTAAGGGAAGATATGCTCCTTCTCGCCCCGTCGCACCGACTCCCAGCGCTCGATGGTTTTCTGCGCCGAATAGCCCCGCTCGCGCGCATCACGCACAATGCGGCGCAGCAGGCGGCTGTCGGTGGTCGAGATGCGGTTGTGCCGGTCCAGGTTGAGCTGTGTCAGGCATGATGCATAAATACGGAAGGTCTGCTCCTGCGGGATGGACGGCAGCAGGCGCGGATTCAACCCGTGGATGCCCTCCAGGATGATCAACTGGTCTTTCTGCAGGCGGAACACCTCTCCCGGTTTGCTCGATCCGCTGCGGAAGTCAAACTTCGGAATTTGCACTTCCTCCCCGGCAATCAGGCGTTTCAAATGCTCTTCCAACAATGGCGTATTCAACGCCTCCAACACCTCAAAATTATACTGCCCGTTCTTATCTTTCGGGGTCAGTTCGCGATCCACAAAATAGTTATCCATTTCAATCGGCAGCGGCGAGATGCCCTGCGCCAGCAGTTGCACCGACAGCCGCTTCGAGGTGGTGGTCTTGCCCGAAGATGAAGGTCCCGCGATCAACACAATCTTCACCTGCTGCCGGCGGCTCACAATCTGCTCGGCCATTTCCGCCACCTGCCGCTCATGCAGCGCCTCCGACACCAGGATGATCTCCCGCGCTTTGCCCTTCTCGATGGTCTCATTCAACGCGCCCACGTTCTCAATCTCCAGGCGCTCCAACCACTTTCCATACTCGCGGAAACTGCCCAGCAGTTTCGCGTATACGGGCATCGGCAGGATTTGCTTGGGGGCATGCCGCCGGGGGAACTGCATGATAAATCCTTCCCCGTTCAAATCGTGCAATTCGAACCAGCGCAAGAAGCCTGTCGATGGCACCATATACCCGTGATGATAATCACGGTGATCTTGAATGCTGTACAAAACCAGCCTTTCTTTCTGGCGGTACTTGAGCAGCTTCACTTTGTCATCCATGTGCTTGCTGGCGAAGAAAGCCGCCGCCTCGGCCAACGGCACAACCTCTCGTTTCAAGGGGATATCTTCCTCGACCAACTGATGCATTTGCTTGCGCAGCGCCTTCAGTTCGGCCTTGTTGAGCTGCCCTCGCCCGTTCACCTGGCAGAAGTACCCGCCCGATGAAACGGAGTGATCCACGGTCAAAAAAGCAGGAGCAAACAGGTCGTCGAAAGCCGCCTCCAACAAAAAGACCAGCGAGCGGCGGTAAATCCGCGCGCCATCCGCGTCACTCATCGTCACGGGCTTCACCTCAGATTCCATCTTGACCGGATAAGTCAGCTCGCGCAGTTCGTGGTTGAGGATCGCGCCCATAATCGGCGGGTTGTCCCACTCCGGCAGGGCGCGCATAAACGCCTCAAGATGCGCCCCCCGCGGGCCGCTGTACACGCGCCCGTCGGGCAGGATGATTTCTACCCAATCCCGCTGCTCCACCGCCACAATATTCTTGTTAGCATCCATGTTTACTCCTATAT
>CAZMMI010000325.1:1879-4867 GCA_964567255.1 uncultured Anaerolinea sp.
GAAGGCGCTCAACAGTTCCTCCTGCGTCGGAGACGCTTCGGCAGGCCAGAACAAATCGATGATCCGGGTGTGATTCCTGCCACCCGGCGCGCCGCCAAATTTGTAATCCGCGGCTTCGGCAGCCACGTCGCGCACGCGCCACACGCCCGTCGAGGGGTAGCCCTCCTGACCCAGCAGCACCACCGAGTAAGCCCAATCGGCGGGGTTGCCGCCACCGAGAATATCCTTGTTGATTCGGATGGTGACCAGCTTCGCGCCGGGGTCAACCACTACTTTGAAGCTGGCTTCCGTATTCTGCACGGGGTTCCCGCCTTCATCCGGCATAATCACCTGCTGCGACCAGCCTTCCGCCCACAAGGCGTACTCCCAGCCATAACTTTCACCCAGGGCGGCGTTGCGCCCCGGCAGCAGCAGGCGCGCCCCCGTCCCCGCGCCGGGGTCCTGGTCGATGTAGATATCGATGGTCTGCAAGGACAAATTGATCGTAGAGTTCCACGGGTTCGGCACCGGGCCGTAGAAACCCACCCGGAAGATCAAGCTCGTTTCATCTTCCGCAATCACCAGCGACTTCAAGTCGTATACCTGCGGGTCAAACACCGAATTGGTCGGGTAAGTATACGTTCCCGGGCCGTGGTCATCATTCTCGGGGTCGGCCATCTCGATGATCGTCGTTGAAACGCTCAAATCCGGTAGCAACACCTGGGTAGGCCCATCGGCGGGCAGCAGTTGATTGGCCGGCTGCACCGCCGCCACAATGCGGAACTCTTCTTGCGGCTTGAGCTCGGGGAACAGGGACAGCGGCACGGCAAACTCGCGCACGGTCCCACTCGCAGCCGTGCTGCCTGCGCCTTCGGCGGCTGCCTCCCAACCGGTTTTTCCGGGTTGGTACACGTTCAGCGTATCCTCCCCGTTCCATTCCACCAGCGTGGTGGCCCCAATCCCCAGAGCCACGGGCGGCTCGGCGCCAGCCGGGCGCGTGGTCGCCGCGGCGTCCAGCCCTTCCCGCCGCACGTAAAAGCCCACCCGCTCCACCGGCACGAGTGATTCACCAAAAGTCATACGGAAGTACAGGAACTTCTGGTCGATGGCATAGGCCAGCCCGGTCGCCGGAGACATCCCTTCGGCGGCATAATAGGCGGCGTTGTCCCACTCTCCGGGCGAATCCACGCCGTCGATCACCGGTGTGGACATGCCGTTGATCGCACGGGTTGGCGTCGCAGGTTTGGCCTGGATGATGGGCGTATACACGAACGACGGAACCGGCTCGCCCAGCGTCTCGAACACTTTTTGCAGCAGGGCCCGGTAACCCTGGTCGAAGTACGAATCCTGCCCGGAGTCCTGGTCGGCCCCATACCACCAGAACCAGTCCGAGCCTTCCGCCAGGTACATGTAATCCTTGGCCAGTGCCAGGTCTTCGGGCGAAACAGGCTTGACGCCGCGCTCGTAATCGGCCAGCACCGCGCGGGTCTGGCCCAGGTAGTTCCAGGCCGTGTTTTCCTCGCTCTCCCCAATCCAGGTGTCGTAGTTGGGGCTGAACCACGCCCCCGGGAACAGGTCTTCGATCATGCGCTGTTCGGGGAACTTCTCCAGATACGCCGAGGGAGTGATGGTTTCAATCCCCTCGGTCTCGGAGAACAGGCGGTACATCTCGCTGAGGAAGTCGATGGCGTCGTTGTCGTAATTTTCCCAGGCGTTTTCCCCGTCCAAAATGATGCTGACCACGTGCGGGCCTTCAGCGCCCTCTTCTTGCAGCCGCGCGCGGATGTTCTCCAGGCGGCGCATCAAATCCTCGGCCCCCGCCTTGCCGCTCATCCCCGAGTAGTTGAAGCCAAGTTGATCGGAGATCACTCCATCGCGGAAGAACATCGCCATCTGGTTGCCCGCTCGATCTTTGACGTAATAAGGGCGGTACAAATCGTCCGCCTCCTGCACGGTTTCTTGCCCGTCGCGGGTAAAGCTGCCCAATCCCAACGACTTGGCCAGCACCGGCTCGCCGGTCGCCATCCACTGGTACCCCTCCTCGATGATGAAAGGCACCACCAACTGCGCCACCGAGCCCTCGCCGGGCCACAAACCGCGCGGAGCCTGCCCAAAGATGCTCTCGTAGATTTCCACGCTCTTCTCCAGGTGCACCACCGCATCCGCCGGGTACATGAACGGGTCGGGCAGCTCTGAAGCAGGATTGCCTACCTGCTGCAAGGCGGTGTTGGTGATCAACGGCAAAATCGGGTGTGCATAGGGCGTGGTGATGACCTCGATCTGCCCGGCCTGCTGCATCTCGGCGTGCAGGGGCAGAATTTCGCCCATCACCTTCAGCACATGGTCGAACACAATCTGCTTATCTTCCTCGCTAAAGCCTTCGCCCTTGTCCACCAGACCGTTCAAAGGTTTGTCCGCCAAAATGCTGGGGTCAAACCAGGCCAGGTTGAACCAGATTTGCAGGTCGCGGTAATCCTGCTCGGTGAACGTTTCCAGAGCCTTGTTGATCGAGGCCGCGTCGCCGTTGCCGCGCTTGTCCAGCAGTTCCTGATAGCGCGGGTAGCGCGCCAGAATCTTCTTCCAGTTCACATCGAAGAAGCGCTCCAGGATAAAGCGCTTGTCTTCTTCGGTCAACTCCGCGGCGGGCTTTTCAGCCATCACCCAATACAGGTCCTTGGCCCCGTTTTCCAGGTAATCCTGGATCTGGCGGATGAGCACCGGCGTGAAATTGAAGGTCACATGCACGTCCGGGTACTGGCGCACCAGAGCGCCCATGTCGTAATAGTCCTTGGTGCCGTGCACGCGCACCCACGGACGGGTGTAGACCCCGTTGTCGTCTTTATAATACAGCGGCTGGTGCTGGTGCCAGACCAGGTTCACATACAGCGTCTCGTCCACAGCCGCGGCAGCAGTGGGCGTGGCGGCAGCCGCCTCGGTAGGTTTTGCCGTGGCGCTGGGAGCAGCGGTCGGCGCAACCGTGGGCGTGGGGGTGCCCTGGCAGGCGGTTAA
>CAZMMI010000326.1:0-4844 GCA_964567255.1 uncultured Anaerolinea sp.
AACCTACTTCTGGACCCATCGAGGCTGCTTTCATGCACAAGTCCGTTTTTCGCGATACATTTCGCGCGCTTCGGCACCGGAATTACCGCCTGTGGTTTGTCGGCCAGGGGGTGTCGTTGGTTGGAACCTGGATGCAGACCGTGGCGCAGCAGGTGCTGGTTTATAGCCTGACCGGATCGGCCGCGGCGTTAGGCATCGTCAATTTTATCGGTTTCATTCCCCTGATTCCTTTTTCCATCTGGAGCGGCTCGCTCTCCGACCGCTACTCGAAACGCACCATCATCCTCATTTGTCAGGTGCTGATGATGGTGGAAGCTTTTGTGCTGGGCATCCTGGCCTGGACGGGCGCGGTGCAAACCTGGCATGTGTATGTGCTGTCTTTCTTTGTTGGCGCGGTTACCGCGGTGGACCTGCCGGCACGCCAGGCTTTCACCGTGGATTTAGTGGAGGGCAGGGAAGATCTGACCAATGCCATCGGCTTGAACTCGGCCATGTTCAACCTGGCTCGCGCGCTCGGCCCGGCATTGGCGGGAATGCTGGTGGCGTTGACCGGAGCCGGCCCTGCCTTTGTTTTCAACGGCGTAACCTTTATGGCGGTGATCATCAGCCTGGTGTTCATGCGCAATCTGCCCCAATCGTCCCACCCGGTTGGGAGGGGGACACGCATGATCCAACACATGGCCGAGGGCTTCCGCTATGTTCGTGGAACGCCGGTGTTGGTGCTGCTGTTCGCCCTGATCGCGGTGAGCGCATTCTTGAGCATGCCTTACAGCACCTTAATGCCCGTCTTTGCCGAGGAGATTCTGGCGGAGAGCGCCCAACCAGTGATTGCGTTTGTGTGCGAAGGATCTTCGCGCCTGTTCACCTGCCAATCTCCCCAGGCGCTGCCGCTGGGCATGTTGTTCACCGCGGTAGGCATTGGCGCATTGGCGGGGGCCTTGTTTGTGGCGGCGCTGCCCGATAACAGCCGCCGGGGCGTGTGGTTGACGATCGGAAATCTGGGTTTTCCAATTATGCTGATACTGCTGGCAGTTTCCAGGTCGTTTGTGTTCTCACTGCTGCTGGTGACGGCGGCGGGGTGGTTGTTTGTGTGGCAGAATGCGCTGGCCAACACCCTGCTGCAAATGACCACACCCGACGAGGTGCGCGGGCGGGTCATGGCCCTCTACACGATGGTTTTCCAAAGCATGATGCGCCTGGGCGCGCTGCAAGCGGGCTTTAGCGCCGATTGGATTGGCGCGCCGCTGGCCTTGGCAGCCGGTTCGGTGCTGGCGCTGGCCTACGGTGCCTGGGTGGCGGTGTTCAAGCCGGCGGTGAGAAAATTGTAGTTGTCTCTCGATTGCAGTTGTTTTCGCGGGTAAGAAACCCGCGCTACAGAGAAGCGGCAAAACAAGACGTGATGGGTTTTTGAAACCTGTCAGGTCTCTCGATTGTGGGTCGTTTTCGCGGGCAAGAAACCCGCGCTACAGAGAAGCGGCAAAACAAGACGTGATGGGTTTTTGAAACCTGTCAGGTCTCTCGATTGTGGGTCGTTTTCGCGGGCAAGAAACCCGCGCTACGGAGATGTGGCAAAACAAAACGTGACAGGTTTTCAAAACCTGTCACGTTTCTCGGAAGTAAGTGATTTTCGCGGGTAAGAAATCCGCGCTACGGGGCGCTAACGATGCGTACTAATTCTTCGCTGGCCGTTTCGCCGTTGGCCCACACCAGGGCAAAGTTCATTTCTTTGTAAGACCACACCGCGCGACCAATGTTATGCTCGCGCAGCAGGCCTACAAACTCGCGGTGCCAGTTGAGGCGCGATGGTGTCTCGGCGTGATCGATAGCCCCGTACTCGCCGCAGTACAGCGGCAGCCCTGTCTGCTGGATGAAATCCACGGCGGGTTGGAGTTTGTCTTTGACGAAATTCACATCCATGGGGCGGGTCTCCCAGCTTTGGAGCTTGTCGGTAAATTCGGGGTGAGCCTGCAAGAACTCCTTCACGCCGGGCACCATGCCTGGATAGGGTGTGACTTGATTCAGAGCTTTTAATTCCGGCACCCAATAGGCGCGCTGGTGGGTGAAGGGCATGGGATGATAGAAGTGGAAGGTGTAGACGATATGGGGGTCGTCCACCAATTCAATGTTTTTGAGCTCGGAGGCGGCATTGTAATGGTTGCCGCCGTACATGATCCAGCGCTCGGGGTCGATGACGCGGATGCGTTGGATGGCGCGGTGGGCCAGGTCGTTCCAAGGGGCGCTGTCGGGCAGCACCATCTCGTTCAGCAATTCCAGGACGATTTTCACCTTTGTGCGCTGGTGATAACGCCGGGCAATGGCTTCCCAAAGCTGGATGAAACGCTCCTGAGCCTGCGCGTTGCTGAACAGCGCGTTCTCCTCCAGGGTGTAGAAGGCATAACCGGGGGCGCGGTGCAGATCGAGAATCAGGTTCAGCCCGGCGGCCTCGCACCAATCCACACATGAGTCCAGGTAGCCCCAGCCGGATTCCTTATATTGGAAGGGAGTATCGTCGTCTTCCATCACAGGGTAGTCGAAGGGCAGGCGGACATGGTCCATGCCCCAGGAGGCGATGCGTTGGATATCGGCCTGAGTGATGAAGGTTTTGAAATGCTCGTGGTCGTAGCGACCGTATTGCGAGATCCAACCGCCCAGGTTGACGCCTGCTTGAAAACCGGTGAATTGATCCATGTTTGCCTCCAGGTTAATGTTGTTCGCGGAAAACGGCCCGCAGCGCAATGGCGGCGGGTTTGGGGTTGCCTTCAAAGTCGATGACCGAGGTGTTGGCTGTACAAGGGAAGGAGTCGTGTCCCATCCAGAAGATGACGCCGCCGCAGCGAGGGAACTTGGATTTCAGGCTGCGGGCCACCACCACCAGCGCCTCGGCCTGGCGAGTCTGGCTCCAGGAGACGAACTCTTCCAGGTTGACCGGGTCACGGCCTTTTTCCTGCACAAATTCGTTCCACTCGATCCACCAGGCTGTACGCCGCCAGAGGGGGTTGTCGGCGTTGGCAGGCATCTCGTCATACTCGCCTTTGTAGCGGCGGATGACTTCTACCGAGCTGGCGCCGGGCGCGCCTACCTCGGAGTGGAACAGGGCATCCACGTTGGCCCAATATTCCTGCCAATCCATGTTGACCTCGGCGATCTTCCAGGGCCCGTGCACGTCCCAGTGCAGGCCTTTGCCAAAGTCGGCGGGGTCGGCGGAGAAGCGCGGGCCGGAGGAGGAGGTGGGCAGGAAGCGCCGCCCGGGGTCTTCGCGCGCCACCACCTGGGATAGGCGGCGGATGAGGGGGTGGTGGGTGTCGACGGGTTTACCGCCGCCGGTTTTGCGCCCGTCCAGGCCACCTTGCAGCTCGTTGCCGCCGCACCAGCACAACAGGCTGGCATGATGCTGCCGCCGGGCGATGTAGGATTCGGCGATGGCGCCCAGGGCCTGAATGCTGGCGGCGTCTTCGGGAGGCCAGTTGTCCATGCCGGAGGAGGACAGGGGGAACTCCTGCCAGACCATCAAGCCCAGTTCATCGCACAGGCGATAGAAGATGTCTTTCTCCAGGAAGGCTCCGCCCCAAACGCGCAGCACGTTGCAGCCCAGGTCGCGGTACAACTCGAGCCGTTTGCGATATTCTTCGTTGGGCACATCGGCAAAGTTGGGCCGGATGGGCGTCCAATTGAAGCCTTGCAAGAAGAGGGGCACGCCGTTGATCGTGCAGATCCACGGGTCGGCTTCGGGCGCGGCGCCTTCACAGGGCAGCCAGCCTACGCGCTTGAAGCCCACCCGGCGCTGCGTCTCATCGTGGAGCGTTCCGGCAGAATCTGTCAGGCGGCAGGTGAGGGTATAAAGCGGTTGGGCGCCCGATCCGTTGGGCCACCAGGCCTGCACGGGCAGGCCCGTCCATTCGAGCCCCGCGGCGAAGGCGGCCGGGTCGATTTGCTCGGCGCGAACCTCTCCATCCGGGCCGGTCAAGGAGAGTTGCACTTGTGGTGAGCCTTCTCCGCCAGGCGCCGAGCCACGAATTTGCAGGCTGCCGCTGTTGCTGCCGGGGTCAAAATCGGCAATGCAGCGCAGGGTCTCGATCTCTACCCCGTCGCTTACTTCCAGGTAGATGTCATCCCAAATCCCCATTTGCACCAGACGCGAGGTCCAGTCCCAGGTGTAGTAGTAGCGAGGTTTCCAGTCGGTCATCCGTGAGGTGTAGCCAAACTGGCCCAGCCAGCGGGCCGGCGGCTGGAACACAATTTGCAGACGGTTGCTCCCCGGTTGGATGAAGGGCGTCAGATCAAAGACGTGGGGCAGGAAAGCATTTTCAAATTGGGACACCTCATGCCCATTCAGGCGCACCAGTCCATGGTCGTCTAGCCCCTGACAGCGCAGGCGAATGCGCTTGCCTGGTTCGATCCAAGGGGCGGGCAGTTCGGCCTGGAAGATCCAGTCGCGGTTTTCGACCCACTCGCACTGCCGGGCGTTGAGGCCAATATTCCAGTCGGGAAGGATGCCGGCTTTGTGCAGGGCGCTTTGCACCGAGCCCGGGACGCGGGTGGAGATGGAAGGAAATTCGGCGGCGACGGCGGTACGCACATCCCTGGCGGGAGAGAACAGCCATTGATAGGGTGGAAATCCGGCCAGTTCCCAATCCACCCATGAAAGACTGTAGCGTTGGATCATGAAAAACTTCCTTTCAACTTAAGGAATACTTGTTGAGACCGTTCACTGCCAGTATAGCACAGGAAAGCCGGGGAGAAGCCCCACCAAAATGCGGGTTTCACCACGCTAATTCCCAATGAACCCGGTACGTGTGCACGCAAAAGATGTCAGATGCCCAAGGGGAGAGCGGAACGGGCCTGAC
>CAZMMI010000327.1:0-4836 GCA_964567255.1 uncultured Anaerolinea sp.
TACATCGTCGCCTGCATGTACCCCTTCCAGGCCGACATCCACACGATGGTGCGCTTGTTCTTTTGCACCTTGCACAACCACGCTTTTCCATCGTGGTAATACCGCCACTCAGGCTCCATTCCGTTCTCAGCAAACAGCTTTAGCAAAGCGCAATATGCAGCATAAGACTCGCCCAGCACGCCCTTGAGTACTTGCTCATCGGGATATACGTTTTCGTCGCGCAACTCGACGTTGTTAATAGTCTCCATCCCCGCCGTTTCTCCTTCTTCCTCTACTTCTACTCCTCCCCCATTTTCGCAGAAAATGGGGGAGGCCGGGTGGGGGTCTCACCCCAACGCCTCGTGCAACGAAACGTATTCCTTGACCAAATCCACCGTCGTGTCGTCCACAACGTGGATATCCGGATTGGTGTACCAGCAAATGGTTCGTGTCTCGCCCTTGAACGTCCACTCCGTTGGCCCCAGGCTCTTCTTGTTCGCGCACCAGTTGCACTTGTCTCCATTGCAGTGATTCGCCCGCCGGTTGAAATCCTCCTGCAAGAACAGCGGACGGTCGGCCAGCAGCGGTATAATCCGGTTCGAAGCAGCACACTTGATAAAGATGCGCAACTGGTTCAGATAGCGCTCCGAGTATTCGATCTGCACCAGCGGAGTGCCCTTCTTAGCCCGGCTGCCCTGGTACTTGACTTCCCAGCCCGACATGCCGTAGTACTGGTACACGGGCTTGTAATTGAGCTGCGCCAGGTAGGCGTGCAACTCGGCCACGCGCTGGAAGTCCGCCGGGTTGAACACCCGGTAGAGATCCATCGCCTCTGGTTCGTAACCTGGATTCAAAGCGCGGAAGTCGCAGCGCCCAAAGTTCAACTCGCCCGTCCTGCCTTGCGGCGCGCAGGCCTCCGCCAGCATTTTGAACGCCGGCATCATCGCCGGGAAGCGCTCGCTGCGCAAGACCACCCCCTCGCCTTCGGGCATAATCGCCAATCCAACCGCTTCCAGCCCCTTGAGGAACTGCTTCTTCGCCTTCGATTTACCCGCGTAATCATTCACCACTGCCTCGTCCAGAAGCAACTCCCCACCGCGCAGCCTGCCCTTCACCCCGGCTTGCATCAAAAACCCCATGCCCAGTTCCATCAAGTCGCGGGCCTTTTTCACCTTCTTGGTGATTTCTGCCTTTTCGTTGGTACCGTGCCGGTCACTCATCACATAGGCATCCTCGTCCAGCGGCAGGCCAAACGAGGCCGGGTCGTTGAACAAACGGGTGTAGAACGCCTCAAAGAAAGCGTGCAAATCCCGCTCTGACTGCTCCAGCCCTGGCGGCGCACTCGCAGGAAGTACCACTTGCAAATCCGCCAGGTGATCCAGGTACGAAACCACTACCCTTTGAGAGATATTTTCAAAAGCCTGCCCAAGCGCGATTGTATTCATGTTTCAAACCTTCCTGGTGGAAATTCGGACAATAGAACAAAATACCTACACAATTAATATATTCCGTTTACGACCGCCTGTCAAGCCGTTTTTGACGCCAATTCCGTCAACATGTCGCTTTGAGAACGGGGAAGGCGAGAGGGGAGCCCACGCCAACTTTTTTGCGCTATAATCAGCATACCCGTACGGGTTTTCACCCAAATACCAAGGAGAATAGAATGAAACGTCTGTCTTTCGCATTAATCACCTTGCTGGTCGTTGCCAGCCTGGTCCTCACCGCCTGTCAATCCACTTCCGCCGGAGCGGGTGACAAGGTCAAAGTGCGCGTCGCCACCGATGCCACCTTCCCGCCCTTCGAGATGGTCGACGAGAACACCAAGGAACTCACCGGCTTCGACGTCGAGCTCATGAAAGCCATCGCCGCGAAGGCCAATCTGGAAGTTGAATTCGTCAACACCGGCTTCGATTCCGTCCTGGCCGGCATCTCCGAATGCCAATACGACCTGGCCATTGCCGCCATCACCATCACCGACGAGCGCAAAGCTACCATGACCTTCTCCGACCCCTACATTAACGCGGGTCAAATCGTCACCGTTCAGGCTGCCAATGCCGACATCAATGGCGCCAGCGATTTGGAAGGCAAGAAAATCGGCGCGCAGATCAATACCACCGGCGCGATGGAAGCCGCCAACATTGCCGGAGCCGAGGTCAAGACCTACGACTCCTACGATATGGCCTTCCTCGACCTGGCCAACGGGCAGATCGACGCCGTGATCGCCGACTACCCCACCACCCTGGCCTTCCTGGCGGTCAACCCCGACAAGCTCAAGACCGTGGGTGATGTCTTCACCGATGAAAACTACGGCATCGCCATCTGCAAAACCAAAGCCGACGATCTCCTCCCGGCCATCAACGACGCGCTCAAAGCCCTCCAGGCTGACGGCACGGTCGGCGAACTGGAACAGAAATACCTGGCCGGCCAATAACCTGCTCAAATGCAAAAACGGCTCGGAACCCTCCGGGCCGTTTTTGTTCCAGGGAGACGCTCATGAGCCTATCTAAAAACACCAATGACCCTCATCTGCCGACCATTCCAGGCAACGAAAACGTCCAGCGCTTTGATCCCTGGTGGTGGATGTTTTTTGCCGTCATCGGCTTGATCGGCCTGCTGGCTGTCATTCGCCCCGATCCCTACTGGCGTATCCTCAAATTTGTGAAGGACGGCCTGGGCACCACCGTGCTGGTCACCGTCATCACGTTTTTGCTGGTGCTGGTAGTGGGCCTGTTCGGCGCGCTGGGACGCTTATCGCGCGTAAAAATCATTCGCGGCTTTACCACCGTCTATGTCGAGGTAGCCCGCGGCGTCCCGCTGCTGGTCCAATTGATCTTCTGGTACTTCGCCTTCCCCTCCATCATCAAAGACATAGGCGAAGCGCTCAATATCCGCGCCTTCCAAACTTACCTGGCCAACCCCATCGCCATGGCTGTCCTCGGCCTGACGTTGTGTTACGCCGCCTACATGACCGAAATCTACCGCGCGGGAATCCAGAGCATCTCCAAAGGCCAGATGGAAGCCGCGCGCAGCCTGGGCATGACTTACGTTCAGGCCATGCGCTACGTCATCCTGCCCCAGGCCTTGCGGGTCATTCTCCCGCCGGTGGGCAATGAGTTCATCTCTCTGCTCAAAGACAGCTCTCTGGTCAGCGTGGTGGCCGTAGCCGATATCACTCGCCGGGGGCGCGAATTCACCGGCATCACCCCCCTGCCCATCGAAACCTGGACCATGATCGCCCTCATCTACCTGACCATGACCCTCTTCTCGGCGCGAATCGTGGGCTGGCTGGAACGCCGAACCCGGACAGAAAGGTAGGAACGCATGGCGCCCATCATTCAAATCTCCAACATTCATAAGAACTTTGGCTCCGTGCATGCCTTGCGCGGGGTCAGCCTGGAAGTCGAAAAGGGCGAAGTGGTCGTCATCATCGGCCCTTCCGGCTCGGGAAAATCCACCTTGCTGCGCTGCATCAACCGCCTGGAAGAATTCAACGCCGGCTCCATCATCGTCGATGACATTCCTCTCGATTCGGCCAAAAACATCAACGCCGTGCGCACCGAGGTGGGCATGGTCTTCCAACAGTTCAACCTCTTCCCCCATCTTACTGTGCTAGATAACGTCACCCTGGCCCAAAAAGTGGTGCGCATGCGCGGCAAGGTCGAAGCAACCAACGTCGCTATGCGACTGCTCGAAAAAGTCGGCATTCCCGACAAAGCCAGGGCCTTCCCATCGCAGCTTTCCGGGGGGCAGCAGCAGCGCGTGGCCATTGCCCGCGCCCTGGCCATGAACCCAAAGATCATGCTCTTCGATGAACCCACCAGCGCCCTCGACCCCGAAATGATCCAGGAGGTGCTGGATGTGATGCTGAACCTGGCTCGCGAGGGCATGACCATGGTGGTCGTGTCGCACGAGATGGGCTTTGCCCGTGCCGCTGCTAACCGCGCCATCTTCATGGACGAAGGCCAAATTGTCGAGATCGCTCCGCCCAACGTCCTTTTCAGCACCCCCACGCAAGACCGCACCAAGCTGTTCTTGAGTAAAGTGTTGTAAGGTCTCTTTCCGGCAGACTTGGGCGGGCTGTGCCCGCCCAAGTCTGCCCAGCTTCTGCCCCCCTCCTTCCATACCCAAAGTTCGGTTTTTTATGTACAATGAGGACATGAACCCTGTTCGCGGGCCCTTCCTGCGCGTCCTTGCAATAACACTCCACCTGGCTGTCATGCTGACCCTGGTCGTATCTTCGGTTCCGCAAAACTTCATTCAGCCCGCGCCGCGGGCCGCCGCCACCCTCAGCCTGGTTGCCCCCGCCGCCTGCCCTGCCGCGGGCTGCGCCGCGGGCCAGCGCCTCAGCTACCGGCTCGATTTCGAGTTGGGGCTCTATACCGTGGACACCGGCACCACCGACCCCAACCTGAAGATCTGTGCCTACGCCCCCGCCGGTTGGACCGACCCTGCCCTGACCGTCATGGACACCACCGGCCTGGTCACCGGCCAACCCTATACCCCTTCCGTGGACAACTGCTCGCAGGACACCATGCCCCCTGCCGGGTATTCCCTCATCGCCGCCAACGAGGCCGATTTCAACGGCTATTATTTCTTCGAATCCCTGGGCCTGTCGCTGCGCATCTCCAGTGGGGCCACGGTCGCGGGCAACATCTTGCTACGCGTGTTTGAGCGCGGCGCCTCTGGTTGGACCCGCTCGCAGCAGGTCTTCACCCCGCTCACCTCGGTCGCGCCAGTCGCCTCCCCGGCCTACGTCGCCGCGACAGCAGCCGCATGCGACTCGGCTATGGCCAAACCCTGCTATCTCAACAGCGGCGGCGACCTTGCTTCCGGCGTGGGCACCGCCCTGCGCGACGC
>CAZMMI010000328.1:0-4835 GCA_964567255.1 uncultured Anaerolinea sp.
GGGTCTGGGATGTGTTAGAATCGCAGATGATGACCGAACCTGTATTCTTGCTGGCTTCCAATTCGCCCCGCCGGCGGCAGCTCTTATCGCTGACCGGTTGGACGTTCACCGTGCAGCCGGCTCATATCAACGAAACTCCGCTGCCCGGCGAAGCCCCCGCAGCTTATGTTCTCCGACTGGCGGAGGGCAAAGCTCGCGCCGCGGCTGCGACAGCCCAACCCGGCGCGCTGGTTTTTGGCGCCGACACCACGGTGGCCGACGGCCTGACCATTTTGGGCAAGCCCGCCGATGCCCGTGAAGCTGTAGAAATGCTGCGCCTGCTGCGCAACCGCGAGCATGACGTCTTTACCGCCATCGCGCTCTGCCGGGCGGGGTCGGACGAAGTGATCACCGACCTGTGCGCCACGCGCGTACCCATGCGCAGCTATTCGGACGAGGAAATTGACCAATATGTGCGCAGCGGTGACCCGCTGGACAAAGCCGGGGCTTACGGCATTCAGCACGCCGGATTCCACCCGGTGGAGCGGCTCGGGGGCTGCTTCGCCAGTGTGATGGGCCTGCCGCTGTGCCACCTGCTGCGGACAGCACGCAAGCTGGGCCTCCAACCGCACACCCATGTTCCGCAAGCCTGTCAGGACCACCTGTCATATCACTGCCCCATTTCTCAGGCGGTTCTGGAAGGTCAGGCGGTAGGTTGAAAACTATGAAAATTCGAACTTTCGCTTTGATCTTGGTGCTCATGCTCACAGCCTGTAACACCAAAGGCACACCGACCGCGACGCTGGCTCCTCAAGACACCAGCCTCCCGCCCACCCCTGTCTCGCACACCACACCTGTTCCGGATGTGCGCCCGGCGGCGGAGGCCTTCCTGCAAGCCTGGCAGGCCGAAAACTATGAAGCCATGTATGCTATGCTGTCCCCGGCCAGCCAGGACGCCAACCCGCAAGAGGAATTTATCCAGCGCTATAAAGAAGTGGCGATATCCACCACCCTGGACAGCCTGGATTATGAAGTGCTCTCGGTGTTGACCAATGTGCGCAGCGCCCAGGCAGCCTATCGGGTCACCTTCCATACCCTATTGTTGGGCGATATCAAGCCCCGCGACATGACCATGAACTTCAGCCTGGAAGGCAGCGAATGGCGCGTGTTGTGGGAAGACGGCATGATCATGCCTGATCTGCGCGGGGGCAATAAGCTGGCCCTGGATTTCAAAATCCCGGCGCGCGGAAATATCTACGACCGCGACGGGTACGCCATTGCCAACACCACCGAGATTGTCTCCCTGGGGGTCATTCCGGGGCAGATCAACCCGGATCAGGAAGGCACGCTGCTGTCTGAGCTTTCACGCCTGACCGGCAAGCCTTCCGAATGGATTTATGCTTCTTATGCCGAAGCTGCCGGCCCGTGGTATGTTGCGGTTGGCGAAACCACTGCCGATCAATTCAACTCCCGCTATGACACCCTCAGTAACCTGGCGGGTTTACAGTGGAAGTTCTACACCTCGCGTTACTACTTTGATAATGCCATCGCCCCGCATGTGGTTGGCTACACCCAATTCATCTCTCCCGAATTGCTCGAGGAATACAAGCGCAAGGGTTACCGCGGCGATGAGAAGGTGGGTATGTCGGGATTGGAAAAATGGGGCGAACCTTACCTGGCAGGCACGCCGGGCGTTTCGCTGTACGTGACCGACCCGCAAGGTACCATTCTCACCCGCCTGGGGCAGTCGGAAGTGGTCCCGGCGCAGTCGGTCTATACCACCATCGATGCCAACCTGCAAATTGAGGCGCAAAAAGCCATCAACAGTTTCCGCGGCGCCATTGTGGTCATGGAACGTGACACGGGTCGAGTGCTGGCGATGGCTTCCTCGCCCGGTTTTGATTCCAATCTGTTCGACTCGGAGAACCTCAACTTCCAGGTGTTGGGCGATGTGCTCAACGACGGGCGAAACCGCTTGCTCAACCGTGCCGCGCAAGGCGGAGGCTACCCGCTTGGCTCGGTTTTCAAGATCGTCAGTATGGCGGCAGCACTCGAGAGCGGTGTCTTCACCGCCGATGATACCTACAACTGCACCTATACGTTTACAGATCTGCCGGGATATACCCTTTACGACTGGACCTGGGAAAAAGAACTGCCCGAAAGCGGCGAACTGACCCTGCCGGAAGGCTTGATGCGTTCCTGCAACCCGTGGTTCTATCACATTGGACTGGAAATGTACCGTGCCGGGCAGGGCGATGTTCTCCCCGAAATGGCCCGCGCCTTTGGCTTTGGCTCGGCCACGGGCATCGATCAGATAGCCGAGTCGGGCGGCAATGTGCCCGACGCCATCAGCGATGAAGTAACCGTGCAACTGTCCATCGGCCAATCGCAGCTCCTGGTCACTCCGCTGCAGGTGGCGCGCATGATTGCTGCCATTGGCAACGGCGGCACCCTCTACCGCCCGCAGGTGGTAGAGCAGGTCACCGATCCCGACGGCGTGCCCGTGTACACCTTTGAATCCGAAGCGCAAGGTACGCTGCCCGTTTCAGAGGAGAACCTGGCCACTATCCAAGACGCCATGCGCTCGGTGGTTGCCAACAAGCGCGGCACCGCCGTGCAGGTCTTTGGCGGCATGTCCGTGCCGATCTACGGCAAGACCGGCACCGCCCAGACCGATGCGCCCGGTTTCCCGCACGCCTGGTTCGCAGCCTATACCGACGCGGGGCGCGAAGGGCGGGCGGATATCGCCGTGGCGGTGATCGCTGAATATTCCGGCGAAGGCTCGGAAATTGCCGCGCCCATTGCCCGCCGGGTGATTGAGGTGTGGTTCAATGGGCAGCCCCAGCGCCTGTACCCCTGGGAAGCGCGCCTGAACGTGACGCGCACCCCCATCCCCACCCCGAGCAACACGCCCGAATACGTTCCGCCCACCGAAACCCCCATCCCTGACGAGGAGCCGACGCCGATCAGCGAAGAATGAACGCTTCAACCCTTCTGGGATGGGTCACTCGCTTACAGTCCGGGTTCTATAGCGTCCGGACGGAAGAAGGAGCAGTCATTACCTGCCATCCGCGCGGGCGGTTGAAGTTGTTGCAAAAGAACGGTGATGTGATTGCGGTGGGTGACCGCGTGCAAATTTCGCTCCTGCCGGACGGCGGAGGAATGATTGAAGCGGTGGAGCCGCGCAGCCATGCCCTGGTTCGTCAGGATCCTCGCCCGCGGGGTGTGTACCAGCAGATTTTGCTGGCGAACCTGGACCAATTGGTGATGGTGTTTGCCTGCATGAATCCTTTTCCCAGCCTGCGCATGTTGGATCGCTTCCTGGTGATCGCTGAGAAGCAGGGCATCCCAGCCATGATTGTGGCCAATAAAATTGACCTGATCGGGGTGAAGGAAGCGCGTAACCTGTTTGGTCATTACCCGTCCCTGGGCTATCCCGTGATCTACACCTCTGCCCACGCGGAAATCGGCGTGGAACAGTTGCGCAAGCATCTGGTGGGCAAGATCAGTGGGTTGGCGGGCCCCTCGGGGGTAGGCAAGTCCAGCCTGCTCAACCGCGTGCAGCCCGAACTGGGCTTGGCGGTGCGCGAGGTGAGCCAGTTGACCGCCAAGGGCCGCCATACCACCGTGGTGCGCGAGTTGTTCCCTTTGAATGACGGCGGGTATGTGGCCGATCTGCCCGGGCTGCGCTCTTTGGCTTTATGGGATACCCAGGCCGAGGAGTTGGATGGGTATTTTCCGGAGTTGAGCGAGCGGGTGGCGGAGTGCCAGTTCAGCGATTGCACCCACAACGGTGAGCCGGGCTGCGCGGTGATGCAAGCCGTGGAAGAAGGCCGCATCCATCCGGCTCGCTACGAGTCCTATTTGCGCTTGCGGTTCAGTGAAGAGGTGGACGGATGATAACCTACGAAGAACTCACTTTGAAACTGCGCAACCCTTTTCGCCTGTCTTACGGCGTGAGTGAGACGCGCCAGGCCTTTTGGCTGCGCCTGAAAGACGACGAGGGCTGGGGCGAAGCGGCCATCCCGCCGTATTACGGCATCCAATCTCAATCGATGACCGATTATTGGGACCGCGCGGCTGTTGACCGCCGTGCCTGGCCCGATGCGCCGGATGCGATTCCCGGTTGGGTGAACATGGACGGTCCCGCCCCGGCGCGCTGCGCCCTGGACCTGGCTCTATACGATCGCTTGGGCAAACGTCAGGACCTGCCCCTGTTCCGCTTGTTAGAACTGCCCAAACCGCCTGCGCTGCCCACATCCTTCACCATTGCCATCGACACGCCGGAGGAAATGGCCCGCATGGCGGTTCAAATGTCAAAATTCTCCGCGCTCAAGGTTAAGCTGGGCGGCGAAGGAGACGATGAAGCTCGCCTGGCAGCCATCCGCGCTGCGCGTCCCACGGCCCGCTTGCGCATAGATGCGAACGCGGGTTGGTCGTTTGAAAAAGCGGTGCGTTATCTGGAGCGGCTGGCAGTTTATGACCTGGAGATGGTGGAACAACCGCTGCCCAAAGAGCAGATCGAGGAAATGGGCCTGCTGCAAGCCACCACGCCCATCCCGCTGGTAGCGGATGAATCGCTGCAAAGCCTGGCCGATGTGGACCGGCTGGCGGCAGCGGGGGTGCGCGGGCTGAATATCAAATTGATGAAGGCCGGCGGGCTGACCCCCGCCCTGGCAATGGCGCGCCGGGCGCGCGAACTGGGCCTGCAGGTGATGTTGGGCTGCATGGTGGAGACCTCGCTGGGCGCTACGGCCATGTCCCACCTGATGGGCCTGGCCGATTGGGTGGACCTGGACGCGCCCGTGTTGATCAGCAACGACCCCTTTGAGGGCATCCAATACGACGATGCCGGT
>CAZMMI010000329.1:0-3056 GCA_964567255.1 uncultured Anaerolinea sp.
GCGAAGGCGCTCCGATCGACAATCCCGGCGCATGTCCGTCTGTCGGATAGAGCACTGCCAATTGGCCGGCGCTCAATTTCACGAAGGAGATCCCTTCGGGCACGACCATGCCGTGGAGCACGTCTTTTGTATCGTTGTAATCAGTTACTTCTTGCATCATTCCTACCGGCGCCCAGCCGATATGCTCTTTTCCAGAAACAATGAATTGAATGTCGATGTAGCGGCGATGAGCTTCAAAACGGGGCTGATCTGGGTTTGCCTTGCTTTCATAGGACTGCACCAGCGCATAAACCTGCGCCCCATCGATTTCAACTCTACCATCGGGCAAATCCTGCCCTTGTGCCTGTTGCAAATATTCATAGGCTTTCAATACCCGCTCGTTAAGCACAACCTGCTCTGAAAAATCTGCCAAATTGCAAACAATCATTTCTTCCTCCCCAAACTACGAAATCGTCTTCAACCAGCCGCCGTCAATGTAATACGTTGATCCAACGCAGTAACTGGCCTTCGGCGAGCACAGAAATACGAACAAATTCGCTACCTCTTCTGGGCTGGCAAAGCGGCCAATTGGGGCATTTTGTTTGGCAATCTGATCCAGGTATTCCTCCCAGGTGATGTCTTTCCCTTCGGTCAAAATTCTGGCTGTCTTCTGCCAATCGGGGGTCATCACCAGGCCAGGGTTCACTGTATTCACTCGAATGTTCGCCGGGATCAATTCAGTCGCCAGGCACTTAGAGAACATCACCAAGGCGGCCTTGGTGGTGTTATAGATCGGCTCATACCATAAGGGCTGGGTAGCACAAATAGACGCGTTGTGCAAAATCACTCCCCCTCCGCGGGCTTTCATCATGGGCGCCAGAGAACGAGCCAGGCGCACTGCGGCCATAACATGGAGGTCCCA
This sequence comes from uncultured Anaerolinea sp., assembly GCA_964567255.1. GTDB lineage: Bacteria > Chloroflexota > Anaerolineae > Anaerolineales > Anaerolineaceae > Anaerolinea. The sequence goes on from CAZMMI010000329.1 coordinate 902, forward strand.
ATAGTATTGCCATTTTTCATCCGGGGCATCCATGACAGTCTCTTCGCTGCCCACGCCCGCGTTGTTGATCAAAATATCCACTCCACCAAACTCGCCCTGAACAGCATGGACAAACGCTTCGATACCCTTTGCCTTGCTCACATCCGCGGGTACGCCCAGGCAGCGCACGCCGAACTCGGCAGCGATCTGACCGGCTGTTTGCGCGATTCTTTCCGCGCCTCGCGCGCAAATCGCCAGGTTCACGCCCTCTGCAGCCAGCCCCCGGGCAATGGCCAGTCCAATGCCCACGCTGGCGCCGGTCACCACGGCCACTTTCCCCTGCAATCCAAGTTCCATCGCCGCCTCCTGTTGTTTGATCAACACGCTAATTTTCGCAGAAAATGGGGTACTGCTTTGGTGGGAAATCCCACCTCCAACTCTGGTTGAGTAGTAACGATTATACTTTTATTATGGTCTCCAAGGATACTGGGGCACTGGGAATCGGCATGGTGAAATCCGCATTTTTTGGTGTGAGAGCGGCGAAGCCGCTCTCACACCAAAAAATGCGGCACCCGCCAGGCAGATCCCAAAGAGCCAGGATACTGGCTTGTTAAGCACACGCCAAAGCACGAATTTGTAAGATCACAAAGTTATTTTCTTCGCGATGTAATATCACATCTTCCACGAGGGGGTAATCAATGAAAACCGTTATAATCCAAATAGGGTAACTACTCAGCCATAGGTGGAAGAGGTCGGAATTTTAGGTGTGCGTGGGGTGCGAAGCCCCCCACGCACACCTAAAATTCCGGAACTTTCCCCACCCTCTGAGTGGTTACCAAAGAGATGGATCACAGGAGAAAAACCAGATGAAACAAAGAATTGTCTTGATTGGAGCGGGCAGTGCCCAGTTCGGATACGGGACGATTGGCGATATCCTGCAGAGCAAAGTGCTCGAAGGCAGTGAGATCGTTCTGCACGACATTAACCCCGTCACACTCGCCGAGGTTGAAAAGAACGGTCGCGCATTCATCGAAGAGCACAAACTTCCTTTCTCTATTTCGGCCACTACCAATCGCGCTGAAGCCTTCCAGGGGGCCAATTTCTTGATCATCTCTATCGAGGTGGGCAATCGCTTCGATTTATGGGAGATGGACTGGCGCGTGCCCCAGCAGTATGGCGTTACCCAGGTCTACGGCGAGAACGGCGGCCCCGGCGGATTGTTCCACTCGTTGCGCATCACCCCGCCCATCCTGGAAATCTGCGCCGACGCCCAAAAGATCTGCCCAGATGCGACCATCTTCAATTTCAGCAACCCCATGAGCCGCATCTGTACCACCGTGCATCGTGCCTTCCCAGACCTGAAGTTCATCGGCATGTGCCACGAAATCGGCTCGCTGCCCCGATTCCTGCCCGAAATCCTGGGCGTGCCCTACGAAGAGTTGGAAGTCCGCGCCGCCGGCTTGAACCACTTCAGCTGCGTTCTTACTGCTAAATACAAAGCTACCGGAAAAGATGCTTATCCGGATATTCGCGAAAAGGCCCCCAAGTTCTTTGGAGCGATGCCCTCGTTGGATGGCGTCCACAAGTATTTCAAAGAGACCGGGCAATGGCCTGAGAAACCGGAGGATTATGCCCATATCGCTACCGAAGCCTGGCCCGAGCGGCGAGTCTTCAAGGAAATTCTGGAGAAGTTCGGCCTCATGCCTATCACCAGCGACAGCCATTTTGGCGAGTACATCCACTGGGCTTATGAAGTCGCCGATCACAAGGGCATTCTCGACTTCTATCGTTTCTACAAAGAGTACCTCAGCCATGTACAGCCTAAGATTGAGCTTGAAGTAGGCGAGCGCATCATCCCCATCATGGAAGGCATCCTCACCGACGCGGGTTACGAGGAAGCCGCTGTGAACATCGCTAACAACGGCTTGATCGAAAACCTCCCGGATTGGATTGTCGTGGAAGTCCCCGCCATCGTCGACAAAAACGGCGTGCATGGGGTTCCGTTGGGTACGATTCCACGCGGCTTTGCCGGCCTCCTCATGAATCAGGTAGCCATTCACGACCTGACCGCTGAGGCCATTATCCACAAATCACGCGCCCTGGCTCTTCAAGCCCTGCTGGTCGATCCGGTCGCCGGGCATATTAACCAGATGGAAGAAATGCTCGATACTATGAT
>CAZMMI010000329.1:3156-4788 GCA_964567255.1 uncultured Anaerolinea sp.
CCCGCCGCTTCCCCGATCGACCACTCCACCGGGTGCAGGCGGTAAGCGCCGTTACTTAAATGTGTGGTTGCGATGTTCTTGCAGGAAGCAATCAGGTTGTCACAATCCTGAGGGATGAGCGCGCCAAGCGGAATCTGGAATGGCAGCGTAGGGGCAAACATGGTTGTGTCATCCCCCACCGCCGGGTGCAAATCCATTGGGTACCAGCCGATACCCACCGAGTCCGGAAATACGGCTTGCTCTTTTCCCGGATTGGCCGCCGCCAAAATATCCTCAGCGACGATTCTGCGCAAACCCTGAATCCGCCTCGATTCACGCCAGTAAGGGGCCATAGCCAATCCAGAACGCGTCCCAACCGCTTCGGGCAGCAGGCGCAATTCGGGGTAACCGTAACCACTTCCATCGTCTCGCTTGGCCTCGGTTTGCAACCAATACAAGAATCCCAGCGAAAGCCGCCGGGCCTCATCCAAAATGGCGACTTGCCGCTCAACCGGCTGATCGATCGGGCTGGCCCAGTGATAATCGTTTCCGTGCCAATTGATCAAGGCAAGGTCCCGTCTATTCCCGTTCGGGTCAAGCTGGCCAGCATCAAACACTCGCCGGTAAGTCCAGAAAGGCAGAGGGCGCTCGGCGGTTGCTTTCATGAAGTTATAGTGGATCGCCTCGCCTGCCCGGTTATACAAAGTCAGGCTGTAGGGCTGGCGGTCCTTAAACACTTCGTAACCTCTTGGTTTTCGGATCACATGGCTCTCACCGGGGCAAAACTCTACAAGAAAGCAATAAGTAAAGCTCTGGATGCGTTCCGGGTGCGGGCCATCGATACTGGCGTCAGCCTCACCGGTATCTTCCTTCGCCTCCGCTCCGGTTACATAAGGTACGCCCGCCAAAGGCAACAAATCCCCTGTGTCCGTAGCATCCAGGAAGAACTGAGCCCGGATCGTGATCTTCTTTCCCCGATGCTGAACTGTCACATTTTTGATATGCCCTGGATCTCCCTCGCAATTCACCGGTTTCGCTCGTGTCAGAACTTGTAGCCGTCCTGATTGCACGTGCTGCGCCAGCATCTCCTGTAAAACCGCCAAACCCACTCTTGGCTCAAAACACAAATTGCTCACCCAGCCCCCGCCAGGGTTCAGCCAACGCCCGTTTTCTGCTTGCACGGGCACTCCATACTGATCACGATAAGATTCGCGGATTTTCTTCCGGAAGAGAGCATAATTGCGGGTCGACTCGACCACCTCTACCCACCGGTGTTCATCCAGCGCAGACACAGCCTGGCTCGTTGCCTGACCGCCAACCCACGCCGTAGCCTCCGTCAATATGACGGACGCGCCCGATTCCGCAGCGGCCAAAGCCGCCGCTACTCCCCCCAGGCTTGCACCGATAACCACCACATCACACATCAACAGGTTTTGTGAGTTCATGTTCCACAGCACCACAGGTCCATAAGAGTTACCATCCGTTGATTTGTTACTCGAAAACTTTCAATTGAGTATAATCGTTTGTACCTATCCTAAAATTTGGAAGGGAATCCATTTTAATGTTTTTGGATAGGCTCATCGTCACAAAATAATCTTGGTTCATTGGGAATCGGCGTGGCGAGACCCGCATTTTGGGGTGTGAAGGCGGCTT
>CAZMMI010000330.1:0-2525 GCA_964567255.1 uncultured Anaerolinea sp.
TATGTCGGCTTCATGGTGACTTCGTTCGGGCAGATGCGCATCGGTTTGCTGGGCATGCGCCGGCGCATCGCCGACTACGATGCGGCCCTGGGCTTTGACCTGACCCATTTGATCATCACCATTGCCGGGTACATGGTGGCGGTGTCGGTGCTGCTGTTCTTCATCAATCTCTACCGCAGCGCGCGGGTTGGCGAGACGGCCAAAGGCAACTTGTGGGAGTCGCGCTCGCCCGAGTGGTTGGCGCCTTCGCCCATGCCGGTGCACAACTACGACACCCCGGTGGTAGTGGTCGGCGAGCCTTATGACTACGGTCTGGAGGGCTCCAAGTACGTTGAAGTGAACCAACCTGCTGCTCCGGCTGCGCAGGCGGCGGACTGAGGAGGGAAAGCGAATGAATAAAAAAGACGAATTGAAACAAGGTTTGATCGTTTTTGCGGGATTGGCGGTGTTGACCGCGATCGAGTATGTGGTGGCGATCACGCATCTGCCCGCGATTTTACTGTGGGTGCTGGCCCTGGGTAAGGGAGGGCTGGTGTTATGGTTCTTCATGCATGTCAAGCGCGCTTTTCGGAATGAAGGAGGTCACGAATGACCGCTCACGTTGCAACTGCTCATTCTAGTTATGCCGACAAGCTGCGTACCGCGCGCATCGGTTTGTGGCTGTTCATAATTTCCGACGCGTTTGTGTTTGGCGGGCTGCTGGTTTCACGCTTCTACCTGTTGGGCAGCACCCGCCCCGAGCTGGACCAGTTCGTAGGCCTGATTGTGACCTCGGTGCTGCTGGTGTCGAGCTTCTTCATGAACCGCGCCGAAGTGCAGATTTCGCAGGGCAATCGCAAAGGCTTTGTCATCAGCACCGCCATCACCATGATCCTGGGTGTGGCCTTCCTGGTGGGCGTGGTGGGCGTGGAGTGGCAAATTGCCCACTTTGGCCCAGATGACGGCCCGGCGGGCGCGGTGTTCTACATGATGACCGGCATGCACGCCTTCCATGTGCTCACCGGGGTGATCTTCCTGGCCCTGGTGCTGCGCAACGGTTTGCGCGGAAAGTACAGCGCCGAGAAGCATTGGGCGGTGGAAGCGGCAGCCAATTACTGGCACTTTGTAGATCTGGTGTGGATTTTGTTCTACCCGGCCCTGTATTTGATCGGCACGGTTGCGTAAAGAGGTAACAATGAAACCAATCCTGGCGTGGGTGTTGGGCGGAGCGGCATTGTTCTTTGCGGCGGCGGTTGGGCTGGTACTGGCCCAACCCTACACGCTGCGCGGATCGGCTATTGTTCCGCCTGCCCCCGCGCCGGAGATTGCTTTGGGCGATTACCGCCTGAGTGCGGAGCAGGGTAAGGTGGTGATGCTGGCTTTTGGGTACACCACCTGCCCGGATATTTGCCCGGCGACGCTGGGCGAGTTTAAACAGGTGCTGGAGGGGCTGGGCAAGGATGCAGAGAACGTGCAGATGCTGTTCATCACCGTAGACCCGGCGCGGGATACGCCAGAGCGCATGGACGCCTACACCGCGGCCTTCGACCCGCGCATCCGCGGCTTGAGCGGCAGTGAGGAGGAATTGCAGGCCGTGTGGGGGGCTTACGGCGTGACGCGCATCATCCGCGAGGTGGGTTCGAAGGCGGGCTACCTGGTGGATCATTCCACGCGCATCTACGTTGTTGACGGGGCAGGGAACCTGCGCGCTACCTATGCCTTTGGCACGCCGGTGGCAGATTTGGTCTCGGATTTGCGGTTTTTGGTGAGGGAATCGAGATGAACATGACCAAAGCCGTGCTGCTGCGGATTGGGATATCCCTTATCATCGGGGTGGTGGGGGGCTGGCTGATCAGCGAGGCCAGCTACCAGTCGATGAAGGACCCCAACCGGCGCGACGAGGCCCGGCAGATTGAGATTGTTATCCCTGAGGGCACCGCCGAGCGGGTGGCTGACGGGGAAGAAAATTTGAGTTTGCCCGAGACGATGACCTTTGTGGAAGGCGACCTGTTGATTGTGCGCAATCAAGACAAGGTCAGCCACCAGTTGGGGCCGGTGTGGGTGCCGGCGCAGTCCAGCGGGGTGCTGGAGTTAATTAAAGCCAGCAGTTACAGTTACGCCTGTTCGTTCCAGGTGGACCAGGTGATGGGCATCAATGTGCTCCCGCGCCTGACTCTGGGGATGCGCGTGACAGGGGCTTTGATGATTGGCCTGCCTAGCTGGGTGATGATTGCCCTATACAGCTTTTTGATCTTCCCGATCAAAAAGCAGCAAGCTGTGCAAAGCGCGCAGGCCGGAGGGGCGGCATGACGGCGCGCGCGATGCGGTCCGAAGGCGGCCTGGATTGGCGTTTGCTGCTGACCCCGCGCTGGGTTTTAGCCACGCTGGTGGTGGTTGCGGCGGTGGCGGTGATGATTCGGCTGGGCGTCTGGCAGCTAGACCGCCTTGAACAACGCCGGGCTGTGAATGCTCAAACGGCCAGTATGGCGACTCTGCCGGCCCTGGATCTTAACCAGGCCTGGGACACAGCAGATTTGACCGTGATG
>CAZMMI010000330.1:2625-4771 GCA_964567255.1 uncultured Anaerolinea sp.
CGGGTGCAGGTGCTGCACCGCGCTCTGGCGGGTTTGAGCGCGCTGCTGGTGTGGGGCGCAAGCGGCTGGGCCCTGCTGCGCTACCGGGCGCAAAAGTGGCTGAGCGTGCCTTTGGCGCTGGCTTCGGTGCTGATGATGGCGCAGGTAGCCTTGGGGGCGGGGTTGGCCTTGCGTGGCACGGAAGGGGTTTGGCCCGCCTGGCACCTGCTGCTGGCTTTGCCGGCCCAGGCGCTGGTTGTCTTCGCCACGGTGAGCGCATTTTATATGCGGCGCAATTCCCAGTCGGGTTTTGGGCCTGTGCTGCGCTCGCCGTTTGCGCGCCTGAGCGTGATCACAGCGCTGGCGGTGCTGGCTTTGATGGTCAGCGGCGCCTGGGTGACAGCCAGTGACGCGGGTCAGGCCTGCTCGGGCTGGCCCTTGTGCGCGGGCGGCTTGCCCACCCAGCCGTTGGGCTGGCTGGCTTTTGGCCACCGGATTCTGACTTTGGCTGCCGGGGGGTTGTCGCTGGCGCTGTTCTTGCGGGCGTGGCGCTCGCAGCGCAGCCAGCCGGTCATCCTCTCGGCGGCTTCGGGCGCCTTCATCTTGCTGGCCGGGCAGGTTCTCATCGGCGGGTTGAAGGTGGCGCGCGGCTTCCCGACAGACCTGGTTGGGCTGCATTCGGTCATGTCGGCGGGGTTGTGGGGCGTGCTGGCGGTGCTGGTGAGCGCGGTGATCTGGGTGGGGCGCAGCGCCGAGGATGAAGCCCTGGAGGCTGTCGAGGTGCTGTCAGCCCGCGGGCGCTTCAAAGATTTCATCCTGCTCAACAAACCCATCATTGTCGTGCTGCTGCTGGTCACCACCTACGCAGGCATGGTGGTGGCGGGCAAGGAAATTCCCGGCGCGGGGCTCACCTTTTGGACCATGCTGGGTGGGGCCTTGGCAGCCGGCGGGGCCAGCGCGCTCAACCAGTACATCGACCGGGAGACCGACAAGGCCATGCAGCGCACGCAGAACCGGCCTCTGCCGGGCGGGCGCTTGAAGCCTGCCGAGGGGCTGGCTTACGGGCTGGCGGCTTGCCTGGCGGCGTTCTTTCTGCTGGCGGGGTTTGTCAACCTGCTGGCGGCGGTGCTGTCGCTGGCGGGGATGGTCTATTACGTGCTGCTGTACAGCGTTTGGCTCAAATATGTGACTGTGCAGAACATCGTCATTGGCGGCGGGGCAGGAGCCATCCCGCCGCTGGTGGGCTGGGCAGCAGTGACCGGTGGGCTGGACATCCCGGCGCTGTTCTTGTTTGCCATCGTCTTCTTCTGGACGCCGCCGCACTTCTGGGCGCTGGCACTGGTGCGGCGCAATGACTACGCCCGTGGGGGCGTGCCCATGCTGCCGGTGGTGCGCGGGGAAGTCGAGACGCGCAAGCAGGTATTGATTTACACCTTTGAACTGGTCGGGCTGACTCTGCTCATGCCGCTGTTCCAGATGGCGGGCAGCGTGTACCTGGTTTCGGCGCTGGTTTTGGGCGGGTGGTTGATCCACACAGCCTGGAAAGTGTTCAAGCAGGGTGGCAATAAGACTGCCTGGAAGATGTACCGTTATTCGAGCATGTATCTGGCGTTTCTGTTCCTGGCATTAATGGTGGATGCATTGGTGTAAGGGGCAGAGACACAGGGGAAAGACATGCATGGAGAAACAGCCAGTTGAAGAGATCTTCGACTGGCTGTTTCGATTAATTCTTATGGCAGGGAAGGGGCTATACCAAACGCAGTAGGACTTTGCCCTTCTCCCAGAGTTGTTCCAGGCGGTAGTAATCGCGCTGGTCGGGAGAGAAGAGGTGGACGACCACGTCACCGAGGTCGACGAGCATCCAACCATCTTCGGGGCGGCCTTCGATTTTTGTGTTCAGCTTATAAAGCTGGTGGGCGCCTTCGACCAGTGCTTTTGCCAGACTATCCAGCATACGATCGCTGGTACCGTTACAAATGATGAAGAAATCGGCGAAGGGGGCCAGCCCCTGGATGTCGATGAGAACGATTTTTTCGCCTTTTTTATCTTCGAGCACGTTGACCATGCTGCGTGCAACTTCCAAAGTGTTCAGTGCTTCACCTCGTGGTTAGAATTTGAAAGTGATTGTAGCATAAAGGGGAGTTTCTTACAAACACGAACGGAATTC
>CAZMMI010000331.1:0-4741 GCA_964567255.1 uncultured Anaerolinea sp.
AAAAAAAACGGCCAGGTCACCCCTCGAAGCGTGTTTTACAAACTACTGCTGTCGATGTAGAATATTCCTGAACCTGTTCTACATTGGAGGCTGCTTTGAAATCCCACCGCAAATGGATACGCTCCACTGGCACGCGCCGTGACTTTCTGCGGGCTGTGCTTGCCCTATCTGGCGGGGTCTTGGCGGCGGGTTGCGGGCGCGTGGCCCAGCCCGCGCCTAAAACGCCGCCGCCCGACCTGGACCCCACGCCCACTCAGCCCGTTCCCTCCGGTCCCGGGCCGACCCCGACTCCGCCATCCGGGCCGTCCATCTACCTGGACCCTTCCCGCCCCATCGCCGAGCGCGTGGATGACCTGGTTGGCCGCATGACGCTGGAAGAGAAGGTGGCGCAAATGGGTAATGAAGCCACCCCCATCCAGCGGCTGGGCGTGCCGCAGTACAACTGGTGGAACGAAGCCCTGCACGGCGTGGCCCGCGCCGGGATCGCCACCGTCTTCCCCCAGGCCATCGGCCTGGCGGCTACCTGGAACACCGACCTGATGGGGCAAATCGCGAGCGTGATCTCTGACGAGGGCCGCGCCAAGCACCACGAGGCGGTGCGCAGGAACAGCGGCGGCGCCTCCATGCTCTATGAGGGCCTGACCTTCTGGTCGCCCAACATCAACATCTTCCGCGATCCGCGCTGGGGCCGCGGGCAGGAGACCTACGGCGAAGACCCCTACCTCACCGCGCGGCTGGCGGTGCGCTTTATCCAGGGCCTGCAGGGCGATGACCCGCGCTACTTCAAGACCATCGCTACCGCCAAGCATTACGCCGTCCACTCAGGCCCTGAGAACCTGCGCCACTCGTTTGACGCGCAGGTTTCGCAGCGCGACCTGCGCATGACCTACCTTCCCGCCTTCAAGGCCTGCATGACCGAGGCCAAAGCCTATTCGATTATGGGCGCGTACAACCGGGTCAACGGCGAGGCGAGCTGTGCCAGCCCTACCCTGCTGCAAAAGATCCTGCGCGAGGAGTGGGGTTTCGAGGGCTATGTGGTCTCCGACTGCGGCGCGATCGACGATATTTTCTCCAATCACCGCCTGGTCAAGAGCAAAGAGGAGGCTGCGGCTCTGGCGGTCAAGAACGGCTGCGACCTGGAATGCGGCTGCACCTACGACATCCCCTGCGACTACGGCGGCCTGGGGCGGGCCGTGGGCTGGGGCCTGCTGACCGAGGCCGATATTGACCGGTCGGTCAAGCGCCTGTTCACCGCGCGCTTCCGCCTGGGCATGTTCGACCCGCCCGAGCAGGTGTCCTACGCGCAGATCCCCTACAGCGTGGTCGATTCGCCCGAGCACCGCGCCCTGGCGGTGGAAGCGGCGCGGCAGTCGCTGGTGCTGCTCAAGAATGAGGGCGGCTTGCTCCCGCTGAATAAAGACACCCTCACTTCCATCGCAGTGGTCGGCCCCAACGCCAACGAAACCCTCGTGCTGACCGGCAACTACATGGGCACCCCCGCCGCGCCGGTGACCGTGCGGGCGGGAATCGAAGAGCTGGTTTCACCGCAGGCGAACGTCCTCTTCGCTCAGGGCAGTGACATCACTGGCGGCGGCGAAAGCGGCTACGCGGCAGCCATCGAGGCGGCCAAAAAGGCGCAGGTGGTAGTTTTTGTGGGCGGCCTGTCTCAGCAGATGGAAGGCGAACAGGGCCAGATGGAAGGCAACCCGCCCGGCATCCGCAGCCTGGGCGACCGCGACAGCCTGGACCTGCCCGCCGTGCAGCAGAAGCTGCTGGAGCGATTGGTCGCCACCGGCAAGCCGGTGATCCTGGTGCTGCTGGGCGGCAGCGCCGTGGCCGTGAACTGGGCACAGGCGCACGTGCCCGCCATTCTAGAGGCCTGGTACCCCGGGCAGGCGGGCGGCACGGCAGTCGCCGAGGCGCTGTTCGGGCTCACTAACCCGGGCGGACGCCTGCCGGTGACCTTTTACCAGTCCGCCGCGGACCTGCCGCCGTTTGAAGACTACAATATGGCGAACCGCACCTACCGCTACTTCACCGGCCAGCCGCTCTATCCCTTCGGCTTCGGGCTGAGCTACACCACTTTCGCCTACAGCGGGCTGTCCATCAGCCCGGAACCGGCGCAGCCTGGCAGCTCGGTGACCGTGCGGGTAACGGTCGAGAACACGGGCCAGCGCGCGGGCGACGAAGTCGCGCAGCTCTACCTGACTGATGTGGAAGCCTCGCTGCCCGTGCCGCTGCGCGCGCTGCAAGGCTTCCAGCGTGTGCGCCTGGACCCCGGTCAGAAGCAGGAACTGACCTTTACGCTCACCCCCGAGCAGATGGGCTTCGCCGACGAAGCAGGTAACTGGATCACCGAGCCAGGCGCGTTCCGCGTGTGGGTAGGCGGGCAGCAGCCCGGCCCGGGCGCGAACGGCCTGGAAGGGCAGTTCGAACTCAAAAGCTGACGAAACCCCGTCGATTGAAAAAATCGCCCGAGAAATGTCGATTAGTGTGCGCACCCTACAAAAGCGTCTGGAGGGAGAAGGCGTAGTTTTTAGCGACCTGCTCAGAATTGTTCGCCAACGCCTGGCAAAGCGCTATCTGCGCGAAAATTACACAGTTGAAGAAATCACCTAATTTCTGGGCTTTTCTGAGCCCAGTGTTTTCAGAAAGCCTTCAAGAAATGGTCCGGGGTGATGCCTGGCGAATATCGCCGGAGAGTTATTCCGCTCTAACCCCGAACTCACGTTAAAATACAAATATCACCAAGGAGGCAACCATGATCGGAGCAATCGCCGGAGATGTGATTGGGTCAATTTATGAAAGGCGAGAGAGGCGGATCAAGCGCGAAGATTTCCCCCTGTTCTCCCCAGGCTGCCATTTCACTGACGACAGCCTATTGACCATCGCCGTGGCGGATGCCATCCTGAACGGCGGCGGCTACGGCCCAACCATCCGCGCTTACGCCCTGCGCTACCCCGACGCCGGTTTCGGCCACAAATTCCGCGAGTGGATGCATTCCACAGACAGCAAACCGTATAACAGCTTTGGCAACGGCTCGGCCATGCGCGTCAGCCCGGTGGCCTGGGCTTTTGACACAGAGGAAGACGTGCTGCGCGAAGCTGAGCGCAGCGCCGAAGTGACCCACAATCACCCCGAAGGGATCATCGGAGCGCAAGCCACAGCGCTGGCGGTCTTCCTCGCGCGTCAGAAAACCGGCAAGGAAGAAATCCGCCTGGAGATCAACGCCCGCTTCGGCTACGACCTCTACCAGAGCTTGGCCGAAATCCGCCCCGGCTATTCGTTCGATTCATCCTGCCAGGGCTCGGTGCCCCAGGCCATCATCGCCTTCCTGGATTCATCCAGCGTGGAAGATGCCATCCGTAAGGCCATCTCGCTGGGCGGCGACTCAGATACCCTGGCGGCTATCGCCGGTTCGATCGCCGAAGCGTACTACGGTGGCGTGCCGCGCGAGATTGCCCTCCGCGCGCGGGCAGCATTGGACGAGCCCCTCGCCGAAGTGGTGGATCGCTTCGTCCAACAGTACCACCTTCCCGTACTATAGAACAAGCCTGAATTAAAAATACGTGCGGGATGCTTTGAACTGCACCCCGCGCGTATTTAAATTTCGGGAATTTTCCCCGGCCAGTGTACAGTTACATACAGCTTACATTGTCGCCGGCAGGCTGGTGAGCGGAGCGGTGGGGTTCATGCGGATTTCGCTCTGGCGGGCCAGCTCAATGATGTGATGCATCACAGTCTCGGCCACTCTGCGAACCAGCGGGCGGTCTTCCACATCCCCGTTGAAGCGCAGCGGCTGCCCCACGGTCATGTTGTACGGCCCGCTGATATACCAGCGTCCGTAATGGGTCTCGCCGCGAACATTCGATTCGATGGTTTTGGTGCGCTCGCGCAGCAGGTGAATGCCTACCGGGATGACCGGCGCGCCGCTGGCCAGGGCCAGACGAGCCACACCGGTGCGCGGCTCCTGAAAACCGCCTTTCTCGGGGCTCAGTGCGCCCTCGGGGAAAATCATCACCGTTTTCCCTTCGCGCAGGCGCTGCAGGGCGGCGTCCATGGCGGCCTGTCCCTGTCCCACGGCCACCGGGATATGCCCCGAGCGGCGCAGGTATTCGCCCAACACCGGCACACGGAAAAGCACTTCGTTAATGAGAATAAATGATTGCTGGCCCACCATAGAAGCTACAAAAAAAGGATCGGTGGTGCTGGGGTGGTTGGCGGCAATAATTTTTGCCCCCTGCGGAAGCCCGGTGTCCATCTTGACATTCATTTTCAGCATCGTACCCGTATATGTCTTGACGACCGGCCGAGAAGCCCAATACAATATTTTTTCAGATAACATAAGACCTTTCTCTCAATAAATCAAACAAAATGATTCCTTTAGAAGGATGATCTAAGCATAACGGATGTTCATGAGAGACGCATCCGCCGCAAGACACATCCACACAATAACTTGAGACATACTTTGGAAAGAAAAAATGAAATGAGGACTATGACCTGTATGCCGCAGCAATAAATACAACCCCATCCTACTCGAAAGTTGCTGGAATTCGCCTTACAGAAACGTTAGACTCATGCAACTGCAATGAATCTGCAAGGTATGTGGGGGACTCAAATCAGGCGATTTTCCCGAATGAACTTCTCCAACTCGCGGGCCATGCGTTCTGATTCGGGTCGGTTGGGATGTCCGTTCACCTCAAAACTGTAGCGATAAAACCAGGCGTTCAGCCCCTCAGCC
>CAZMMI010000332.1:0-4739 GCA_964567255.1 uncultured Anaerolinea sp.
GCCCGTCCTCGCCCAGCCACAGGCGCGTCGATTGGCGCACCGAGGCAAACTGCACCTGTTCCTCGAAATCTACCACGGTAGAGCCGCCGGGCAGACGGGATAAAAAGTCGCGTATGGTTTGCAGATCGTTTTCGTCGCGCAGAAGAATGCTATTCATTTTGTAATCTCTTTCAAGTTCCCCGCCGCGGGGCTGAAGCCCCTGCTCAGTTCACAGAAGCCATTCAGAAGCAGGCCGGCGTTCGATGAGGGCGATGGTTCCATCAACCAAACAATTCTTATTATCCCTCAAAATCGGCGCGGGGGTTGAAACCGAAGGTGTTTTCCACCACGCCGGGCAGCACCCGGTAAATGGACTGGCCGATCCGATCTTCAAACTCGCGCTGGATGGCCAGGTAGGCTTTCCAGCGGGGCACGCTGTACTCGTTCACGCCGTGGCGCAGGGCCACATCCATCAGGCGCTTCTCAACCAGGCAAAAGCCAGACGGCAAGGCAATCGAATCGCATAACTGAATCAGGCGGTCGTAGAGGTCATACTCGCAATCGTCCAGGGCGGCGCGAATAAACTCCAGCTCTTGTGAGGAGCAGTCCCACTTGCCCGCCACCGCCTCCAGCTTTTGAATGGGAAAGGAGTGGGTCAGGCTGATGCGGGCCGCGTCGCTGAAGCCTCTTTCGGCCAACAACGTGTAGCCGTCGAGCACGTGGCGCATATCGGTGACGCCCACTCCGCGGCCCACATCGTGCAGATAGCCTAATATGTAGGCGGCCTGGGGATCCAGGCCGGGAACGTGTCGGGCAATGGCTTCCGCGGCCCGACCGGCAAACCAGGCGTGCCGCTCCCAGGGGCCGGGGTTGCGGCTGCGCGCCTCAGCAATCAATGCTTCAGCCTGCTCCAACGTTGGTATGTTCACGCCAGCCGCCGCCGGATAGCTTCGGCGAGCTGCCGCATCAGTTCGCGGTCGCGTTCGGGGTCAAAAGGGGTCGCGTTGCGCACTTCGGGCGCGTAGAAAAAGGCAGGCCCTTTCCGCAGCAATTCCGGCTCGCTCATATAACGGGGCAGAATGTGCGCGTGCAGGGCCGGGTCAAAGTTGCCCAAAATCTCGTAGTTGATGCGAAACGCGCCGGTGGCTTCCAGCAGCGCGTCGCCAATAACGGACATATCATACAGGTACTGCTTGCGCTGGGCTTCGTCGAGCGCGTTGAGGTCCGGCACGACCGGGTCGGCCAAGAGGATAGTGTAACCGCGCAAAAACTGAGAATCGCTCAGCACGGCCCAGCCGGAAGGCATTGAGCAGATGACGGTGGGGTTGGCCCCCTGGCGAGCAGCGGCGACCCGCTGGTGAATGAGTGTCGGCATGGGATTCCTCCAGGGAAAAGGTTAGCGTTTATGGGTGACTTCGGACAAGTGGGCCAACAGACCGTGGAGCGGCCGCTCCAGCAGGCGGTACAGCCAGGCAAATAGCAGGAATAGCCCATACCCCAGCCACACGCCCAGCGTGTTGAGCAGCACGTCGTTGATATCCACGGCGCGGAAGGCGCTGCGCAGGGCCAGAGAAAGGATCAGTTGGGCGCCTTCCAGGACCATTCCCACCAGCGGGCCCAGCCAGAGGATGTGGCGCGCCTTGAAGCGGGCCACGAAGGGGAGCAGAAAGCCAAAAGGCAGAGTGAGCAGGACGTTGCCGATCATTTCGGTCAAGCACAGTCGCCCCGGCCAACAGGCGGAATAAAACGGGACAAGGTTGATGTTGGGCACAAACGGCTCGGAACCGGCTTCCCCGGCTGGAGGGACGTGGATGGGGAAGATGGCTGTTTTGATCACCACCAGCAGGTACAGGCCGAACAGGGCGGTGAAAAATAGCCCCGCCCAACCGCGCCCGCGCAAGCGCAGCAGCGCGAGGATCAGCAACAATAGCGCCAGCCCGGCGAGGAACATCCCCCCGTTAAAATCTAAAAGCATCGGTTGCTCCTTTGACGAAATTTTATACTGGGGAGATCGGAGTGTTTTTGCGCTTCACCGGGCGCATTTTGACCAGCAACAACTGCTCAACACCCTGCACATCGATCTCCTCAGTGATCGGGATGTACAGCCATTTGCCATCGTGCAACTGGGGCGTTACGCGCAGTATTCCACCCACTTTCTCGCCCAGGTCCAGAGCCATTGCCTTCTCCACCTGCGCTTTGCCCAACACGACCTGGGCCACAACCCTGCCCACATGCGGATAGAGCGAAACCAGCGACCTGCCGCTCCTGCGCACCCACAGGTTCCAGCCGTAATTCTTGCCGCCGTAGCTCATCTCGCCTTCCATCTGGTAGGTGTCGGCGATGAACCGCACCAGGCGCTGCCAAAGCGGGAAAGCCGGGCCGATGACCGCGGCTAAATCTTCGGACGTGGGTGGGTCAAACTTATCGAGAAAACAACCTACTGGCATTGAAACACCTCCGAGCTTGCCGGGTCAATCCCATCGTTTCACGCGGTACCAATACTGGTACTGTTCTTCAAAACCTACCCTCGCGTACAGGCGCATGGCGGTAGGGTTATTGAGCATCACCTGCAAGTAAGCCTTTCTGGCCCCATTCCCCTTGCCCCAGGCCAAAATGCTTTCCACCAGCTTCTGCCCAAAGCCTCTGCCTCGACCAAACGGGTGTGTAATAATTTCATACAGCCCAATGAAACCGGATTGCAGCACGCCCATTCCACAGGCAACGATCTCTTCGCCGGATGTCAACATCGCAAAGCATTTGCGCGGGACAATAGCTTCGAGAATTTGGCGATGAGGATATTCGGGGTATCCATCCAGATAAAGCATCCCGTGAAATGCATCCAGCCACAGGTTCGAAAGCTGCTCACTTAAAATGATCTTATCAGATAGACGCGGAGCAGCCGCCTTAAGTTCCAGAACTTGCACGCTGGTCAGCGCTTCTCTTTGATATTTATGCGCCGCCAGCTTTTCATCTAGGTCTTCGGGGAAGATTGTAGGGGTAACTTTGTAAATGGCGGCCAGCCCCTTCTCCCGGTACAACTCCTCGCACCAGCGAATTTTCTCGTCCACATCAAAAGTGGAAAAATACAGGGGGTTAATGGAGTTTGCCCGCCGGGTATAGCCATCGGCAAAGCGGAGCACCCAGCCGTCATAGAACATGGATTGCAAGGACGGCCAGGCGTTGAGCGATAATTCTTCGATGACTCTAATCATACCGAGCCCCAGCCTCTTAACCCAGCCGCGGCAACACCCGCCCCACGCGGCGCATGTAGTCGCGGTACTCATCCCCGAACTGCTCGAGCATCATGCGCTCCTCGACGGGCACGCGGATGAAGTACATGGGCAGGTAGAACAGCGCGCCGAACAGACCGGCGATCCAGTTTTGAATGAGCAGGGGCTGGGCCAGCACCCACAGCCACTGCGAGGCGTACATGGGGTGGCGGATCATCCCGTAGATGCCCTGGGTGATCAACTTGTGGCCTTCGAGGATTTGCAAGGTGGGTGACCAGTTGCGGCCCAGGTCGACGTGGGCGCGCCAAAAGACGAGCACGGCCCCCAGTATGAACGCCGCGCCCAGCCAGCCGGCCCAGGCGGGCAGCGTGTAGTTGGCAAAGTTCAGCCAGGGGGAAAAGATGTAGATGAGGGGCAGAAAGAAATTGCCCAGGAAGAGCAGGCTCAGGAGGACGGCTTCCTGACGGTTGACCCGGTTGGAGGCCACCTTGATCTGCTTGCGCTGTTTGTTGAGGGGCACGCGGATGGCCATTTCGACGAGCAGCGCGGCAACGTAGAGGATTTTTAAGGCAAGGGTGGGCATGGAAGAGGGCTCCTTGGGGTTATTCTAGCACACTTCGGTTTACCGTCCGCCGCCCATCAGAATGCCGCCGAGGGTGGCCAGGACGCAGCCGATGAGGGTGAGGGCGGCGGCACGGGATTTGGGAGGCGGGTCTTTGAGCAGGTAGACACCCATCAGGCCGTTGACCACGATGCCCAACTGCGAGATGGCGAAGCCGCGCCCCGCGCCGAACTCGCTCACCAGCAGCAGCATGCCGTAGTTGCCAATGCCCCACAGCAGCCCGGTGGACAGCACGCGCAGGTAGTGGGCGGGGCGATCGAGGCGCAGGGGTTGGCGGGTGAAAGCCGCCAGAAGGGCGCTGCCCACGAAGATGCCCACCGCCAGGGGGAAGGCCGCCACCCACATGGAGGCAGCCGAAAGCTGCACGGGGATGAAGTAACTGCCCCACAGCACGCCCGCGCCGACGGCAGCCCACAGCCCGGCGCGGGCGCGGGGGTCGGGGGAGGCAGAGGAGCGCAGGCCCTTGGCGAAAATGATGAGCAGCACGCCGGCCAGGGCGATGACCAGGGCCAGGGCGAACAGGATCAGCCGTTGGGGGCCGTCATGGATGAGCTCGCCGAAGAGGAGCACGCCCCACAGGATGCTGACCAGCACGTTGACCGGGGCCCAGATGCCGAAGGCGCGGGCCATGCCCAGGCGGTTGGTGCCGGTGAAGGCCAGGAAGCCGCTGACGGCCCACACCAGCCCGCCGAGAAAGGGCGGCCAGAAGACGGACCAGGTGAGACCCTCGGCGCCGCGGAAGAGCAAAACCAGCAGGGCCAGGGCCAGGTTGGCCGCGGCCACGTAGAAGGTTTTGATCTGCTGGTTGCGGAAGGGGATGGTCTGCGAGGGGGTCAGCCAGGTGCCCCAGGCGAAAACCGTGATCAGGGCGTAGAGAATTCCGGGCATAGGGGTATTGTACAACGAAT
>CAZMMI010000333.1:0-4733 GCA_964567255.1 uncultured Anaerolinea sp.
CTGATACACTGCGGCGGCGCGGTGACCCAGGTATACAGGCACACCAGGGTCCAGCCGTCCTCAAAACGGGCAATGACCAGAGCATCGGCTCCGCCTTGACCCAGCGGGCGCGGGATGGCGTAGCGGTTGGTGGGGTCCGCGTCCCATTCCAGCGTATAGGGTTGGTCGGCGTGGGCGCTGAAATCTTTGACCGCATTCACGCGAAAGGCTCCGGGGAGCGCAGCCGGTTCCGCGGCGGCGCGGCCTTCCTCAATCAGGTCATGGGCGCGCACCAGCAGCGTGCGGGCGTAGGGCGAATAGCCGGACGACACCGCCATCCAGCCGATGAGCAGGGCCAGCGCCAGGGGGATGCCGATGCTGAGCCACAGCGGGCCTTTCCCTCGGACGATGCGCTGCTGCCAATCCAAAGCCCCGCGAAAGAGGGCCACCACCAGCGCCAGGCTGGCGACCAGCGGCAAGGCAATGATGAACAGAGCCGCGATCACGCTGTTCAGGTTGCTCGAATCCAGCCCGGTTTCGAGCAGGGTGGCGGCGTCCATGACCAGCGCGCCCAGCACCCCGCCCAAGAAGATGCCCAGCAGGCTGTTGTTGGGCCACGAGCTGGCAAAGCCCAGCGCCCCGCCCAGCAGCACAAACAGCAGCGCGATCAGCCAGGGGCCGGGCGCGGGGTGATACAGGGGCAGGTCGGGCAGGTACAGGTGGTTGATGGACTGGCTGATGACGCCGTAGATCAGGCCCATTGCCAGCCCCAGCAAGATGCCAAAACGGCGGCGGTCGCGGATCCAGCTTTTCTGCCGCGCTTCCAACGTTTCGTCATCCGGCACATACAGCACGCTGCGTATTTCAGGGGTCAGGCTGGTGCGGCCTGGAGGGGTTGTTTCATTCATGGTGGGTCACAAATCGAGGAACATTTCCCTGGAGCTTAGCCCTTTTCAATTCTCGCCAAATTTTCCTCACCTCTCCCATCGGGAGAGGTCGCGCCGGGCTCTGACGGCGCGGGTGAGGGCAAAAAACGGCCCTACAAAGGTCAAAATCGCCCTCACCCTAACCCTCTGCTAAAGCATGCTGTGCGATCCCGGTGGGAGAGGGGACAGAATTGCTCATAATATCAAAAGGCAAAACTCCAGGTTTTTTCAAGTATCTATCATTGATTATAACGGCTGATTCCCGGACTGGACTCGCCTTTTTGACGGGACTAAATTCCTCTCTAGCATTTATCCTTGCAAAACACGATATTCATATATAATTTATCTGGCCTTCATCATCGCCACACTGAATTTTGCCCTTCCTTTGATCGCATCCAACCCAACGCAACCGGCTTCCATTGCATTCGATGGAATCTTCCCCTTATTGTGATTGTCCAACCTGAACAATTGAATATGGTACTACACACAGTGGTAAGAAAGCTCCGAATTTGTGGAGTATGTGCGGGTGCTTCGCACCCCCACGTACTCCTCAAATTCGGGCCCTTCCCTCAACCAGAGTGAGCAAATACAAATACTCATTCTGGCGACTCGTTCGATCGTTTTGGCAGACATCTCGAAGCATATCGGTTCTACGTGCCTGGGAGGAACAATGACGGTGATTAAGACAGAGATACGCAGGGGGGCTTACTTTGACTCAGCGGTCCTGATGAAGTTGCAGCGCTCCCTGCTTGGGCTTCCCGGCGTGCAAGATTCGGGCGTGGTCATGGGCACCGATTCTAACAAGGACCTCCTCGAGCACATCCACCTGCTTTCGCCCGAGGCGGCAACTGCCCGCCCCGACGACCTGGTCATCGTGGTCAGCGCGGAGGACGCCTCGGCGGCTTCTGCGGCGCTGGGCAAGGTGGACGAGCTGATGGCGGCCCGCCGGACGAGTGAAGACACCACCCGCCGCCCCAAGAGCACCGAGCAAGCCTTCAAAATGCTCCCCGAGGCAGGCTGGATTCTGATCTCGGTGGCGGGCAGGTATGCCGCGGCAGTGGCCCGCCAGGCTTTGCGCGACGGCAAGCACGTCTTCCTGTTCAGTGACAACGTCTCGGTGGAGGAGGAGATGGCCCTCAAGCAGCAGGCCTCGGCGGCGGGGCTGCTGGTCATGGGTCCCGATTGCGGCACCGCCCTCATCGGCGGTATTGGGTTGGGTTTTGCCAACCAGGTGCGGCGCGGGCCGATTGGTGTGGTGGCAGCCGCGGGCACGGGCTTGCAGCACGTCACCGCGCGCATTCACCAGTTGGGCGGGGGCATCACTCACGGCATCGGCACGGGCGGGCGCGACCTTTCTGAGAAGGTTGGGGCGGTCACCTTCCGCCAGGCCCTGGAACTGCTCAGCCGCGACCCGCAAACGAAAGTGATCGTGCTGGTGTCCAAGCCGCCCGCGCCGGGGGTGGCCGAAGAGGTGCTCAAGCTGGCCCGCCGGGCAGGCAAACCCGTGGTGGTCAACTTCATTGCCCGAGCCAACAGCGCCACCCGCCTGGATAACCTGTATTTCGTCAACAGCCTGGATGCCGCCGCCGAATTGGCCGTGGAACTGGCCGAGAAGGGCACGAGCGAGCTCGAGCCGGAACTGGGCCTGGATCGCTTTGCCCCGGGTCAGAAGTACTTGCGCGGGCTGTACTCGGGTGGCACGCTGGCCTACGAGGCCCAGCACATCCTGACGGGCTACCTGCCCAGGGTGTATGCCAACGCGCCGATCAACAAAGAACTGAAGATGCCCAACGCCAACATTAGCCAGGAACATTGCATTGTGGACCTGGGCGAGGACGAGTTCACCCAGGGCCGCCTGCACCCGATGATGGACAACGACCTGCGCATCCGCCGCCTGCTGGAAGAGGCCGAAGATCCCAGTGTAGCGGTGATCATGCTGGACGTGGTCATCGGCTTCGGCTCGCACCCCGACCCGGCCTCGGAGCTGGCCCCGGCGATCGAGAAAGCCCGCGCCAAAGCTCAGGCTGCCGGGCGCTTCCTCGAGGTGGCGGCGGTCGTCACCGGCACCGACACCGACCCGCAGGCGCTGCAAGCGCAAATCGACCAACTCCAGGCGGCGGGGGTGTGGGTGAGCACCAGCAACGAAGCTGTGGTGCGTTATGTGGGGCGTTTGCTGCGTGCCTTGGAAGGCGGCGTCATCGTTCAGCCCCCCTTCAAACCCGTGGACCTGGCCTCGCTGCAAAAGCCGCTGGCGGCGGTCAACGTGGGCCTCGAGTCCTTTGCCGAAAACCTTGCCGCCCAGGGCGCGCCGGTGGTGCACGTCGATTGGCGCCCCCCGGCGGGCGGAAACGAACGCCTGGCGGCGATCTTGGAACGCATGAAGCAATCCTGAGACCTGCTTATTCAGGAGGAAAAGCGCATGGTGGATATTGAGAAAGCAAATGCAACCGTAGTCGAACGCATGATGGAAGCCCGCCCGGTGGTCACCGGCGTGGCCAAGGCGCTGGATGTCATTCCCGGCATGCGGGAAAATCTGCTGCTGCATGCCGGGCCGCCGGTCACCTGGGAGCGCATGGCCGGTCCCATGAGGGGCGCGATGGTGGGCGCGTTGATGTTTGAGGGCAAGGCCAAAGATTGGGCTGAAGCCGAAGGGCTGCTCACCTCTGGCAAAGTGACCTTTGAACCCTGCCACCATCATTCCTGCACCGGCCCCATGGCGGGGGTCATCTCGCCTTCCATGCTGGCCTACGTGGTGGAAAACAAGACTCACGGCAACAAGGCCTATTCCAATCTGAACGAGGGCCGCGGCAAGGTGCTGCGCATGGGCGCTTACAGCCCCGACGTGCTGGAACGCATGCATTGGATCAATGAGGTCTACGGCCCGCTGGTGGGCAAAGCCCTGGAGTTGATGGGTGGCCTGGACCTGCGCCTGCTGCTGGGCAAGGCCTTGCACATGGGTGACGACGGCCACAACCGCCTGGACGCCGCTTCGCTGTTCTATACCACCCTGCTGGCCCCAGCGGTGGTGCGCGCCGCCTCCAACGCCGAGACCGCCGCCGAGGTGATCCGCTTTATGGGCGACAACGCTCTGACCACCTTGAACCAAACGATGGCGGGCTGCAAAACCATGACCGACGCCGGGCACAATGTGGAAGGCAGCACCATCGTCACCGTCATGGCTCGCAACGGCACCGATTTTGGCATTCGCGTCAGCGGCCTGGGCGACCAGTGGTTCACCGGCCCGGCGGGGCACGTCAAGGCGCTGTACTTCCCCGGTTTTAGCGAGAAGGATGCCAACCCTGATATCGGCGACAGCACCATCACCGAGACCGCCGGGATTGGCGGTTTTGCCATGGCGGCAGCTCCCGCCATCGTCACGTTCATCAGCGGCAAGCCCCAGGATGCCATCGACACCACCCTGGACATGTATGAAATTACTTACGCCGAGCACAAGTACTTCACCATCCCGGCCCTGGATTTCCGCGGCACGCCCACCGGAATCGACATTCGCAAGGTGATCGAGAAGGGCATTCTGCCGCGGGTGAACACGGGCGTGGCCCACAAAGACCCCGGCGTGGGGCAGGTGGGCGCGGGCGTGGTCACGCCCCCCGCCAACATCTTCGAAGAGGCCTTGATTGCCTTCGCGCAGAAGTATGGGTATGAATAAGTAAAAACTACTTTGACAATGTCACGTTAAAAACACCATAGTTTTGTAGTCGGGTTGCCCCCACCCTGCCCTCCCCCGGCAGCTAAGATTCTCAATCACTTACGTATTTTGCCGGGGGAGGGAAAGAATTCTGCAAAAGTGAGGGGCTGAAAGCCCCTCAC
>CAZMMI010000334.1:0-4730 GCA_964567255.1 uncultured Anaerolinea sp.
ACGGGGAAACCGGCTTTGCCCAGGAAAGCGGCAATGGCGGTGTGGATGCCGTCAGGATAGACGGCCTTCACGGCAGGGTGGATCTTTTCGTGCCTTGCTTCGTTCCAGACAGTTACGCGGGGAAGTGACATTTGGATCTCCTTATGAAATTTATCCACGAATTACACGAATTTACACGAATGATCAGAAATTCTGAAAATTCGTGAAATTCGTGGTGAGTTCTTTAAAATAAGCCGCCGAGACAGCAAGCTGCTCGGCGGGCAATTCAAACAGTACCGGTAAACGGGTTGATTCCACGTGCTGATGCATCGATCGGAATGGATTGGGGGCCATTCCAGCGCAGCCAAACCTGGCTACCTTGACGCGTGACATAGGAACTACTCCTGTTCGCTGACCTGATTCTTCTCGATAACCTCTTTATACCAGTAAGCGCTCTGTTTAGGGGTGCGCTGGAGGGTTTCGTAATCCACATGCACCATGCCAAAACGCGGGCGATAGCCGGAAGCCCATTCGAAGTTGTCCATCAGGCTCCACACAAAGTAGCCCTTGATGTTGGAACCGGCCTGCATGGCATCGTGCAAAGCCAGCAGATGCTCGCGCAGGTAGCGGGTGCGGAAGTCGTCGTGGACTTTGCCGTCGGGGCTCACGCCGTCGGCGGTGGCAGTGCCGTTCTCGGTGATATACAGCGGCGGGTTGCCGTACTCGTCCCGGATGCGGGCCAGCACAGCCGTCAACCCGGAAGGGTTCACGCCCCAACCGGTTTGCGTGCTGGTCCAGCCGTTGGCCATCTTGAACACTTGCTGAGAGTTGGTGGGGCCGTCTTTGCTATAGCTGACCAGGAAGGTGAAGTAATGGTTCATGCCCAGGAAGTCGATGGGCTGAGAAATCACTTCCATATCGCCCGGCTCGATGGGCGGGGTTACCGGTTTGAGCCATTCAAACAGCGCGGAGGGGTAGTGGCCCTTGAAGATGGGGTCAATGAACACACCCTGGGCAGCTTCTACCGCGCGCTGACAGGCAGCCACGTCGGCGGGATTGGGCGAGGCAGGTTCGTAGTTGTGCAAATCGAGGACGATGCCAATGCGGCCCTCATAGCCACCCGAACGGAAGACCTGCACGGCGCGTCCATGGGCCAGGTTGAGGTGATGCACGGCGCGATAGGTCTGGGCCAGGTCGGCAATTCCGGGGGCAAAACGCCCTGTTCCGTAGCCCACCACTGCGACGACAAAAGGCTCATTATGGGTGGCCCACATGGTCACCCGATCACCGAGGCGATCGAACATGAGTTTGGCGTAATCGGCAAACCACCCGGCAATGTCGCGGTTGGCCCAGCCGCCCTCGTCCTGCAGGGTCTGGGGCAGGTCCCAGTGGTTGAGGGTGACGTTGGGGAAAATCCCCGCCGCCAAAAGTTCATCCACCAGGCGGTCGTAGAAATCAAGACCTTTGGGGTTGGCGGCACCGCGCCCGGCGGGGATGACCCGCGGCCAGGAGATAGAAAAGCGGTAGCCCTTGAGGCCCAGGGACTTCATTAAGGCCACGTCTTCGGGCATGCGGTGATAATGGTCACAGGCCACATCGCCGGTGTGCCCGGCTTCGATCTTGCCGGGGGTGTGAGAGAAACGATCCCAAACGGATTCGCCCTTGCCATCTTCGTTCCAGGCGCCTTCGATCTGGTATGCAGCAGTGGCGGCGCCCCACAAAAAACCGGGCGGAAATTGTCTAGCAGGCATAAGTGCAAAACTCCTAAAGAATGAATCAACTGGATGCGCTCGCTGGATATCATGGCGTCCGCGTTAACGATCACATCGCAACAAAATCTATTATAACGCGGCAGAATGAAAAATAAAGTTAAGAATCTTATCAGGATTGGAAGAGTCCCCAATTCGGCGGGTCTTGTGGGGATCCAATCCCCCTTGCCCGCCACGACGCATCCAGACATCCGGGCATAGCCAGCGTTAAAGACCCGCCGCTACATAGAGGGTGTTCGCCCAACTGGGACGGGTTCGGAAACGGGGAATTCTGTGGGGCAGTCAGGCGGGTCTGCCGGGTGGATGAACGCCAATTGCCGGCAGGACGTCTTCTAGATATACGGGCATAGCCGGCGTTAAAGACCCGCCGCTACACAGAGGGGGGGTACTCAACTGGGACGGGTTCGGAGGCCGAACCCCTACTGCCTGGTTGATATGTCACTCAAATCCTGGGGAGTGTCGACATCCAGGAGAATGCGCTCGTCGGGCCAATCGACGTATTCGACGGGGTAGCGCTCGATGATCTGCCGCCCGCCGGCGTCGCCCTGCAAAGCCAGCAGTTCGGGGAAGGTTGCTCGCCCAAACAGCACCGGGTTGGAACGCCGCCCGCCGGCGCGAGGCGCGACGACCGCGGTTTGCGTCTCGGCGTGGCGGCGGGTGAGGGCTTGAATCAGTCCAGCGGTGAGATAGGGCTGATCGGAGAGCAGGAACAGCGCAGCCTGGGTGCGTTCGGGCAGCGTCTCCAGCCCTGTCCTCAGCGAGGCGCTCTGACCGGCGGCCCAATCGGGGTTGAACACCACCTGTACGGGCAAATCCTGCAGCGCCGCTTGCACCTCGGCTGCAAACGCCCCCGTCACGACCACCACCGGGTCTAGCCCGGCCTGTAGGGCGGTCTGAGCAGCCCGGCGCACCAGGGTTTGGCCTTGCCATTCGACAAGCTGCTTGGGACGTCCAAGGCGGCGCGACTCGCCCGCCGCCAGCAGGACCCCGGCGGTAGGGGCGTACAGGGCGTGCAACTGCGCCTCCTCGATGCCTGGCGCACCGTGCAGCGAGGCGACCGCAACGGCATCGTAGGCCGACAGCAACGGGCGAGCCAGCCCGGCGGCTTGCTCGCGAGAGGAAAGATCATCTGCCTGGTTGAGCAAGGCCAACCGCCGCGCAGTCGGGGGAATGTTCTTCAAGCCGCCTTGCGGATGGGTGAGCACGTGCGCCAAAGCCTCGGGGGAAACCGGGTCGCCCAGGGCCAGCCCACTAAGCGCAGAAAAAACCTCGGGCCGGTATACCGCAGCCTCATCCAGGGGGTGGCCCAGACCGGAAAGGCCCGCCACAACCACAACGGCGTCGACCCAGGGCGGAATGGGCGGCTCGTGGGGAGCAGGGGCCTTGAGCGGCAGGCAGCGCGAACCGTCGGCTTCGATCAAAAGAGTCAAATCCTGACGGTCAGCCAGGGCACGGACGCGCACCAGACAGGCCTCATCCAGCCCGTGGGTGCGCCCGCGGGCATCCGCGGGGCCGGTGAGTAATGTGCTCCCCTGCCCAACCTGCTCGGGCACATCCTCCGGAGCGGTGACGGTCAGGCAGCGGTCGGCGAAGCGGGTTTGCTCGAGAGAAAGATGGGCGGAGTTGCTGAGCAGCGCCGTGCCGAAAACACGCGCCAGGCGGAAGAGCAGCGAGGTCTTGCCGCCCGCGCCCACAATGGCCAATCGAGGCCGCGGGCCGAGGAAGGTGATCAACGGAGTGAGGTTCACAGGTGTATTATAATCTTTGTATGCGTACCATACCCCTTCCCCACACCGATTTGACGGTCACCTCCATCTGCCTGGGCAGCGCTGAGTTCGGGGGCATGATTGACCGGGCCACAGCCGAGCAGATGCTGGATGCTTACCTGGACGCCGGCGGCAATTTCATCGACACGGCGCGCGTGTATAACAATTGGATTCCCGGCGAGAAGAACCGCGCCGAGAAGCTGATCGGCGCGTGGATGAAGGCGCGCGGCAGCCGTGCGAAGGTGGTGCTGGCCAGTAAAGGCGGGCACCCCGATCTGGACGCCATGCTTGTGCCGCGACTTTCGCGGGAAGAAATCCTGGGCGATTTGGAAGGCAGCCTGCGCGATCTGCAAACGGATGTGATCGACCTGTATTGGGTGCACCGGGATGATAAAGGCCGCCCGGTGGCGGATATCCTGGGCACGCTGGAAGATGCTGCGCAAGCCGGGAAAATCCGCTATTACGCGGCCTCCAATTGGGGCGCGGAACGCATGCAGGAAGCACAAGACTATGCGCAGTCGGCTGGGCTGCGCGGGTTTGTCGCCACGCAGGTGTGGTGGAACGCGGCGGTGATGGAGCGGGCTAAAGTGCCGGATACGACCGTCGAGTTGATGACCCCCGCCCTGTTCGAGTTCCACCGCAAGAGCGGGCTGGCAGCCATCCCGTATACCTCCCAGGCCAATGGGTTGTTCAACCGCATGGCCAACGGCACGCTGGATTGGATGAACCCGGGCCAACGCCAGGGGTATCCCGAGGAGGCCAACCGGAGGCGTTTTGAAGTGATGAAGCGCATCATGGCCGAGCTAGGGTTGAGCGTGACGCAGGTGGGGCTGGGATATTTGCTGTCGCAGCCGTTCCCAGTGGCGCCGATTGTGGGCTGCCGGAATATGGGGCAATTGATGGACAGCCTGACGGCGGCGGACGTGCGGTTGTCGCCGGAGCAGGTGCAGGAGATTGCGGCGATTTCGTAGGATTTCACCGCAGAGACGCAGAAGAATGTAGGGGACGTGAAACCCGTCTCGGCGTGGCTCAACCACAAACCGGGTGCGGTGACCGCGCATCTACCCATGCGGCAACAGGGCGATAGCCGGTGAATGCATCCCAGACAGACTCGCCGGACTGTAGGATGGGCAGGTCTTCCGGGTTCAACCAGGCCCGTTGCCCACCAAGTATTGGCAACACCGGGCAGCCTTGCCCGCATTAAAGACCTGCCCCT
>CAZMMI010000335.1:0-1829 GCA_964567255.1 uncultured Anaerolinea sp.
CATGCCCTCACTGCGAGACCGCACTGCCGCAACGGCGCGCCGGCTGCGCCTGCCTTGGGTTCTCTGGCGTCGCCGCCAGGAGAACCCTGCCCGGCTGATCTCCATCGAGCTGCTCCAGCCCCTGCCTTTTCTCCTCTTTCTCCTCCTGCTGATCTGGTACATCCTCGCTCCTTCCCCGGTTGTGCTCATGTGCCTGACCGCTATCGCAGGGCTGCTGGCCCTCTCCGCGCTGTGGGCGCGCAGCATGGCCCTTCACGTCCATGCCCGCCGCCAGATTCTCTCCGCTGCCATGCAGGTCGGCGACGAGATGGAAGAGCAGGTTTCGATGGACAACCGCTCCCGCCTGCCCGTGCTGTGGGCCGAATTCATCGACCGTTCCGACATGCCCGGTTACACCGTCTCCAGTATCCGCGCCGTGGGCAGCGGTAGCACGCTCACCTGGCGGCCCCACACCATCTGCGCGCGCCGAGGGGTATTCGTCCTCGGCCCCTGGGAGCTGACCCTGGGAGAGCCGTTCGGGGTGTTCCAGGCCCGCCAATCGTACCTCCAGCCGCAGGAAGTGCTGGTCTACCCGCCCCTGGCAGCCCTGCCGCCCGAACTGCTGGCTCACCGCGGCGCGCACGGCGACCGCCGCCCCCTCAACCAGCCCCAGGCTGCTGAAACCATTGACAGCATGAGCGTGCGCAGCTACCAGCCTGGCGATGCGCTGCGCCGCATCCACTGGCCCACCACCGCCCGCCGCGCCGAGCCCTTCGTCAAACTCTTCGAGCCCGAAGCCGCCTCGCGGGTGTGGATTATCCCCGATCTCGATGCCCAGGCCCACTTCGGTGAGGGATCCGACTCGACCGAAGAGACAACCATCCTCCTGGCAGCTTCTCTGGCTGCCCAACTGCTGCAAGAAAAGCTGTCGGTCGGTTTGTTCGCTGCCGGTTCCACGCCGCTCGTCCTGCTGCCCCAGCGCACCCCGGAGCATCTGTGGACTTTGCTGCGCAGCCTGGCTCCGCTCCACCCTACCCCGCAAGCCGGACTTTCTGCCGCGCTGGAAGATATGACCCGGCTGATCTCTCCCCGCGACCTGCTCCTGCTCATCACCCCCTCGCTGGATGCGGCCTGGGTGGGCCCGCTGCAACACCTGGTGCGCCGCCGCGCCGGCACTGCCGCGCAGGTCTACCTGCTCGACCCGCTCTCGTTTGGTGGCCAGGGCCAGCCGGAAAATTTCCTGACTGTGCTGGCCGAAGCCGGTCTGAAGAGCAGCCTGATCCGGCGGGGCGACCTCCAACCCCTCCAGGGCATCTACGGCGAGTTGAGCCGCTGGGAGTTCACCACTTTCGGCACCGGCAAAGCGGTCGCCCGCCGCAGTCCGCGCCGCGCCGCTGCCTTGATCTTTGCCGGGCAGCCCGAAACGCAGGAGCCAAAATGAAGCACCTGCGAGTCTTCTGGGGCTGGGTGAGAGAACTACCGGATAAGGCGCTGCGCCTGTTGGAGGATGCCCGCAGCGCACTGCTCAGGGAATGGGTCGTGCTGGCGTTGGGAACTGCCCTGGCAGCCGTCATGGCCCATTCGGTGGATAAAGCCCATTGGGTGACCGTCAGCACCGTCATCACCACCGCGCTGTTCCTGGGCTGGCTTTACGGCGCGCTGCTAGCTTACAGCCGTTTCTCGGGCTTCTTTGCCCTCCTGGCAACCG
Organism: uncultured Anaerolinea sp.; assembly: GCA_964567255.1. Classification (GTDB taxonomy): domain Bacteria; phylum Chloroflexota; class Anaerolineae; order Anaerolineales; family Anaerolineaceae; genus Anaerolinea. The sequence goes on from CAZMMI010000335.1 coordinate 1,688, forward strand.
GGTTGCTTTCAGTTGTGATCACCGGCAACCTGGTTGGAAAAGTTTTCCCCTCCCTGTTCACCTGGCTCAAATCGCCCTTCTGGCCCGCGGTAGAAACGCTTCACCTGCGGCTGGTCGCTTTTTGGCTGCGCGCTTCCGGTTG
>CAZMMI010000335.1:1929-4725 GCA_964567255.1 uncultured Anaerolinea sp.
GGCGAGTCCATTCGCGACACCGGCCTGTTTGACCTGATTTTTGGCATTCTCGCCTGGTGGGCGCTGGCCTGGCTGGCCTGGTGGGCGCTGCGCAAGCACCAGGCTCTGCTCGGACTGCTGCCCGCCGTCTTCTTAATGGCGATCAACTTTCACCTCAGCCGGCAGGCCCGTTTTTCTCTGGCGGTCGGGCTGGGCATTGCCCTGCTGCTGGTTGCCTGGGCAGCTTATAGCAAACGCCGCGCCGACTGGCTGCGCCGCCGTGTGGACTATCCCGAAGACATTGCCCTCGATTGGAGCGGCTGGGCCGTGCTGGCGGCCCTGCTTCTCGCTGCCTTCACGCTGCTCACCCCCTACGTTGGCACCCGCGAGGGCTTGCAGGTGCTCTCGGAAATGCTCGAGAAAAACCGCAGCCGCATGTCCCAGCGTGTTGAACAAGCCTTTGGCGGCGTAAATCCCCCGACCGCCCCGGAAGGCGAAGGCGCTGGAGGCATGCCCTATGTCCAGCCGCCGGACCTGGCCGACCTGGGCAACGCGCCGCCCACCGGCAATACCACCGTGTTTTGGGTCGGCCTGGATGACCCCGCCCCGCTGCCCGAAGAACTGGTGCAAGGCTCGGCGTCTGTGGATGCGCCCCCCAGGCACTACTGGCGCAGCCAGATCTTCACCCGATACAATGGCCGCGGATGGGAAAGCGCTCCTCCCGGGGAGGTTCTGGCCGACACGCCTATACTGGAAGAAATCCCCGTAGACTTGACCGTTCCCGGCCGCTACCGCCTCACCCAAACCTTTGAAATGGAAGCCCAGCACACCGGCGCCCTGTTTTCCGTCAACCAGCCCGTCTCGGTCAGCCAGGATTATCTCCTGCGCGCCCTCCCGGAGCAGGGCACTAACCTGGTAGAAGGCTATGGGCAATCTTACCAGGTCGTTTCGCTGGCCACCCGTGTGACCATTGCCGATCTCACCGCTGCGGGGACGGATTACCCAGAAGAAATCCGCGCCGTTTATCTACACCTGCCTGCCGGGCTTCCACCGCGGGTGGCGCGTCTGGCACAAGAGATCACCGCCGGTTCCGCCAACCCTTACCAGTCCGCGATCCGCGTTCAGGATTACTTGCGCGCAAACTACGACTACGACCTGACCGTTCCCGCCGCTCCGCCGGGCCGCGACGTGGTCGATACATTCCTCTTCGATGAACCCCGCGGCTTCTGCTCGCATTACGCCTCGGCGATGGTGGTGCTGCTGCGCTCGGCAGGCATACCCGCCCGCGTTGTGGCTGGGTATGCTATGGGAGATTATGACTTTAATCGCGGCATGTACCGCGTGCCGGTATCCGCGGCCCACGCCTGGGTAGAAGTCTACTTCCCTGGCTATGATTGGGTCGAGTTTGAGCCCACCGCCGCCTTCAACCCCATAGTGTACCCACCCGGCCTGACAGCCCTACCTGAAGTGGTCAACCAACCCGGCGAAACCAACCCGCAGCCTGGACGCGCCTCCGGCGCATGGCTGTGGCTGCTGTTACCCCTGCTGCTCATCGCCGGAGTCGCCGGCATCCTGTATTGGAACGGCTTCCTGGGCCTGCGCAAGCTGGACCCTATCCATCAGACTACCGACCTCTACAACCGCGTCAGGCGACGCCTGGTTCAGGGCGGATTGGCGGGGCCCGCCAGCCAAACTCCCTCCGAATACCTCGAAGCCGTTACGCTGCACCTCAGCTCCTATCCCCGCCTGGAAAACCTGGTTCAGGAAGCCACGCGCCTGTACTGCCAGGCCCAATACAGCCCGCGCCCGCCCGCCCTCGCCGAGGTGCGCGGCCTGCAAAAGAGCTGGCGGCTGTCATTCGTCGATTGGGCTCGCTGGATTCTCACCTCGTAACACGGGGTTTCCTACCTGCGCTGTTGACTTGAGTTCGTTGGATCCCCTCCTCGTAGCGCGGGTATCCTTACCCGCGTCCTGGATGACAGCACAAGCCCGGCCCGGGAATGGGTCCCTGGGTAAATGTAACGGGCATCCTCCGTGCCTGTATGAATTAATTTGCTCCTTCGCGATTCTTCCCCGATAAAACAAGTGACAATCCCGCGAAGAATCGGTAAAATGAACGTAACAGCAGACGAAAAGGTTGAGGCATGAAAATATACTTCGTACGGCATGGCGAGAGCGAAGCCAACTTGCTGCGAGTCATCTCGAACCGCGGACGCATCCATGGCTTGACCAATACGGGCATCGAACAGGCTCGCCAATTGGCCAGCCACTTCCGCGATCTCCCAGACCTGCGCATCTTCTCCAGCCCGCTGTTGCGCGCCATCCAAACCGCCCAACTCCTGGCCGGAGAATTAAAAACCGCCATGACCATCATCGACGCCCTGCGCGAATACGACTGCGGCGATCTGGAAGGCCAAAGCGACCAGGCCGCCTGGGAAGCTCACGCCGCGCTGCGCGAAGCCTGGCTTGTCCGCCGCGAGTGGCACTTGCGCCGCCCAGGCGGAGAAAATTTTTTCGATATCCGCGACCGGTTCGTGCCTTTTCTGCATGAACTATTGGACGCTGACGATCCTCGCCCCATCCTCATGGTTGGGCACGGGGGCACTTACATGTGTATTCTGCCGCTGGTGTTGAATAACATCAGCTTCGATGAAATCTACAATCTACCCTTTCCCAACACAGGCTATGTGTTGGCCGAATCAACTCCTGAAGGGTTGGTATGCAAGGAATGGTGCGGGATCACAAAAGACCGGTGATCTTCGCTTATAATTGTCTCAAAGGTATTTCCCCCATTTCCTATCCATAAGGGTAGGGAAA
>CAZMMI010000336.1:0-4724 GCA_964567255.1 uncultured Anaerolinea sp.
CACCCAAACAACCTTCAATTTCGGGATATTCCGACCACTTCGGTTAGTAGTTACGATTTTTTAAGCCTGGGGGATGATCGGCAAAGGGCAACATTGTGGTATATTAACAAAACAACGAGCACCCGCTCTGGCAAACAGGGGACAAATCTATTTAGAGGAGTTTGCTGCATGTATGTTGCGATCGAAGGCGTGATCGGCGTTGGAAAAACCACTTTGGCCCGCCTGCTTCAACAATCGCTTCAGGCCAACTTGCTGCTGGAGATTTTCGAAGAAAATCCCTTCCTCAGCAAGTTCTACGGCGATCGCGCCCGCTACGCCTTTCAGACGCAGGTGTTCTTTCTCCTCAGCCGCTATCACCAGCAGCGCCGCAGCGTGGGCGAGTTGACCGCGGAAGGGCAGAGTCTGATCAGCGATTACACCTTTGAAAAAGACGCCCTCTTTGCGGGGATCAATCTGCAAGATGACGAATTGGAAATGTACTATCGCGTGCACGAGGCTCTGGCCGAAAAGATCATCCCGCCCGACCTGATCGTCTATCTGCGCGCCGACACCGACCTGCTCATGCAGCGCATCACTCAACGCGACCGCAGTTACGAGCGCAACATGGAGCGGGAGTACATCCAGCAAGTCAACGAAGCCTACGATGCCTTCTTCCTGAACGGCAAGCAGCATTCCGCGCCCGTGCTGGTGATTGACAGCAACCAGCTAGATTACGTGCGCTACGCGGAAGACCTGCGCTGGATTGAGAACCGCATCCGCCAGACGCTGCTCAAGGCGCCCTTCCAACCCGAACTCCCCCTCCCGATGCACGATTAAAGGTCCCCATCTATGCGCATCACCCGCGATACCCTCCTCAAACTGGCTCAAACGACTGCCGCGCAGCGCGTGAAGGTCAGTCGCCGCCTGGTGTGCATCTACCTGACCGGTTCGGTGCTGAACGAAGAACCATTGCTCGGCGGCACCACGGATATCGACCTGGTGTGCATCCACGACAGCCAGCCCCTGATGGAACGCGAGATCGTGCGTCTCTCCGACGAGGTGACCCTGGACATCAGCCACTATGCCCAGGCGGATTTTCACCAGCCGCGGCAACTGCGCGTCCACCCCTGGCTGGGGTATTTCATCTACAGCAAGCCCCTTTTGCTGCACGATACCAGCCACTGGTTTGAGTTCACCCAGGCCAGCACCGGGGCGCAGTTCTTCCAGGCCGATTTTGTGCTCAGCCGCGCGAAGACCCTGGCTGAATCGGCGCGCCAGTTGTGGATGGACCTATCATTCAACGATCCCGGCACCCACCCGCGCCGCGTGTATGCCTATCTCAAGGCGCTGGAGCAAGCGGGCAACGCCCTGGCCAGCCTGACGGGCAGCCCGCTCACCGAGCGCCGCTTTGTGCTGCAATTCCCCCAGCGGATGCAGGCCCTGCAGCGCGCCGACCTGTCCAAGGAATGGCTAGATCTGCTGAGCGGCAGCGTGGAAGTGACCGACGAGTCCTGGACCGGGTGGCTGGGCAGTTGGGAAGCGGCCCTCAAAGCTGTGACCGCCCAGGAAGAATACCCCACCCGCTTGCACCCGGCCCGTAAAGGTTATTATGAGCGGGCAGCCAGCGCTTTGTGGGCCGAGCATCCTTCGGCGGCCTTCTGGCTGCTCATGCGCACGTGGACGCTGGCGGTGGCGCACCTGCCCGCCGGGCACGAAGCGGAAAACGCCTGGATGGAAGCCTGCCGCGCCGGCAGCCTGGATGAAGCCACCTTCTCCACGCGGCTGGAGGGATTGGATCACTATCTGGATGCGGTGGAGGAAACCCTGGACCGCTTCGCCGAGAAAAACGGTGTAGTCACCTCGCCGGAAATGTAGGCCATGCGAGAATTCACTCGCAACATACCCCAAGATATGGAGACGCTGCGCGGGCAGCGTCTCTCGCTTTTTCAACGTCAGTTCCCCAAAACTGTGGATAATATCGTTAAAACTGTGGATAACCGGGAATCGATGTGGATAAACACCCCAAAATGGTCACTATTCTAAGAAAACCCGAAAAAGAGTCACCCCTATATATGGGGGGTGTTTTGGGGGCGGCGCAATATATCGACTTTGGGGATAATTTTGTGGAGCGTGGGGATAAGTTCTGCCGATTTGCCAGAAGGCTGTCCACAATTGCGGTGGATAAGTGCGCCCTTAGACTCCGGTAGATGGAGAAAGAAGAAGTACCGCGGAGCCATATATACGGGAGAAAAGCCCTTTTGGACGTTTTTATCCACATATCCACAGCCCCTACTAATACGACGAATCCATACACTTTAAACAATTAAGAGAGATATGTTCTTCTCAGACACACCACCTTGCCCAAAATAGCGCACGCAGGCCTATGGAAAATGGTAAAAAAGACGTTTTTCCTTTTTTGTACCAACTTGCTACAGATTGCTTCTTGAAAGTAGATAAACTTTCTATTACAATCTCAATTAAAGGACTTGCCCCCTTGGCATAGAATGCATTGATCTGCAACACACACTCAAAGAAGGAGCGCAAATGGACATAATCAAGGTAAAGGCAAACTCGCGCACGGCAGCCGTGGCGGGGGCAATCGCGGGAGTGATCCGAGAGCACAAGCACGCCGAGGTTCAGGCGATTGGCGCCGGAGCTGTCAACCAGGCGGTGAAAGCGCTGGTTCTGGCCAAAGGATACCTGGCAGAAGATGGCATCCCGGTGGTTGCGGTGCCCGAATTTGTAGACGTTGAGATTGACGGCAAGGTGCGAACAGCCATCAAGCTGGTTGTCGAGCCGCGCTAAAATTGACCCTGCTGAGAAATCTCAGCGACTAGATTTGGGCTATCTCATCCGGATTGAAGATGACTTCTTCTTTCCCGGATAGTTTTTCGCGAACTTTTTGCACCACCAGATCGAGATGATTGGGGTGGGCGACATAGTTGAGGTGGTCGGCAGGCACCGTGAGCACAGGGCAAAGGGTGAAGCTGTCGATCCACTGTTCGTAGAGCTGGTTCAATCCGTCCAGATAGTCGGAGGCGATTTCGCGTTCGTAATCGCGGTTGCGCATGGCGATGCGATTGCGCAAGGTTGAGGGCGTGGCACGCAGGTAGATGACCAGATCGGGCGGCGGGAGGAATTCGATCAGCCCTTTGTAGAGGGCGCGGTAGGTTTCGTAGTCGCGATCGCTGAGCCGCCCCTGGCGATAGAGGTTGCAGGCGAAGATTTCGGCATCCTCGTAAATGCTGCGGTCCTGAACCACGGAATCTTCGCAGCGGATGATCTCGCGGTGGATCTGCAGGCGGTTGGCCAGGAAGAAGACCTGCGAATGGAAACCCCAGGCGGACATGTCTTTGTAGAAGTCCGCCAGGTAGGGGTTATGCGCTTCGGGCTCGTAGAAAGGTTTCCATCCCAACTTCTGGCACAGCAGCGCCACCAGCGTGGATTTTCCCACCCCAATATTTCCCGCTACGGTGATGTATCTTTTCATGATTCGTAACTCCTCAGCCAGAGGGGAAATCCTTCGACCTCTGAGCAGTTACCCTTTCTCTGTTATTATTGCGGAATTTCGCCGTTCAATTCCATTTCGATAACCTGGGAGAAGATCTCGTAAGGCTGGGCCCCGACCAGGGCCAGCCCGTTGATGAAGAAAGTGGGGGTAGAAAGACCGCCGAAGGTATTGTCGGCGTAGGCCTGATCTTCTTCCACCTCGCCCTGGTAGCGGCGATCATCGAGGCAGGCGGCGAAGGGCTCGCTTTTCAGCTTGAGTTCTTGGGCAATGGTCTCGAATCCGTCTCGGGTGTAGGGATACTGCCCGCTGAACAGAGCGGTATTGTACTCCCAGTATTTGTCTTGCTCGCCGGCGCAGTTGGCGGCTTCGGCGGCGGGAATGGCGTTGGTGTGAATGCTGGCCAGCGGGTAATCTTTGTAAACCAGGCGGATCTGGTCGCCGTAGTTCTCTTGCAGCAGGGGCCAGACCTCGTTATGCCACTTCTGGCAGTAGGGGCATTCGTAGTCGCTGTACTCGATGATCACGATGGGGGCATCGGCGGGGCCAAAGGAGGGGTCGCCGTCTTCGGGCACTTCGTAGCGGGTCACTTCTTCGGGCACGCTCAGGTCGTCGGCGGCAGCCTGTGATTCAGCAGCAGCGCTCTTCAAGGCAGCCACTTCTTCTTCGGCGGCGGCGAGTTTGGTGGAAAGCGGGCGGGCGAAGGCGAAATAACCGACAGCCAATCCAAAGATGAAGGCTACCGGTAACCAGTAAACCCAGCGGTAATCTGGGCGGGGCTTTTCGATCTGAGCGGGCTCAGGAGAAAGCTCGGGAGAAGTTTCGGGGGAGGGGGTTAAATCTGCGTCCATGTGTCCGATTATAACTTAAAACAATACCGGGCGGCTCATGCGAGTCGCCCGGCGCGTTGCAAAAGTTGCGGTTAGGCTTTGGTGATGCTGCCGGTGGGGCAAACATCGACGCATTTTGCGCAGTCTTCGCACTTGGCGGCGTCGATCATGTAGGAGCCGTCAGCCTGGACAGAGATAGCGCCCTCGGGGCATTCGGCTTCGCAAGCGCCGCACTGGATGCAAGAGGCCTGGTCGATCACATGTGCCATAGTAAATATCCTTTCCTAAAAACGAATACAATATCACGGGCTAGAATAGCATACCCGCGGCGCTGGGGGAGGGGCAGATTGTCACCAAAAACGGTTTCCAAATGTCACCATTCGAGCAGGCGCATTTTGGAAAGGCAT
>CAZMMI010000337.1:0-1464 GCA_964567255.1 uncultured Anaerolinea sp.
TGAAACAGGAAGAACGGCGCAAGCTGCGCATGCAGTATATCTCGTACGTGCCGCAAGGCTCGATGAGCGTGCTGAACCCGGTGGTAAAGATCAAGGAAACCTACCGAGATTTCATCGGCAGCCACGTGGGTTTTAAATCCAGAGATGAAGCATTTAGCCTCGCCCAGGAGCATATTGCGGAACTGGGCCTGCCTAAGAACATTCTGGAAGCCTACCCACACCAGTTATCGGGTGGTATGCGCCAGCGCGTCACCATCGCCCTGGCGGCGCTGCTCAAGCCTCGCATCATGATTGGGGATGAGCCCACAACCGCGTTAGATGTGGTGGTACAGCGTGGTGTGATCCAACTACTTTTGGACATCCAGAATAAGTTGGAGAACACGATCATTATGGTCACCCACGATATGGGCGTCCACGCCAACGTCGCCGATCGGATTGGAATTATGTATGCCGGGAAGTTTGTAGAGGAAGGTCCGACTGAAGAGATCTTCGACAAGCCGCTGCACCCTTATACCCAGTTCTTGATCAATTCCCTCCCCAAGTTCGGTGATAAAAGAGTGCGCGAAAGCGTCCCCGGAAACCCTCCTTCCCTCATCGATCTTCCTACTGGCTGCCCCTTCCACCCCAGATGCCCGCATGCGATGCCGGTCTGCCTCAAAGAGATGCCGAGCTTCGTTCGTACGAACGAACAGCATCGCGTGGCTTGCTGGTTGATTGGAGATAAATAATGGAAAAGCTTCTTGAAGTAAATCAACTAACCAAGCGCTACGCACAGGGCAGTCTCTTGTCCCGCGTAATGATTACTGCTGCCGATAATGTTTCATTCTATATCAAACCGGCGGAGATCTTTACCCTGGCGGGAGAAAGCGGCTGCGGAAAAACGACCACGGCGAAGATTGTGCTGGGGTTTGAAGAGGAGACCTCCGGAACGGTTTCGTATAAAGGAAAGATGAAGGAGCCCAACGAAAAGGTGTGGCAGACCCAGGGTGTCCAGGCGATTTTTCAGGACCCTTTCTCTACCTTTAACCCGCTGCGCACGGTGGACAGTTATTTCTTTGAGACGGTCACCAATTACAAGCTGGCAGAAGATAAGCAGACCGCCATCGCAAGGATCGACAAGACCCTTCGTGAGGTCGGGTTGACCTATCCGGAGTTTGCCGGTAAATACCCCAGTGAGTTCTCCGGCGGCCAGCTCCAGCGCATTTCCGTCGCGCGATCGTTGCTGACGAGCCCCAGGTTGATCATCGCGGATGAACCTGTCTCGATGGTGGATGCCTCTCTGCGCATGTCTATCGTCAACCTGTTCAAGAAGCTGCGGGATGATCTGGGGGTTAGCATCCTGTACATTACCCACGACCTGGCGACGGCCTATTATGTGAGCGACCGGATCGCCATCATGTTCCGTGGCAACCTCATCGAGATGGGGTCGGTGGAAGAGGTGCTGATGAACCCTCGCCATCCCTA
>CAZMMI010000337.1:1564-4712 GCA_964567255.1 uncultured Anaerolinea sp.
GAGCCCATGAACGTGAATTTTTGGGGGGTAGGAAACGAGAACTGGGGCTGCGGCGGGAATTTCTCTCCGGAGGATTACTGCACCGAATTCCGCCGTTTTGCCTCCTTCGTGCGCGGCTTCGGCAAGAAACTCACGGTCATTGCCTGCGGCCCCTCGGGTAATGATGTGGAATGGACTGACCGTTTTTTCCGTAAGCTCAACAAAGATTACTGGGTCTTTAACAACATCGACGGCTTCGCCGCGCACTATTACTGCGGCACTTCAGGCACCGCCACCGAGTATACGGAAGAAGACTGGTATCGCCTGCTGGAAAAAGGCTTGAGGATGGAAGATTTGGTGGTTCAGCAGCGGGCAGCCATGGATGTTTGGGATCCGACCCGCAAGCTTAGCCTGATCATCGATGAATGGGGCACGTGGCATCCTGCCGAGAAGGGAACGAACCCGGCTTTCCTCTTCCAGCAAAACACTCTCCGCGACGCGATCGTAGCCGCAAACACCCTCGATATTTTCAACCGGCACGCCGATAAGGTGGTGATGTCGAACATTGCCCAGATGATCAACGTGCTGCAAGCCATGATTTTGACCCAGGGCGAACAGATGCTGGTTACTCCAACCGGGTATGTCTATGAAATGTATGCTCCGCATCAGGGCGCGAGATCGCTGCGGATGCGGGTGGAAACGCCGGAGATCCATTTTTCAAAGAAGAATATCTTGCAGACCTCCTGGCAAAGCGCAATGCGCGCGGGTGAACAGATGGAAGGTGTTGTCCCAACAGTGTCGGGAAGCGCCTCGCTCAAGGACGACACCCTCTTTGCTACCCTGACCAACAGTCACGCCAGTCAGCCTGCGGAAGTGGTGGTGGAGGTGCTGGGTGGAGCGGAGATTGGCTCCGCAGAGGGGCAGGTGCTGTACGGCGATATCCATGCTCACAATACCTTTGACGCCCCCGAGCGGGTTGCCCCGCAACCATTGGCTGTAGAATGGAAAAAGACGCAACTACACGTGGTCTTACCAGCAGCCGCCGTCGCAACGGTCAAGGTGCGTCTGACGGGCAGGAATCGATAGAGAATATGAATAGGACGCGTCTGGTTGTAGATCCGGCCTATACGATAGCTCCGGTGGATCCACGCATCTTTGGCGGCTTTCTGGAGCACATCGGTCGGGCAGTGTATGAGGGGGTCTATGACCCACAATCGCGCCATGCGGACGAGAACGGTTTTCGCCAGGATGCGTTGGCGGCGCTGCGGAAACTGCAGATGACGACCATGCGTTATCCTGGCGGGAACTTCGTATCCGGGTATCACTGGATGGATGGTGTTGGGCCAAGGGATCGGCGGCCTTCGGTGTATGACCAGGCCTGGGAGAGCATCGAGCCCAATCATTTTGGAACAGATGAATTCCTCAAGCTGGCCAGGCTGATGAATTGGACGCCTATGTTGACCGTAAACCTGGGCACGGGCACACCTGAGGAAGCCCGCAATTGGGTCGAATACTGCAACGGTCCGGTTGGATCACAGTATGCCAACCTGCGCGCGGAGAATGGTTCCGTTGATCCTTATAATGTGAAGCTTTGGTGCCTGGGAAATGAGATCGATGGGCACTGGCAGATGGGGCATGCTCCTGCGGATGATTATGCGGCTCGCGCTTACCAGGCTGGTAGGTTGATGAAAGAAATCGACCCGGATATTGAGACGGTCGCTTGCGGTTCCACGACCATGAGTGGTTCCACTTATATCGATTGGGATCTGACCGTTTTAGAGCATCTGGGATCCTACGCGGATTATGTCAGCCTGCACCGCTATGTTGGTAATCCCGCGAACGATACGGCCGATTATCTGGCTTGCTCTGCCACGGTTGATAAGCGCATCGAACATATGGATGCCGTATGCCGGGTGGTTCAGGCGAAGACTCGCAGTAAGAAGCGTCACTACCTATGCTTTGATGAATGGAATATCTGGTACCGCGCGAATGGCCCGGAGGATACGAAGGGACATGGTAAGTTCGCCCCGCCACTTATCGAAGAAGTCTATAACCTGGAAGATGCTCTGGTTGTCGCTGGCTTCCTCAACAGCTTCATTCGCCATGCCGATTCGGTCAAAATCGCCAACCTGGCCCAAATTGTGAATGTGCTCGCTCCCATCCGTACGCGAGGCGATGATCTATTGCTTCAAAGTATCTATTATCCTTTTGCCATGTTTTCCTGCCGGCAAGAGGGTGTTTCCATTCAACCGGTGGTCATTGGGCCGGCGTACGATAGCCCCTCTTATGGAAGAGTCAACTACATTGATGCCAGCGCGATTCTCGGGGATGGGGCCTTGCACGTGTTCCTGGTCAATCGTCATCTGACCGAAGCAGCCGAAGTTGAGATCGATTATGGCGGCGAAGCGATTGAATCAATTCTCTCCGCGGAAGTTGTGTTCGGATCCAACCCCAAAGAGATAAATACTTTTGAGAGTCCCAGTCAGGTGATTCGCCGCCCGCTGAGATCGGGTGTGGTTCGCGAGGGGAAGGCGATCATTCAACTGCCTGCCTTATCGGTTGCCGCGATCACCTTCAGGATACCTTAGCCGCTCAATCCCTGTGCATTATTAAGACCTGGTCCATACAACCGGCGCCTGCGTGTGCAGACAATTGCAAGCGCAAATACTGCACTGAAGCCGAGGATGGCGGCCCTGTTTAAGAGGCCGCCATCCTCGGCTTTTGCCCATTATCGCAGGTTTTGAGCCGTCTCTTGTAATTGGAGTTCTTCCTCAGTTTCCGGCGAAAGTTGTATACCGTGAGGAATGGGTTTGCCTGCCTGATCTACGTGGATGAATGTAATAAAGCCTTCGACGATCTGGTCTTGATCTTCTTTCCCTTTCATGCTGATGTGCGCGACCAGACGGGTTCGCCCCGCAAAAACGATCTTGCTCTCGAAATGAATCACCTCACCTCGATGAACAGGACGATGAAAACCCATTCCGTGAATCTTTAGGCAGACGATATTTTCCGGACGAGTGAGGGCTGCGGCGGCAATAAAACCTGCTTCGACAAACCATTCGGCATTTCTTCCAGCAAACAAAGTGCCATGATGGTTCAGATCTTCACTCTTAACGAGATGGTAGGTGATCAGCGAGGTTAAGGCCATGTATCAATCTCCACGATCAGA
>CAZMMI010000338.1:0-4703 GCA_964567255.1 uncultured Anaerolinea sp.
AAGGAACCATCCGCTTCCATGCTGCCCACGCTCCCCCAATTTGGCGTCTTTCTCCTCCTCGCCGCCTGCTCTTACGGGCTGGTGTTCCTCATTCGCGCCTGGGCGCAGCGCAAGCAAATCTTAGATATCCCCAACCAGCGCAGTTCACATTCCACTCCCACCCCCCGCGGCGGCGGTCTGGCCGTGGTCGTCCTCACCCTCGTCGTCGTGTTGATTTACAGCCTTTCCGGCGGCGGCTGGAAGCACAGCCTGGTCTACATCCTGGCGGGCATCGTCATCGCCTTCCTTGGCTGGCGCGATGACGTCACCTCCCTCTCCGCCCGCTTCCGCATCACCATCCAGAGTCTGGTCGCCCTGGCGGTCATTCTGGTCATGGGCTACTTTGAGTCCGTCACCATCCCCCTCTTCGGTGAACTGCGCCTGGGGTTGGTGGGCATCCCCATCACCCTCCTGTGGATCGTGGGCCTGACCAACGCCTACAACTTCATGGACGGCATCGACGGCATCGCCGGCGGCACAGCCTTCGCCGCTGCCATCGGCTGGATGCTCCTCTCCCGCTCCGCCCTGCCCAACGACTTGGCCTTCTGGATCGCTTTAACCGTGGCGGCCTCCAGCCTGGGTTTCCTCGGCCACAATTGGCCCCCCGCGCGCATCTTCATGGGTGACGTGTGCAGCACTTTCATGGGTTTCACCTTCGCCGTCCTGCCCCTTCTGTCGGCCCCCTCCGGCGGCGATCCCCTTATGCTGGGCACCTGCATCTTGTGGGCCTTCATCATGGACTCCGGCATCACCTTCATCCGCCGCGGGCTCAAAGGTGAGCGTGTCTTCTCCGCCCACCGCACCCACGTCTACCAAAAGCTGGTCATCAGCGGTTTCGCCCACGCGCCCATCAGCCTGCTGTACGTTCTCCTCACCTTCACCGGCGTCGCCCTGGCCCTGGCCTGGACCCAACACGCCCCCGCCGCCCCCGCCTTGATCATCATCGGCCTGCCGCTGCTGTGGGTCGTCCTCGCCCTGTATACCGCCCGGCGCAGCCATGCTCAAAAAGATTAAGGCCCTCGATTCCCTCCGCCGCCGTTTTGGCCTGGGCTGGCTAACCACACGCTTTGGCTATGCGCTGCGCATGCGCACGGGCATCCTCCGCATGCAAATTCCGTCTTACCGCTGGCAGGACGCCCCCTTGCGCCATTGGCTGCGCCCGGATGTGCCCGCCGAGCCGTCTGCGTACGCCTCCTGGCGTGCTGCCAACACCCCCGTTTTTGTCTTTGATGTACTTCCAGCGTTGCATTCCCTACATCCTTGGGACACGACTGTTGCGGTCGCCGAAGCAGAGCGCATTTTGACCGGAGAGTTCAAATTCTTCGAGCACCAGTGGTTCCAGCTTGGCTTTCCGCCCACCTGGACTCTCGATCCGCTCACCAATTCCTATTTTGGCATTACCAAACACTGGACCCAAATCCCCGACGACGGCCCCTACGACATCAAGTACGTCTGGGAGGCCAGCCGCTTTGCCTTCGTCTTCACCCTTATCCGCGCCTACGCCGCTACCAAAGATGAGCGCTTTCCGGCTGCCTTTTGGGCGCTGGTCGAGGATTGGGCCGAGCAAAACCCGCCCGGCCTCGGCCCCAACTGGAAATGCGGGCAGGAAGCCTCGCTGCGCCTTTTAGCCTGGTGCTTCGGTCTGTACGCCTTCCGCGCTTCTCCTCGCACCACCCCCGAGCGCCTGGCGAAGCTCACCCAATTCTCCGCTGCCCTGGCCCAGCGCGTCTACCGCAACCTCGATTACGCCATCTCCACCCGCGCCAACCACATGGTCTCTGAGGCTTTCGGCGTTTGGCTGGCGGGCCTCCTGTTCCCCGAGTTCAAAGATGCCCCGCTATACCTGAAAACAGGTTGTGAATTGTTGGAAGAAGCCGCGCGCAAGCAAATCTTCTCCGATGGCGCCTACTCGATGTACTCGATCAACTACAACCGCTTCATCCTGCATGTCTACCTGTTGGCCCTGCGCCTGGGTGATCTGAACAACCAGCCTTTCTCCGAGGACTTGCGCCGGGCCGTGGCCGCCTCGGTTGATCACCTCGCCCAGCTCATCGACCCCCACACCGGCCAGATGCCCGAGTACGGCTCCATCGACGGCGCGCTGGTGCTGCCCCTCAACAACTGCGATTACACCGACTATCGCCCCATCCTCCAGTTGGGCGCCTTCATCACGCGCGGCGTGCGCCTGTTCCCACCCGGCCCCTGGGACGAAGACCTGCTCTGGCTGTGCGGTGCGCAAAGTCTGGAAGCTCCCCTTCAGCAGCCGCAACAGCAAGACAGCGCCTTTCCCGATGGCGGCATCTACACCCTGCACGGCTCCGCCAGCCGGGTCGTCGTCCGCTGCGCCTCCCACCGTGAGCGCCCCTCGCACGCCGACCAGCTCCACCTGGACCTGTCCTGGCAGGGCCAACCCATCGCCGTCGACCCCGGCACCTACCTCTACAACGGTTCCGGCATCTGGCAAAACGGCCTGGCCCGCAGCGCCGTGCACAACACCGTCACCGTGGACGGCGAGGATCAAATGCAGCGCCTCACCCGCTTCACCTGGGGTAGTTGGTCGGAAGGCCGCGTGCTGCCGTCTACGCCCTCCCTCATCTGGCGTGGCGAACACGACGGCTACACTCGCCTGCCCGACCCGGTCACCCACCGCCGCGCCGTCTTGCGCCTGGAAAACAACGCCTGGCTGGTGCTGGACCGCCTCGAGGGACTCCAGCCCCACCGCATGCGATTGCACTGGCTCCTGGCCGACCTGCCTCATACGCTCGCTACCGATAGCTTCGGCTTAGACCTTCAAATCAGCGCCAATAATCTGGCTATGCGCACAAACCTGCTTGAAGGCGAGGGCGATTTCTCCCTCGTTCGCGCCGACCCCGACTCCACCCGCGGCTGGCGCGCTCCGTACTATGGGCGCAAAGACCCGGCCCTCTCCTTGACCCTCGAAACGGTCCGCCCCTCCGCCTGCTTCTGGACCTACTTTGGCCCGGACCCCGCTGTGCTCACCCCACACATGCTGCAAGAGGCCTTCAAAGCGCTGTAAATGGACTCTTTCTGGGCGCGTCTAACCGCTGCTCCGCGCTACCTCGATCAAACTGAGCGAGTCCTCGAGTTCAACCTCGGCGAGGTGGAACGCTTTTACCTGCCCCTGGCGCAAACCCTTTTAACCCTGGCCGACACTCATCGCTGTCTGGTCGCCGTGGCTGGGCCGCCCGCCGTGGGCAAATCGGCCTTTGCCGCCACCCTGGCAGCCGTGGCCAACGCCCTGGCCGAGAGAGAAACCTCGTTAGTCATTGGGCTGGACGGCTGGCACTATCCCAACGCCTACCTCGATACCCACACCCTCCTGCGCGGCGAGCAAACCCTTTCGCTGCGCTCGCTCAAGGGCGCGCCCGAGACCTTTGATGCCCCCGCCGCCCTGGCCACCCTGGCTGCCGTCCATGCCGATGCCCCTGGCGCGCAGACACCCTTTCCGGTCTACAGCCGCGCCCTGCATGACCCCATCCCCAACGCGGGCGTAGTCACCCCAGCCCACCGCCTGCTGCTCGTCGAAGGCAACTACTGGCTCCTCGACCAGCCACCCTGGAACGCTGCCCAACCCCTCTTCGACTGCTCTATTTTCCTCACGGGCGAGCCGGTCGCGCTCCTGGCCGATCTGCGCAACCGGCTGGTGGGCGGCGGGCGAACCCCCGAAGATGCCGAGGCTCACATCCAGGCCGTCGACCTGCCCAACATGCGCCTGGTACTGGAGTATTCCACCCCCGCCGACTGGACCATCATCAAAGCCGACAGCCGCCGCATCCTCTCCATCAACCCGCCGCTTTCAAATAAAGCCAGCCTGTAGCGGCGAGGCGAGATTCGCCAAAGACATCTACCCTGATCCGACAGACTCGCCGTGAATGGTTCACCCAAACTCGAATTAATCCCACCCAACAACTACCATTTTCCTTACAGCTTCCCTACCTCAATTGACGGATGCACCTCTTCCGGCTACAATGGCCCCCGGAGTAAAACACCTTGGGATTCGCCGCCTCACTTTTCATCGCCGCCGGGCTCGCCATGGACGCCTTTGCCGTCTCACTGGGCATCGGCACCACCCGCAAAGCCGTTGACAGCCGCGCGCGCTTCCGCCTGGCTTTCCACTTCGGCATCTTCCAGGGCCTCATGCCCATCCTCGGCTGGCTGGCCGGTTCCACCATCGCCCGGTACATTGAGAACTTTGATCATTGGGTCGCCTTTGGTCTCCTGGCCTACGTCGGCGTCAGCATGATCCGCTCCGGGATGAACCCGGACATGGAAATCTACAAAGAAAACCCATCCAAGGGCAAAACCTTGATGATGCTTTGCATCGCCACCAGCATTGACGCCATGGCCGTCGGCCTGAGCATGGCCATGATCCAGGTCAGCGTGTGGGCGCCCGCCGCCATCATCACGGTGGTCACCATCGCCCTGTCGGCCTTTGGATTGGCCGTCGGCGGCAAACTGGGCGAGAAGTTCGGCAAGCGCATGGAAATACTCGGCGGCCTGGTCCTCCTCGGCATCGGCCTGCGCATCCTCTACACCCATCTCGTTGGTTAACCGCACACCCCCGGCGGGAAGTTTTCCCCCGCCTCGTCCAGTTTGGCGTAGGTAGCAAGCGGAGTGATTGGTCTCATCCCTCTTGTTCTACC
>CAZMMI010000339.1:0-3180 GCA_964567255.1 uncultured Anaerolinea sp.
CTTGCTGAATCTCGCCTCGCCACTACAAGGAGGAGATGTTGGAGCGCTTATTTTCCGGATACGACGGTGGTGATGAGGGCGCGGCCGATGGTTTCGGCGAGAGCGGGGTTGTTTTCTTCGAGCACTACGGCCACCGCGATGGGGGTGCCGCGCCATTTGGTCGTGGTGCCTGCCAGATACCAGGTGATGGGCGTGTCGGGGGTGTAAGCCAGCGCCACCGACTGCCAGTGCAGTTCGCCGGGGTGGGTGAGCAGATTGAGGGCGGTGGACACGCCAGCAGAGGGCAGGGCTGTGTGCGGGGTGCCGTGGGGCAGCGCCACCCAAGCCTGGTGCGGAGTCTCTACGGACAGGCTGAGCAGCGGGGAAGGCTGAATGCCTTCGTTGCTGATGGCTGCCGCGGCTAATGCCATTTGCAAGGGCGTGACCAGCAGGTTTTCTTGACCCACAGAGGCCAGCTCGGCCGAATTGATGCTGGGGTTCACCGGAGCAGCGGCGGGCAAACCCACCGCAGAGGCATCAGAGAAGCCGAGCGCCTGGAAGAGCGCGCTTAACTCATCCGGACTATAACGCTTGCCCATCCATAGGGGGGCGGCCGGGCAGCCCGCGCGAATGATATCACCCCAGGTGTACGTTTCGGGCAGGTCAGCAGCACATTCCATGCGAGTGGAATCGGGCAAGGTGTAACCGAGCGAGGCGGGCAAAGAGGGCAGCCCGCCAAAGGAAAGAGCATCGGCCAGCAGGAAGGGAGCCAGGATTGGACCGGGCGGATACTGGCCTTGCACAGCCCGGTTGAGGAGCGGCGCGTCGGAGCTGCTGACAATCGCATTCCAGGTTTCATCAAGGTTGTTCGGGTCGAATGCGGGTTGCGAGGACATGCTGATGATCTCGCCGGTGACCGCGTTCAACAAAACCACGGAACCTTTATGCCCGGCCAGAAGCGTATCGGCTTGCTCTTGAATATCCAGGTTAATGCTCAGGCGCAGGTTCAGCCCCGGCGGCGGCTGACCATAGACCAGATACTCCCACCAGATGGCATGCGAAGGGGCGCCTTGCAGGCCGCGCAGATAAGAGTCCTGGCTGGCTTCCAGCCCGGCTTGCCCGTAGGATGGGTCGTTGTATCCGGTGATGGGGCTGAGGGCGGGGTACAGGTATTCGCGTTGGTAGCTGCCGGGTTGGCCTGTGGTCTGGCTGATGGGGCGGTTGTTGCGGTCCAGCACGCTGCCACGCTGGACGTAACGATCGGTAATGATCCGCCGGAGGTTGTCGGTGCGGTCAAGGAGATCGTTTTGGCGGAACAGCCCCCACCAAAGGACCAGCACACCAATTGCCATGAGGCTGAAGAAGGCCACCCCGCTGACGACCAGATAGGGGGCGGGTTTAGGAAGCGGGGCGGGTTCGTTTTCGCTGCGCGGGTGAATGTTGACTAAAATCAAGAGGGCTGCGAATGCGGTGAGCAACGAGGAGCCGCCATAGGACACGAAGGGCAGGGTCACCCCGGTGAGGGGCAGGAGTCGCAGGTTGCCCCCGATGATGAGAATGGATTGGGCGGCCAGGTAGGTTCCCAGGCTGGAAGCAAGGTAGCGCTGGAAGTTGTTGGTGGAAGCCAGCGCCGAGGTAAAGGTGCGCCCAACCAGCAGCGCGATGAGCAGGAGAATGCCAATGGCGCCGATCAGGCCGGTTTCTTCGGTGATGGCGGAAAAGATGAAATCGGAGGCGGCCACAGGCACAAGACCGGGGCTGCCCAGACCGGGACCGCGCCCCAGCACGCCCCCCGAAGCAATCGCCATGAGGGACTGGACGATTTGATAGGAGCGGCCGGCTGGATCGAGCCAGGGGTTGAGCCAGGCATCCACGCGCAGGCGGACGACATCGAACAGGCGGTAGCCCAGGAAGCCCGCTCCAGCCAGAGTCAAGAGGCTAATTCCAAGCAGGCGCTTGCGCCCAAAGGTCAGGTAGAGCGTGGCGGTGTAAATGATGAGAAAAATGGAAGCTGTGCCCAGGTCGCGCTGGGCGACCAGGACCACCAGGGCCACGGCAATGATCAGGAAGGTGGGGGCCAGCAGCGGGAGGATGCGAAAGCTGACCGGCAGATGGTCGGCGAGGTAGCTGGCAAGGTAGATGATGAAAAGCAGCTTGAGCGGCTCGGAGGGCTGTAGATAGATGCCGCCGAATTTGAGCCACAAGCCGGGGCCCGACCCGTTGGGATAGGTGCCGATGAAGAAGGTCAGGATGGTGAGGAGCAGGCCGCAGGTCAGCCACAAGTATTTGTAGCGGCGCAAGAGGGGCAGCAGGCGCCGCAGGCGCAGTCCCAGCCCAAAGATGACGATTGCAATGGCCAGCCAGAGGGTTTGCTTGAGGCCCAGGGTGGAATCGATGCGCCAGATGGTGAGCAGGCCCCAGCCGGAAAGCAGCGCGGCTGCCGGCAAGAGAAAAGGATCGGCTTCGGGGATCAGCTTGACGAGCTGGCGATGTAAAATGGTGAAACCGGCCAGCCAAACGGCAAAGCCCAACCAGTGCGCCAGGGGGTAATCGGCTTGCCAGGAGTGCAGCCGGACGGCGGGGGCCAGGGTGAGGTTGACTGAGAAGAGAAAGAGGAAAGCCGCCGCGAACCTGAGCAAGCGGCTTTGGGTGAGGGCCGCGGGCGCGACAGACGAATCGGCGAAGACGGCCAGGGGTTGGGCTGGGCCTGCCAGGCGGGGTTTAATCATTCAGATAGTGGCCGACCAGGAGCGCCAACTTGCTGCGTGTTTCGGGCGGAATGTGTGTTTTGTGGGTGATGATGGCATCGGCCAGAGCGCTGCCGCAGGCGCAGGCGCGTTCGGCGGTGACATCGTGGGCGAGTTTTGTAACGGCTTGCTGGGCCATTTCGGTGTTGTTGAGCAGCGTGCGCACCACCATCTCGACGGTGACGGGGGCCTCGCTAACGTGCCAGACGTCGTAATCGGTGACGTGGGCCATGACGGCGTAGCATAATTCGGCCTCGCGCGCGAGGAAGCATTCGGGCGAGGTGGTCATGCCGATGATGGACATGCCCCATGTGCGGAAGAGGTTGGACTCGGCTTTGGTAGAAAAACGCGGTCCCTCGATGGTAATGAATGCGCCGCCCCGGTGAACCGTGCCGCCCACGTCCTCGGCGGCCTGGGCAATTTGGGCGGAAAGATCGGGGCAGAAGGGGTCGGC
>CAZMMI010000339.1:3280-4689 GCA_964567255.1 uncultured Anaerolinea sp.
GATCTGGCCGACCACAACGGGCGCGCTGGGTTTACCGAAGGGCGTATCCAAATCCAGCGATTCTGCGTGAGCCAGGCCGGACATGTTGTACAGCCCCGATCCGCCAATGATGCCAAGTGTGGGTGTGTTTGTCATAGGATCCCCTTTCGGTTAGCGGATAGACTCAATTTGAATGTTGAGGTTGACCTGCCCGCAGCGCAGCTCGTCTCCAGCCATGACCACGGTTGCAGTTTGGATGCGGGCTTCATTCAAAAAGGTGCCATTGGTGGAATGAAGATCTTCGACCCACCATTGATCGTGATGATAGCTGAGGCGGGCGTGGTTGGACGAAACGGTTTCGTTCTGGATGGGATAAGAACTGACCGGGCTGCGGCCAATGACGATTTCGGCGGTGTTGAAGGCGCGCACCTGGTCATCCAGCAGGTTGGTGGTGGAAAGGGTGAGAGCGGGGATTTTGCGTGAAACCAGCAAACCGGCCTGAGTGCGCAGGTCGCGCCAGATGGTGTATAGCGCCCAGCCCAAGAAACCCAGTAAAGCCAGCGCCATGAGGATGCGCAGCACCAGCACAAGGATACCGGTCATGGGGCAGGCTCCTCGGGTTCTTGAATGGAGTTGTCCGCGGGCTTCATAGCCCGGGTGCGCTCTTCGGGTGGGATTTCCTCATCCAGCGGTGTTTCTTCGCCGTAGATGATAGCCACGCCGGACAGGGAGATGACATCTCCCGGCTGGAGAACATGCTGGCGGATGCGCTGCCCGTTGACCATGGTTCCGCCGGTGGAGTTGAGATCAAAGAGGATGAATTGCCCGCGGTTGAGGCGGATTTGGGCGTGAACGCGAGACACACGCGGGTCATCGATGACCAGGTGGTTGTCGGGGCGGCGGCCCAGGTTTGTGACCGCCTCTTGAATGGTGTAATACTTGTTTCCTTCCACAATGAGGAAGGAATTTCCGGCAGGGTTGGGGCGCGGCTTGCTGCCTGCGCCGGGTGAAAAGACGGCTGTGCGGCCCAGAGCGGCGTCTTCCCAGCGAGCGACGACACGCGCCGCGCCGGGCAGCAGGTCGATATCTTCCACCAGGGCAAAAGACACCTGGCCGGTGAAGTGAATACCGGCTTCCTGGGCGGCTTGCTCGAGGCCCATAGCAATGCGGTTTAGCTGTTCGGGGGTTTTGTGCCAGGCGGGCAGAGAGAAGGGGTCCATGAAGATGGTGTAGCGGCAAGGGGCTTCCAACCGGCCGTCTTCGGCGGCGGAAAGCTCGTTATGCATGGCTTCAACCAGTTGGTGGGCCAACCGGCTCTGAACATCCCCCTTGCTGAACGGAGCCAATCCTTCGATCAAAGCCTGCAACCGGGATTCGATGAGATCCAGGCGGGTCTTCATAGATACTATTATAACGTTGTATCTATTTCC
>CAZMMI010000340.1:0-4661 GCA_964567255.1 uncultured Anaerolinea sp.
GTGAACGAGATGGTGGCCTGGGCACCCTACGGCATGGGGTTGATCGCCACCGGGTTGTTCATCTGGTTGTTTATCCTGCTCGTCAGGACGGGTCTCCCGATCGCCAGCTTGATAAAGCGCGATGAACGGGGAGATATTCCGGTCATCCGGACCACGGACGGGAAGTTCGTGGACATGGACCGCAACGTTGGTCCGCTGTTGAACCCGGCAAACCCAGCTGCGGTTGACGCGGAAGCCGTCGAGCGGACAACCGCGCGAGACCAGATGGTGGATCTGCAACACCGGGGTCTGCCTTCTCAGCCGAAAGCTACGAATTCCGGCCCGAGCAGCAAGTCCATGGTTCTGGCCCCGCAGCCGTCCAAGAGCCAACCGCGGTACATGATCTTCCGCCCGGACCAGACTCCACCCATCCGGCCGGAAGTTTTGGAGGTGCTGGACGTGGAGTGGAAGGAGTCTAACGATGGCAATGCGTAAGAGCGCGCAAGAAATTGCGCTGGTGATGAGCGCTTTGCTGGAACCGGCCTTGAGCAACCCGGCTATGCCTTCGTTCTGGTTGTGGGAGCGGCCCGATCGGGCGGTGATCTCGGTGAACCCGAACAACTTGCGGAATATCCGGGGTGTGTTGAGCGATCAGTTCAGCCATGACCTCTCGACTCGCTTGGGTGGGTGTCCCGTGGTGCGAACCAACAGCCTGGGGGTGTTCTTCCAGGTGGGCTACGAGGCCAGAATTCGCAACCGGCGATTGGAGTCGGTGAAGCTCAACCTGAGCGAGCAACCCAGCCCGATGCACGTTCCGATTGGTATTACTCGGGCAGGTCCCTTGTGGATTTCGCTGATCGACGCCGACTCGGTGTTGATTGGTGGCACGCGGGGTTTTGGCAAGACCATGTTGCTGCACGGCTGGATCCAGGCGCTGCTGCAGGGGCGGGCATGCCGGCTCGTCCTGTGGGACGGGAAATCGGGAAACGAATTTGCCCGTTACGAAGGGCTGGGCGCGGAGATCGCCGAGGAGTTGAATGGGACACTGCAGGACTTGGTCGGCGAGATCGCCAGGCGGGCTGAGAAGTTCCGGGAGGTTGGCGCGCGGGACCTGGTCGAATACCGGCTGCGGCACGATGATTTGCAGTGGATCGTGCTGGTGGTCGATGAGGTGGCGATGATCGACTCGGATGGACAAGATGCCCTGGCTAAGCTGGTGGCCACCGGACGTTCTTACGGGATCCTGCCTGTGCTGGCCACGCAGCGCACCAGCGTGCAGGAAGTAAGCGGACTGGTCAAGGCGAACATGGGGACGCGGATTTGCTTCCCTGTGCCGGCCGTGAGTGATTCGATGGTTGTGCTGGGACGGTCGGGCGCCGAGCAACTGCCGAAGTTGAAAGGTCGGCTGCTGATTACCTGGAGCGCGCGGCTGGTGGAGGCACAGGCCTACAGCGTGAGTCTGTTCCAGGATCAGAGTCTGCCGGTTGGGCGGGATCTGCAGATTGCCCGGCGAGCAGCGGACGAGTGGGCTGGGGTCCTCAGCATTCCGAAGTTGACGGACGTGCTGGGCTGGTCCGAATGGCGGGCGCGGAAGTTCTTAAATGAATGGTATTCACGGGGCTGGCTGGTGGATGGCGGACATAACACTCGCCGCCTCTCTCCGGCAGTTTTGCGGTCGATTTCTCAAGCCCACAAGCCACCTCAAGCCGACCTCGACCCGACCTCAACCCGGCCTCAAGCCGACTCAAGCCAGGCTCAAGCCGCATCGATCTAGTGTTGGTAATAAGACTTGGCTGAACGGAGATAAAGAGAGATGGACATAGGAATGCTGTGGTTCGATAAAGAAGACAAGAAGAGTCTGCAAGAAAAGGTTGAGCGCGCTGCAGATTACTACGAGAAGAAGTATGGCCGGCGACCGAACAAGGTTTTGCTCAATCCCGCTCAGGCCGGCGCAGTGGTTGGTTTCGTGGTGGAGTCGTCGAAGCAGGTTCTGCCTAATCACATGTGGCTGGGAGTTGAAAATGAAGGCTCGCACGCATAACTACGAAAGCATCTACGAGTACATCGTAGATTTCAAGAAGCGCAATGACGGTACCTCTCCGTCCGTGAGCGAGATTATGCGCGACTGCGGGATCGCCAGCTCGTCGCATTGCCTGTACATTCTGCAGGCACTGGATGATGCGGGAAAGATCCAGTTGATGGGCCGCAAGAGATCGGCGCGTTCGATTCGCGTGGTGGGGGGATCATGGACGGTTTCATAGTAGATCTGTCACAAGGAGAACAGGCGGTGGGTTGCTGCGCAATTGGCAATGGGTTTTGTGCACGGCGCCACACGCTGGTGGAGCGTTTGGGAGAAGCAATGGCGCGCGAAGATTTGCCGCCCGACAAAAAGAAGGAGGCAGTGGCCGAGGCTTGCGAAAGAGTGAGCGGGCACGTCAATGTGTGCGATGCGTGCCAAAGTCGGCCCTGGTCAGTCAGCGGAGGAAGACCGCTGAGTAAGCTCCCAGGTGGAGCGATTTGAAGCAGTTGGGCAAGGTTCCGAGGAGGGAGCTGGTCGTGGTGGCAGCAAACGAGGTCTGTGCTGCGCTCGGCCGACACTAGCTGCCGGCGCTTTATCCCTGGAAAGAGGCGAGGGTGGCGTGAGCCGCAGAGCTGGCCGGAGAAGGCCGACAAGTTCATGCTGCAGGAATTTGCGGCGGGCTTCGCCGTGGAAGCGATCGCGCGAATGATGAAATGGAATCCAAAGCAGACGGCTTAGCGTCTGCGGATGCTGAAAGGAATGGCGAAATGATTACCTTGTGTGTGACGAACCAAAAAGGTGGTGTTGGGAAAAGCACTACGGTGGCGAACCTGGCGCACTGGTTTGCGATGAAGGGCCTGCGCGTGTTGGTGATGGATATGGACGGCCAGGGGCACCAGGCTACGTTGTTCCGCATCGAGAAGAGTGATGGGCTGTACCGGCTGCTGGTCGGCAAGACGCCGATAAAGAAGGTGGTCCAGGAAGTGCGGCCCCGGGTGCATCTGGTGACCAACGATCACACCAGTGAGATGATCAAGAGCTGGGCAATGATGGCCCCGATGCGGGAGTACCAGGTGGCGAAAGCTATTGATGGAGCGCGGCACGACTACGACCTATGCTTTCTGGATACCCCGCCTTCAACGGATTTACTGCACGTCTCAGCGCTGGTAGCCGCGGATTACGTTTTGATCCCGGCGAAGATGGATTTTTTAGCCCTGGACGGGGTTCAGCACGTGATGCAGACCGTGGCGACGCTTGGTGATTACCAGGCCGTTGAGCCGCCAACGCTGATTGGGGTTCTGCCGACGATGTTCGATCGCACCACGAAGGAAACGGACGCGAACCTGGAGCGGGTGCAGACGTTACTGTCTTCCGATCTGGTTATGCCGCCTATTCCGGTGGATACAAAGGTGCGGGAGGCGGCAAGCTATGGCGAGACCATTTGGGAGTATGCGCCGGAGTCTCCGGCGGCGATTGGCATTCAGCCCCGGAAGGGAGCAAAGATTGTGAATTCCCGCGGGCGGATCGGGGGATACCTGCACGCGGCGGAGATTGTCGAAACCATTTTATAAAACAAACAGTAGGAGGTTGGGCATGGCAGTCAAGGGCAAGATTCCTCAAACGCTGGGGGGAGATCCAGCAGTACGGACCATAATGAGCGACCCTGTGTATGGAAAGCTCAAGCGGGTGAATAACGCGCAGGGGATGACGCGCAGCGAACGGCGCAAGGCCGCAAAGGACGAGGCGCGCAATCGGACGATGATCGATTTGAGCGTGGAGTTGGACGCGATCCTGGATTGGATCTCGCAGACCAACGGGACCTCTCGCAGCCAGGTGGCGAGTTACCTGATGATCACGGGTTTGCAGGCGCTGAAGGATCGACTACTTCGATCCACGGAGCTGCCCAGCACGCCCAGCCGGAGCGCGCGTTTCGAGTGGAATCTGGAACTTCCGGAGCTTCCGAAAGAAATCATCGAAGCCGCCAACAACGGCAACCAACAACGCAACCGTTGATTTTCGAGGGTCAGACCCTCAATGGCAGCGTATCAACGGCAGCGTAAACGGTGGCGCATCCATCGTCAGGAAGCCCCAGGACGGGCTCAGTGAATTATCAAGCACTATCGATATGGCCGGCTGAAAAAGCGGCGTGGGGACGGTCTTATGAGCGTTAGCGACGATATCAAAGCAAGTATTGAATTATTGGACGAAGTCAGCAGCAGCGGCGTGGAGCTAAAGCGGGCAGGGAAAAATTACACCGGATTCTGCCCGTTCCATGATAACCGCCGGACGCCGGCATTCGTTGTGTTTCCAGACAGCCAAACGTGGCGTTGTTTTGGGGCCTGTGACACGGGTGGGGATTTGTTCACCTTCGTGATGAAGCGTGACAATATCGATTTCAAAGAGGCCATGCAACAACTGGCCAGGAAAGCGGGGATCGAGCTGCGGCCGATGAGCCAGCACGAGCAGCGGGCGGTGGAACAGCGCCGCGCGCGGGAGGAAGTCTTCAATGTGGCGATGGATTTCTTTCGGAAGCGGCTGGGCTCGACACGCCTGCCGGCGAAGGAACTCAGCCAGGGGCTGGAGTATGCGCTTTACGCGCGGGGCTGGGACCTGGAGACGATCAGCGCGGCGGGGATTGGTTACTTCGGAAAGGATTGGGACG
>CAZMMI010000341.1:0-1520 GCA_964567255.1 uncultured Anaerolinea sp.
TTGTCGAAGAAGTTGACCCCCTGGTCAAAGGCCGCGTGGATTAAGTCGGCGGCGGCTTTCTCGTTTAGCTGGCTGCCAAACGTCACCCAGGCGCCCAACGCAATTTCGCTCACTTTTAGGCCGCTGCGGCCCAACCGACGATAGTGCATAGCAGAACCTCCCTTTACATTTCCTCGTGTGTTTGCCCGCCGATGCCCAGCGGCTTCCATTTGTCTTGATTGGCGCGCAGCCGGTGGGCGCCCCCGCCACGGTTGTGCAGCAGGTCAAAGTCCTGCGGCTTGATGAACATCTCGTCCCCATCCAGCAGCCCGCTGATGCCCGTCTGCCCCGGCTCGGGGCGGCGGCTCTGGCAGTAGGCGCAGGTCTTGGGGTCGTGGGGCTGGTAGGTTACCGGCTCTTCGTAGGTGGTGATGTAACCCTCGTAGTTGCGCAAAATGATCTTGTGGTCGGACATGCTGATCATGTAATTGGGCATGACCGGAATCTTGCCGCCGCCGCCGGGCGCATCTACCACATAGGTGGGCACGGCGTAGCCGGAGGTGTGCCCGCGCAGCCCCTCGATGATCTCCACGCCCTTGGCCACCGGCGTGCGGAAGTGCCCCGCGCCTTCTACCAAATCGCACTGGTAGATATAGTAGGGGCGTACGCGGATCTTAACCAAATCTTGCACCAGCCGGCGCTGAATATGCACGCAGTCGTTGACCCCCGCCAGCAGCACGCTCTGGTTGCCCAGGGGCACCCCCGCCCGGCTCAGCCGGTCGCAAGCGTCGGCCAGCTCTTGTGAGATCTCGTTGGGGTGGTTGACATGGATGTTCATCCACACAGGGTGGTACTTCTGGATCATGTCGCAGAACTCGGGGGTGATGCGCTGGGGCATGAACACGGGCACCCGGCTGCCGATGCGAATGATCTCGATGTGGGGGATCTCGCGGAGGCGGCGCAGCAGTTCTTCCAACTGCTTGGGAGCCAGGGTAAGCGGGTCGCCGCCCGAGAGCAGCACGTCGCGCACCTGGGGAGTGTTCTTGAGGTACTCGATCTGCATCTCGAACTCGCTGCGCGAGAAGGTGGCGCTGGGGTCGCCGACGATGCGCGAGCGGGTGCAGTAACGACAGTACGAGGCGCACTGCGTAGTCACCAGCATCAGCACACGGTCGGGGTAGCGGTGCACGAGCCCCGGCACGGGCGAGTGGCGGTCTTCGGCGAGCGAGTCTTCCATCATGCCGGTGAAGGGTAATATTTCATCAGCCTGGGGCACCACCTGCATGCGAATGGGGTCGTGGGGATCGTCGGGGTTAATCAGCGAAGCAAAGTAAGGGGTGATATCCACGCGAAAGAGGCCCTGCGCCGAGAGAGCCTTGCGCTCGCTCTCGGTGAGGGTGAAGAGTTTCTCGAAGTCCTCCACCGAATTGAGCCGGTTGGCAAGCTGCCAGCGCCAGTCGTTCCATTTTTCGTCAGGCACGTCCTGGTAGAAGGGATGGCGTTTGGAGGGGAAAGAAATTGGGGACATGGTCGATCCTTGC
>CAZMMI010000341.1:1620-4648 GCA_964567255.1 uncultured Anaerolinea sp.
CTGGCGCTGGTCAGTGGAAGCCTGATGTATTCCGAAAATTACCGCACGCTCCAATTGGAGACTGCCCCTGTGCGGCGGAGTGTTGACATCCCACCCGACACGACCCTGCCGTTGGAGGAAGTCACCTTCACCGGCGGCGATGGCATTCAACTGGCCGGCTGGTATGTGCCCCCCGCCAACGGGGCGGTGATCATCTTGCTGCATGGCTATGGCGGGACGCGGGCCAGTATGCTGTGGTACGCCGAGACCCTGGTCAAGGCCGGGTATGGCGTGTTGATGTATGATGAACGCGCTTCGGGCGAGAGCGGGGGAGACCGTCGCTCGTATGGTTGGGAAGATGGCCCGGATGTGTTCGGCGCGGTGGACTTTATCCGTGAACGGTTGGGCAAAGAGACGGTCCCGATTGGAATCGCGGGTTGCTCGATGGGCGGGCAAATTGCGCTGCAAGGGGGCATTCAATCCTCGGAAATTGATGCCGTTTGGTCGGACGGCCCCGGGATCATCCGCTCTGCGGATAATGCCCCGGCGCAAAATGTGGTGCATGTACTGGTGAAAATTTCTAACCACATGCTGGATGCGATGTACGTGCAAAAGCTGGGCATCCCGGCCCCGCCGCCGATGATCGACCAAATCCACAAGATTGCCCCAAGGCCGATCATGCTGGTGGGCGGCGGGAAAGAGCAGGGCGTGTTGGGGAGTGAGGCGCCGCGGATCGAGCATTTTGCCAGCTTCGCGGGACCGAATGCGCAGACATGGATCATCGAAGAAGCGACCCATTGCGACGGGCCTGTCCAGCGACCTGAGGAATATGCGCGGCGGCTGGTCGACTTTTTTGACACCGCGTTTGAATTGGGTGATTGAGCGGCTTTTTCTTCAAGGAGATCCAATGATTTGCCCCAACTGCGGTACGGAATTATCCGATTTTGCCCGGTTTTGCCCAAATTGTGGACAGGCCCAAGAAAAGGATGCTCCCTTCCCGGAAGTCGAATACGAAACCTGTGAAATCGTCTGGAATCAAGTGATTCCGACACAAGGCAAGAAAAAGAAACCCTCGAAGGAATTCTTTGTGGGAAACTTCTATTTTTGGGCGCGCGTAGTTGGCCCGAAGGGCACCTACTCCACAGGTCAAACCACTGAAATTCCGTTTACGGTCAAGAACCATGACCCATCCAATGAACAAACCGTTGAGCTATTAAATGCGCTGGTCAAAGAATTGGAATCTAGCGGTTGGGAGCGGGTTGGGAAAGGAGAGGCCTGGTTCAGTTATCAATTCAGGCGAAGGATTCAAGCTCCGTAAGAGCAGTGGGTGCACGAGGGGCGCTGCTCTGTTGATCTCAACCGGGCTATAATATTCATGACATCTCATTTTCTGTGACTGCTCAGAAGGTGAAGAAAGTTTCCCGTCTGTTGGTAGTTACTGTTTTCTCCTTTGCATCTGGGGAGGGAAGCATGAAAACAATCATCATCGGTTCGGGCGTTTCCGGCTTGACCTGCGCCGCAGCCTTGGCGCAAGCCGGGCACAGTGTGACGGTTTTGGAGCAATTCCACCGTTTGGGCGGCTCCACGGCGCCTTTTGAGCGCGACGGCTTCCGTTGGGACCTGGGCCAACTGCTGGTGGAGGGCTTCGGCCCTGACGAGCCCACCGGGCAGGTGCTGGCGGCGCTGGGGATTGCGGACAGGGTGCGCGTCAAACTGGATGACCGCCGCTATGTGTTCCCCGATTTTGACCTACTCAAGCCGCAAGAATACGGCGGGCCGCGCTGGCGCATCGAGCGCTTGAAGGAGTTGTTTCCCGCCGATGCCAGCGGCCTGGAACGCTACTACCGCGACTTAATTCGCTTCACGCGCCTGATGACCGCCGCCCGCAAGGTGGAGCAAGCCGAGGGGGCAGCCCGGCTGGCCGCCCAGGCGCGCATGTATGCGGCCCTGCTGCCTTTCTTCACGCGCCTCAACTGGAGCGCGCAGCAGCTCATGGATGACTACTTCAAGTCTGAACAGCTTAAGGCAGTGTTTATGTCCATCCTGGCCGATTTCTTCACTCCGCCCAGCAAATTCCAGGGCCTGGGGGTGTTTGCCCTCAACCCCGAAACGTCCTTTGACGCGCGCGTGCCCGCCGAGCTGGCTCCCGGCGCAATTCAGTTGCATCACTACAGCATTCTGGGCGGAATCGGCACGGTGGCCGACGCCCTGGCGACGCGCATTGTGGAGTTGGGCGGGCAGGTGCTGACGGGCAGAGCGGTGGAAAAGATCCTGGTGGAAAACGGCAAGGTCAAAGGAGTGCAAGACCGGGATGGCAACGTTCTATCCGCGGATGTGGTGGTTGCCAGCGGGGCGGCCAACGAGGTGTTTTTCAACCTGGTGGGCGAAGAGCATTTGCCCGCCGATTTCGCCGCCAGGGTGCGCGCCCTGCCGCTGATGGACTCGGTCTTCATGGTGCATCTAGGTCTGGATTACGATCCCAGCCCGCATACCGGTGGGGCGGTGGCCTATTATTACGGCACTTATGACCTGGAGAATGGCATCGAAGAGGCCGCCCAGGGGGTTTACCATGAGGGCAAGGCGGGGTTTGTGGTGCATGTGCCTACGCATCACTCGCCGGAGATGGCGCCCGTGGGGATGCACGCGATGACGATTTACACCATCTGCCCGGACCGCTTGAGCGAGGGCTCCTGGAGCGAGCGGCGCGTGGAGTTTGCCGACAAGCTGGTGGCCTATGCCGAGGCGCATATCCCCGGTTTGCGCGAGCATACGGTGACGCGAGCCATTTTGACCCCCGACGATTTCCACGGACGGTTGGGGGTGGATCACCACGCGTTTGGCGGATTAGCCCCCTGGTTGGGATCCAAGCGCATCTCAACGCAGACGCCTATCGCGGGGTTGTGGTTCACCGGGCAGCAGGGCGAGAGCGGCGGGGGCATCAATTCGGTGATCCCGGCGGCGTATAAAATGGCAAAGAAGATCGCGGGGAAGTGATGTAACTACTCAGAGGTCGAAGAAGAATCCCAAATTTGAGATGTATGTGGGGTGC
>CAZMMI010000342.1:0-4633 GCA_964567255.1 uncultured Anaerolinea sp.
GCCAGCCCGGCGCAAAACAGCAGGATGACGCTGATCACCGGGGCGTTGTAGCTCAGGTGCGACTCATCTACCAGGGTTTCTACAATAATCATCCCGTTCAGGCTGGCCCAGGCTACGCCAAACACGACCACCGCCGCCAGCGCCGCGGCGCTCAACCCCGGCACGAGTCCAAAAACCAAGGCCACCAGCAGCACGGGCAGCAAGAAAGCCATCGCCGAAGGCGAGCCCAAACCGTAATAGGTCACATCGGCGCTGACGAGCAAGAACAACATGCCCGCCAGCAGCCCGGCAGCCAGGCCGGGGCGTCCTTTTCGCGCCAGGGCAACCAGCCCGGTCAGAATGCCCAGGATGAAAACGCCGCCCACTACCGTCTCCCAGTCGGTGAGCGTACCCGTCAGCGCCCAGCCCCCCACGATGGCTATCACTGCCAGGCCAACTCCCAAACAGGCCACGGTGATGATCCGCGCCCGGATCTGCTGGATCATCCCGGCGGGGGATTGAGCTTCTGTTGCTGTCTGCTTCTCCATATATAGATCTTTCCGCTTCGTTAGACTACTTCTCGACTACGAATTGCGCCTGTCCGCCTTCCCAGACGGCCTCATACGTCCCCAAAATGCCCTCAAAGGCAATCTTGCCCTGCGCGTCGGTCATCATCCTTTCCTCGCCAAACCACCAATCGCCCTTGATGCGCTTGTAAAGCTCCTCATAGCCCGGCTTGACCGAGCCGTCCTTGCGCAGCAGCCCCGCCGGGGCGTTCAACCAGCCGCCGTCAACAAAGTCCCAATAATTCAAAGCCTCGACCAGCGGGTGGGCAAACAAGGTCTCATAGTGCAGCACCAGTTCCCGCGCCTGGCGCTCTTCACCTTCCGGCGTCGAGGGCCAATCCTTGGCCTTGAAATCGTTTAAATCCTCGATCTCCTTGGGCATGATCGCCCCGGAGACAAGATTGGTCTCGGTGAAGTGAATGGGCAGGTTGAAGCGCTCAAAGTGCTCCAAAATCCGCAAAGTCTTCTCCACACCCCAATAGCCCTGGTGCATGTGCGACTGAATCCCGATGACATCGAACTTTAACCCGGCCTCCAGGCAACCTTCGATCAAGATGTCATACGCCGAAGACATATCAAAATCATTGATCAACAGGGTGGCTTTGGGGTTGGTCTCACGCGCCGTCTGGAACATCAGCCGCAGCAGCGGGATGCGGCTCATCTCCTTGCACAGGCGGGTCAGACCGTTGTCGTAGCGGTCAAACACCGGCATGATCACCGCTTCGTTGACCACGTCCCACATATCGATCACCCCGGCAAAGTCGCTCATATCCCGGCGGATGCGCTCCACTTGCAGGCGGCGGATTTCCTCGTTGCTCAAGGGCAGCAGCCAATCCGGCGCCAGGGTGTGCCAGCACAAAGGATGGCCCTTCAGCACAAAACCCCGCTCTTTGAACCACAACGCGGCGTTCATGATTGCTTTCGTATTCGGCTTGCCGCGCTCCTTTTCAAAGTTTGCCCAATAGAACGGCAGGGTAGCCTGGTTGAACAAGTCGCAGAAGCGCTCCATGTGCTGCTCGGCTTTTTCCTTTGCCGCTCCGCTCAACATCCCATTCGCCAGCGGAATCGCGTCCCAGCCGGTGCCGCCGAACATGAACTTGTGGCGCACCTGCCGCACGGTCACCTCGCGGTTAGCCAGCGGCTTGCCGTCTTGAATCAGGCTAACCGCAGCCCGCGCAACGCGAGCTTTACGCATTTCGGGAGATAAATAAGAAATGGGCATAGGGGAATCTCCTTATGCCCATTTTATAACACAAATGAAATTTTGTAACTTTACAGCAGCGATTAAGCCGCCAACACCGCCACGCCCACCATACCTGAGCCGGTATGTACCGATAGACCCGGATGGAACTCGGCAATCATCGTATTCGCAGGACAGTCCACCTCGCGCAGGAGCATGTCGCGGAAGGCTTGCGCCCCCTCCAGATTGCACACATGGATAATGCCGCAGCGTTCCACCGGTCTGCCGTTCAAAGATTGCACGGTCAGCTCCAACAAGCGCTCAATGGCCTTTTTGTTGGTGCGCACGCGCTCTAGCATTTCCAGCTTTCCATCCCGAGAGGTCAAGATTGGCTTAATATTCAATGTGTCGGCAAATCCTGCCGCCAGCTTTCCCACCCGGCCCGAAAGCGCCAGATATTTTAGCGTCGATAGCGCTCCGAACATATTCAGACGCGGTTTCATCGACTCGATGTGCGCCAGGATTGTTTCACGTCCCTCCCCGCGCCGGGCAGCATCCGCCGCATCCAGGGCCATAAATGCCTGCCCCAGGGTCACATTCAGCGAATCGACCACGTCGATATTCCGCCCAGCGAAAGATTCGCAAGCAGTGACCGCCGAGTTGTACGTGCCGCTGATCTTGCTGGACACGCAAATGCAAATCACCTCATCCGCTCCACTGTCAAATGCAGATTGGTAAGCCGCGGCAAAAGCACTGGGCGGCGGTGCAGCGGTGGTGGGTAATTTTTTCGTCCGGTCGATCCGCTCAAACAACGCCATATCGTCCAGGTCGATTCCCGCCAAGAAGACTTCTTCGCCAAAATTCACCGAAATCGGGACGACCCGAATATCATTTTCGGCGGCGATATCGCTAGGCAGGCTGGCATCTGAATCGGTAATGATTGCTATTTTTTTCATGGGTCCTTTTTGTGGGGCCTGGTAAACAGAAGGATAAGATAAGTCGTGCTATTAAACCATACAACCCGCAAGTCCGCTAATGGTGGCGACAATACCGCGACTGGCGCGCCCAACTCCAGTATAATGCTTTATTATGTATCTGCCTACTACCCGCGAGGAAATGAACCGCCTGGGCTGGGCCGAGTTGGATGTCATCCTGGTCACCGGCGATAGCTACATCGACAGCCCTTACATTGGCGCTGCCGTCATTGGCAAGCTGCTGCAGCGCGAAGGCTACCGCGTGGGCATCATCGCCCAGCCCGACCCCGCCACCGACGACGACATCTCCCGTCTGGGCGCCCCACGCCTATTCTGGGGCGTGACCGCCGGCTGCGTGGACTCGATGGTCGCCAATTACACCGCCCTTAAAAAGAAACGCCACAACGATGACTACACCCCCGGCGGCGACAACAACCGCCGCCCCGATCGTGCCTCCATCGTCTACGCCAACCTCATTCGCCGGGCTTCCAAGCGAGCCTTCCCCAACACCCCCGTTCCGCCCATCGTCCTGGGGGGCATCGAGGCCAGCCTGCGCCGCGTGGCCCACTACGATTACTGGACCGACCGCCTGCGCGGCTCGCTTCTATTCGATGCCAAAGCTGATTACCTGCTCTACGGCATGGCCGAAAAAGCCGTTCTGGAGCTGGCTGCTTGCCTGCGCGACGGGCTCGATCCGCGCGGTGTGTGCGGGCTGTGCTACATCGGCAAAGAGGCGCCCGCCGGTTACCTGGAACTGCCTTCTCTCGAGGCCGTGACTGCCGACAAGCTGGCCTTCATTGAAATGTTCCACGCTTTTTACCGCAACAACGACCCGCTCAGCGCACAGGGGCTGGCCCAGCGCCACGGTGAGCGCTATCTCATCCAAAATCCGCCTGCCCTGCACCAGACCCAGGCCGAGCTGGACTCGGTTTACGCCCTGGAATACGAGCGCGCCCAACACCCCTATTACGAACAGCTTGGCCCGGTGAAGGCCCTGGAGACCATCCGTTTTTCCATTTCCACCCACCGCGGCTGCTACGGCGAGTGTAATTTTTGCGCCATCGCCGTTCACGAGGGCCGCACCATCCGTTGGCGCAGCCCAAAATCGATTTTAACCGAGGCCGAAAACATCACCCATCACCCCCAATTCAAGGGCTACATCGCCGACCTGGGCGGCCCCACAGCCAATATGTACGGGTTTGAGTGCAAGAAGAAGCTGGCCAAGGGCGTGTGCGCCGACAAGCGCTGCGTGCATCCCAACCTGTGCCCGCTAATGAAGCCCGACCACCGCCCCCAGGTGGAACTGCTGCGCGAGGTGGGCCGCCTGAAGGGCGTCAAGAAGGTCTTCGTCGCCTCCGGCATCCGCTACGATCTGGTTCTGTCCGACTCGGCTTGCGGTGAGACCTACCTGCGCGAGATCACTGCCCACCACGTTTCGGGTCAAATGAAAGTGGCTCCCGAGCACACCGACGAGCGCGTGCTCGACCTGATGGGCAAACCCGGCAGCGCCTCGCTGCTGCGCTTCAAGGAGCTATACGAGCGCCTGTCCCGCGAGGCGGGCAAGGACCAATACCTGACCTACTACATGATCGCCGCCCACCCCGGCTGTTCGGAGATCGAGATGCGCCGCATGAAGGACTTCGTCGGGCGCAAGCTGCGCATCCACCCCGAACAGGTGCAAATCTTCACCCCCACCCCCTCCACCTACTCCACCCTCATGTATTACACCGGTCTGGACCCCTTCACCCTCCAGCCCGTCTACGTCGAGAAGGACCCGCAGCGCAAGCAGCATCAGAAAGACATGCTCACCGGCAGCCCTGCCGTTAATCAGTCCGCTAAGAGACCTGCGCCGGGGACAACCAAAGCACCTGGCGGAAAGCGTTCCTCATGACCACTTTCTTTGCTACGGCTACCCCCGGACTGGAAGCCTTTGC
>CAZMMI010000343.1:0-4582 GCA_964567255.1 uncultured Anaerolinea sp.
CAATCCACCCTCCAGACCCGCCAGGTGAATCGGCGGGTCTGGAGGGTAGTTATTCGCATTTAGCCCACAATAGCCCCTCCCCACCAGATCCCGCCCCTACAGGCCTCCATCACACGCCCCACCCCGCATTAAAGCACAAGGGCGAGCCTTGCGACTCGCCCTTGTATTACTACATTTTTAGGTTAATCCGTTGCCGTCGGGGCCAGGTTGGCCATCCGATTGGCAACCTCGATGCTCTCATCGAACCGCCCGTGGATGAAGCCAGTCCCCGCCGGGATCAGCTTGCCGATGATGACGTTCTCTTTCAGACCGAACAGCGCATCCTCGGTGCCCGCGATCGCCGCCCCAGCCAACACCTTGATGGTGTGCTGGAAGGACGAAGCCGACAGGAACGAATCCGTGGTCAACGAGGCCTTGGTCACGCCCAACAGGATTTCCGCGAAGCGCGCCGGTTGCTTGCCCTGCGTCACCAGAGATTCATTGCCGTGGCGGATCGCCAGGCGGTCCACAAAGTCGGCGGGCAGATATTCGGTGTCGCCGGGGCGAGTCACCTGCACCTTGCCCATCATCTTGCGGATGATCAGCTCGAAGTGCTTGTCATTGATGTTCTGGCCCTGAGCGCGGTACACCTTCTGGATTTCGGTCAGCAGGTACATCTCGCAGGCGTCGCGGCCCTTGATGCGCAGAATCTGATGCGGGTTGACCGAGCCTTCGGTCAGTTGAGAACCAGCCTCAATGTGCTCGCCGTCCTTCACCAGCAGGCGCGCCGTGTTAGGAATTTCATGCTCGGCGGTGTCCTTCTGTTCGTACGACACAAACACCTTGCCGTCCTCCACGCGCACGCGGCCCGGGTGCTGCGCAGCGATAGTCGCTTCGCCCAACACCGCAATCGGGTCGCCCAGAGAGACAGCCGTCTCATCCTTGGCCACCAGCGTCCAGCCCGCCGGCACGTCGTACTCGTCGCTGATCATTTCACTGTGCTCAATCCGCACAATGCGTTGATCGCTGTAGCGGTCCGACTGCATCACCCGAGCCGTGCCCGAGATCTGCGAAATGATGGCTTCACCCTTCGGCATACGCCGGGCTTCCACCAATTCTTCCACGCGGGGCAGACCGGTCGTAATATCGCCTCCGGCCGCAACACCGCCGGTGTGGAAGGTGCGCAGGGTCAACTGCGTGCCCGGCTCGCCAATGGACTGCGCCGCCACGATACCTACCGCGGTGCCCAGTTCCACCAGCTTTCCGCGCCCCATGTCCATGCCGTAGCACTTGGAGCAAATACCATGCACCAGGTCGCAGGTCATTGGGGAACGCACCTTCACCTCATCCACGTTGGCTTCGCCAATCTTGCGTGACAGGTTGCGGTCCAGCATGGTATCCCGTTCGGCCAAAATCTCGCCGGTGGTCGGGTCCACAATACGCGCCGCGGTCAAACGGCCAAACAAACGCTCGCGGAAGGACTGCCCCGCCACGTCATCCGCCTTGCGCAGGAAGATGCCGTCCTCTGTGCCGCAGTCATGTTCGTTGACGATCAAATCTTGAGCCACGTCCACCAGGCGGCGGGTCAGGTAACCCGCGTCGGCGGTGCGCAGCGCGGTGTCAGCCAGACCCTTGCGCGCGCCGTGCGTCGAGATGAAGTACTCCAGTGTGGTCAGGCCTTCACGGAAGTTCGAGGTGATCGGCAGGCGGATAATGCGCCCAGCCGGGTCAGCCATCAAACCGCGCATACCGGCCAACTGCGCAATAGGGCCAAAACCGCCCTTCGTCGCGCCAGACAGCGCCATGGTCGAGATGTTGCCGTTGGGGTCCATCGTCTTGCGCACCGTATCGGCCACATCCTTGGTCGTCTGCTGCCAGATTTCAATAATGCGCTCGTTGCGCTCCTGCTCGGTCAACAGACCGCGGCGGAAAGCGCGCCCAACCTGGTCCACAGCCTTCTGCGAGTCGATGATGATCTGACCCTTGGCTTCCGGAATGGTAATGTCAGAGACAGCAATGGTCGAACCCGAGCGCATCGCATACTCGAAGCCAATATCTTTCATCAGGTCGGCCACTTCGGTGGTCTCTTCCTGGCCGCAAATCTCCAGCACATCGCCAATCAAATCCTTCACGCCGCCCTTATCGAGCTTGATGTTGCGGAATTGAACCTTGGCAGGCAGGATGCGGTTGAACAGAACCCGACCAACAGTGGTATCAATGAGTTTGCGCACCGGCTTGGCCATGCGCTGGTCTTTGTCGTTGTACCAGGTTTCGCCCATGATCTTGATATGGGCATGGACGTCCAACTGACCCAATTGATAGGCCAAATCGACCTCATCCATATCGGCGAAAATACGACCTTCACCGTTATGTTCTTTGGCGTTGTCATCCATGGTCAGGTAGTACACACCCAACACCATGTCTTTGGAGGGCGAAATGATCGGCTCGCCATCGGCAGGCTTGAGCAAGTTGCGCGATGAAAGCATCAGGTTGCGCGCTTCCCAAACCGCCCGCTCTGAAAGCGGAACGTGCACAGCCATCTGGTCGCCGTCAAAGTCCGCGTTGAACGCGGTGGTCACCAGCGGGTGCAGTTGAATAGCGCTGCCTTCGATCAAAGTCGGCTCGAAGGCCTGAATGCCCAGGCGGTGCAGCGTAGGCGCGCGGTTCAGCAGAACCGGGCGCTCTTTGATCGCCTCTTCCAACACCTCCCAAACCTCGGGGCGGTTGCGCTCGATGAAGCGGCGCGCACCCTTCACGTTGGCGGCGTAGTTGTGCTGCACCAGCTTCGAAATGACGAACGGGCGGTACAGTTCCAGGGCCATCGCCTTGGGCAAACCGCATTGGTGCAGTTTGAGCTTGGGGCCCACAACAATCACCGAGCGGCCGGAATAGTCGACGCGCTTGCCCAACAGGTTGCGGCGGAAGCGGCCTTTCTTGCCCTTCAGCATATCACTCAGGGACTTCAGTTCGCGGCGTCCGCGGCGAGAAAGCGCCTTGCCGCGCTGCGAATTGTCGATCAATGAGTCGACGGCTTCCTGGAGCATGCGCTTTTCGTTGCGCACAATCACGTCCGGGGCGCCCAACTCGAGCAGCCGCTTGAGGCGGTTGTTGCGGTTGATCACGCGGCGGTACAGGTCATTCAAGTCGGAGGTGGCAAAGCGCCCGCCGTCCAACTGCACCATCGGGCGCAGATCGGGAGGAATGACCGGCAGAACCGTCAAAACCATCCATTCCGGGCGGTTGGAAGAGCGGCGGAAGGATTCCACCACCTTCATCCGCACGGTAGCCTTCTTGCGCTTCTGCTTGCTCTTCGAGGTGCGCACTTCCTGCCACAGGTCCTTGGAAAGCTGTTCCAGATCCAGGCGGCGGAGAATGTCGAAGAAGGCCTCGGCGCCCATGTCGGCGCGGAAGACCTGGCCCCAGCGCTGCTTGAGTTCGCGGTAGCGGCTCTCGGTCAAGAAGGTGAAGGGGCGCAGCTCCTGAAGCTCGTCGCGCTGGCGGGTGTTTTGTCCCTGGGCCACAACCGTCTGGTCTTCCAGTTGGTTGCGATACGCTTCCATCGTTTCTTCGGCTTCCGCTTTGATCCGCTGCACTTCCATCAGGATCTGTTCCTGATCGCGGCGCATCTGATCGCGCGTTTCCGTTTCCATCTCATCCAGGCGTTCCTTCACGGCGCGCTGAATCTTTGAAATGTGCGCGGCAGTAATAGTCACGCCATTCTCAACGATGATTGCGTTGGCGGCTTCAAAAACGATATCGCGTGTGGCAGGCTGGCCCATGCGCTCTTGCAAAGACGCTTCCAGGCGCTGGCCTTCTTTGATCACCGGGTCCAGCTTGAGCGCAACCTGCTCGTCCGAGCGTTCTTGCAGGTCGGTCTTCTGCTGGTTCAACTCGGCAATGCGGCGGTCGCGGTCCAGTTTGACCTGCTTGATTTTGTCGTTGATTTCGGTGGCCTGTTCGCGCTCCGAAACATTGATCTCGTCTTCCAGCCGTTTGAGGGCTTTCTGGCGAGCATCATCATCCACGTACGTCACCACATACTGCGCAAAATACAGCACACGGTCCAGGTTGCGCCGGGAAATGTCCAGCAGCAAGCCCAGATACGACGGGATGCGGCGGGTGTACCAGATGTGAGCGACCGGGGTGGCCAAATCAATATGGCCCATCCGCTCGCGGCGCACCGAGGAACGCGTTACCTCGACGCCGCATTTATCGCAAACAATCCCCTTATAACGGGGGTTCTTGTACTTACCGCAATAGCATTGGTAATCACGGGTTGGGCCAAAGATAGCTTCGCAGAACAAGCCATCTTTTTCGGGGCGAAGCCGGCGATAGTTGATCGTTTCCGGCTTGAGCACCTCACCATAAGACCAGCTTCGGATTGTTTCTGGCGAAGCCAGGCTGATACGGAGTGCGGTGAGACCTTTGGTTTCCACTAAAAAGCCTCCTCAAAAGGAACCTGGATGGGGCGGCAAACAAAACCAGGCGCAAAGGAGCGTATCCGATGCGCGCTGGTTTTAGTGCGTTAGGACAAATATATAACAAGCATGCGATCTAAAATTATACCACAATTTCTAAAAAACAATACACTTTTTCAAAATTC
>CAZMMI010000344.1:0-4577 GCA_964567255.1 uncultured Anaerolinea sp.
GCAATCCCCGGACCGCTACGAAGGCGGAAGGCTCAATGACAGTATAATAACCCTATGCATTTCCACGGCATCTTGCGCGTCTCCGCGGTCACTTTACTGGCTCTCTGTCTGGCAGGCTGTGCCTTTCCTGCCGATCTGACAGCGCTCGTCCAACCTGCCGCGCCTACTCCGACCTTCCTGGCTGAAAGCACACCGCCACCCACCGCCACCCTGCCCGCGGCTCCCGCCGGTGAGCCCACCCAGGCAGCCACCCCGCTGCCCCCCGCGGAACCTCTGTGGATTGCCAACGAAACCGACGGCACACTGATGGTTATCGACACCGCCGCCAACGCGCCCGCCGTGCTGATCCCCACCAACCTGTACCCCTTCAAGGTGGTCAGCGGCCTGGGAGCGGTGTGGGCCCTTGACCGGTTCAACGATATTCTCGTGCGCCTTCACCCGGAAAGCTACGCGGTGGAAGCCACCTTGAAGATCACCCAGGGCGACGTGCAGACTCTGGCAGTCGGCGAAGGCGCGGTATGGATCGGGATCAATGAGCGACCGGAATCCAACGTGCTGCGCCCGCACGAAGAATACGTTCCGGCGGGCGGCGTACTGCGCATCGACCCGCAGAATGTGCGCGTCACCGGCTACGCGCCGGTGGGGCCGGTGGTGGACCTGGACACCGGCATGGGCGTGGTGTGGGCATTGGTGAGCGGGCAGGTGGATACGCCCCTCATGCGCATCGACCCAGTCTCGCTGCAGGCCGGGAGCATTGACCTGAAAGGCACGCACGACTGGCTGCTGGCCGATGCCCTGGCAGTCGATTCTCAAAGCCTGTGGCTTTACTCGAAAGCCTTTGGTAAACTGTATCACAGCGATGCAAGCGGGCAGCTTTACGCCGAGATTGATCTGCCGCAAAACCGCCCCGCCGGACTTGCCGACTTGCTGGTTACGCCCGAAGGGGTGTGGCTGGCGACTCCCTGGGGAGCCGTGCTGCACATCACGCCCTCCGGCGAAATCGCAGCCCAGATCGAAACCGGCGTGCCGCTGGGCGAATTGCAGAGTAGGGAAGGAGCGCTGTGGGCCGTCAGCCCGCAGTCTGGTTCTGTACTGCGTATCGACAGCGCTTCGCAAACCCTGGTGGCGCGGGTGGAATTGGGCAGCCCGTTGCAGCCCACCCCGCGGGTCACCGCCACCGCCATCCAGCGCGCCGAACAGGTCTGCGAAGAAGGCCCCTTCACGCGCCTGGCCCTGGGCATGCGCGCCTATACCAACAACGATCCACCCGTGCCCAACCGCCTGCGCGAAGAGGCTGGGGTCGATTTTGACATCGTCGGCTACATCCAGCCGGGAGAGATTGTGCGCATTGAAGAAGGCCCGGCCTGCGCGGACGGCTGGGTATGGTGGAAGGTGACCACCGATGGCGGCTACACCGGCTGGACCGCCGAGGGCGACGCCAACGAGTACTGGTTAATTCCGTTGAAATATTAGAGCCGCGCGTTGCGCGGCTCTAATATTTCAACGGAATAAAAACGGCTGAGCTTCTAGAACCCTTCCAGCGCCGACAAATCGGCGACGTCATTGGCGAGGGCCGACACCTGCTGGAGCAAGCCCAGGCGGTTGGCGCGCACGGCGGGCTCTTCGGCCATCACCAGCACCGCGTCGAAGAAGCGGTTGATGGCCGGGATGAGCGGCTCGAAAGCGGCGAAGAAATCCTCGGCGGAGCCGGGCTTGCGCTGGGCAGTTTGCGCCGTTTGCAGAGCCTTGTAGAGGTCGCCTTCAGCGGGGTCAACGAAGGCCGCGGGCTGAATGGCAAACTGTTCTTTCTGGTCGCGGGTGATGCGCACGCAGCGGGCATAAGCCTGCAGGAAGGTTGTCCAATCGGGGCGGGCAATGCGCTCGCTCAAGGCCTGGCAGGCGCGCCAGGCGCCCAACGGGTTCGCCGACTGGACCGCCAGAACCGCGTCCACCACATCGTAGCGGAAGCCGCCCTCTTCCAGGAGGTAGCTGCGCAGGCGGCCGGCCACAAAGTCCACGCAAGCCGCCAGGTTCTCGGCCGAAGCCGTCAGGGGCAGCCCGGAGGCCGCCAGAGACAACCCCTCGCGAATGTTGAAGGGCACTTCCGCGCCGATGAGGGCCTGCACCAGTCCCAGGGCCGCGCGGCGCTGGGCAAAGGGGTCCTTGGTGCCGGTGGGGGCCAGCCCCGCGGCAAACAACCCGGCCAGCGAATCGAGGCGGTCGGCCAGTCCAACCAGCAGCCCGGCCTTGGAAGCGGGCAGCACATCGCCCGTGGAGCGGGGCAGATAATGCTCGAAGATGGCTTCGGCCACGGCATCCTGCTCACCGGAGTGGCGGGCGTAATAACGGCCCATGATACCTTGCAGTGAAGTCATTTCGACGACCATGTGCGAGACCAGGTCGGCCTTGCACAGGTGCGCGGCCCGGCGAGCGGTCATCATCTCGGCTTCGTCCAGGCCCACGA
The DNA here is from genome assembly GCA_964567255.1 of uncultured Anaerolinea sp. Lineage (GTDB taxonomy): Bacteria > Chloroflexota > Anaerolineae > Anaerolineales > Anaerolineaceae > Anaerolinea. Next base: position 2,465 of record CAZMMI010000344.1, read on the forward strand.
ACGGGCGCAGCTTTTCGACCAGCGCGGAGATGCGCTTGGACTTATCCAACATGGAGCCGAGCTTGAACTGGAAGGTGAGCGTGCCCAGGCGGGGCAGGAAGTCTTCCAGCTTGTGGCGCAAATCCTCGCGGATGAAGAAATTGGCATCGGCAAAGCGCGCGCGGATGACCTGCTCATTCCCGTCGGCTACGGTCTCCAGATGCTGATCGTCACCGTTACGCACCACCACGAAGTAGGGCAGCAACTTGTCGTCTTCGCCGTAAACCGGGAAGTAGCGCTGGTGCTTCTTCATCACCGAAATGAGCACCTCGGCGGGCAGGCGCAGGTACTCGGCCTCAAAGCGACCGCGCAGCGCGGTGGGAGCTTCGACCAGGTTATTGACCTCGTCCAGGATGGATTCGTCCACTTTGCCCACCCCGCCGTTTTCGGCCAGAATGTGCTTGACCTGCGCGGCGATGGCTTCGCGGCGTTCCTGCGGGTCGATGAGGATGCCCTGCGACTTCAGCGCGGCAAAGTAGGCTTTCGCGCTGTGCAGTTCAAACGTTTCAGGATCATAGAAGCGCAGACCGCGAGTGACGTTGCCCGAGGTAAGACCGGCGTACTCACAGGGCACCACCTGCCCGTCCAGCAGGGCCACCAGCCAGCGGATGGGGCGGGAGAAGGCCACGCCGGAGACATTCCAGCGCATGGATTTATCGAAGCGCAGGGCGGCAATCCAGCCGGGCAGGGCCTCGGCCAACACGGCGCCGGCGGGTTTTCCAGACTCGTGCACCACGGCGCAGGCGTACTGCCCGCCGTCGATCTCGCGCACTTCCAACTGGCTCACTTCCAGGCCGCGACCGCGGGCAAAGCCCTCGCCGGCCTTGGTGGGCACACCCAGCGCGTCAAAGGCGCGCGAAGCGGGCGGACCCTTGACCACCACGGTGCGGTCGGGCTGAGCAGGGGCCAGGTCTTTGACGTACACCGTCAGGCGGCGGGGCGTGCCGAACACCTTCCACTCGCCGTGTTCCAGGCGAAGTTCGTCCAGCCAGGCCGGCACACGCTCGTTGAGCTGCGCCAGGGCCGATTGCAAGTCCCCGGTAGCCAGCTCTTCGGTGCCGATTTCAAAGAGGAATTCGCCGGGCGCCTTGAGGGTGGGCACGGAAACAGCAGCGGCAGCAGCGGCTTTACCCGCGGCGGCTTCTTTCAACCAGGGGAATTCCATGCGCTGGCGCTGCTCCAGGTAGGCTTCGGCCACGCGGCGGGTCAGGTCGCGCATCTTGCCGAACATGGCCTGGCGCTCGGTGACGCCCACCGCGCCGCGCGCGTCGAGGATATTGAAGGTGTGCGAGCAGCGCAGGACGTAATCGAGGGCGGGCAGCACCAGGCCTTTCTCCAGGGCCAGAGCGGCCTCGCTCTCATAGAGCGCGTACATCTGGCGGGCGGTGTCCACGCTGGCTTCTTCAAAGTAATATTTGCTGTGCTCAAACTCGCCTTGCAGATGCACGTCGCCGTAGGTGCGGTCAGGGCTCCACTGCAAATCCTTGAAGTGGCGCGCCTTTTGCAGTGTCATGGCGATGCGTTCGAGGCCGTAAGTGATTTCCACTGAAACAGACTCTAACGCCAACCCTCCCGCCTGCTGGAAGTAGGTGAACTGGGTGATTTCTTGCCCGTCCAGCCAAACTTCCCAGCCCAGGCCCCAGGCGCCCAGCGCCGGGGATTCCCAGTTGTCCTCGACAAAGCGGATGTCGTGCTTGCGCGGGTTAATGCCCAGCGCTTCCAGCGATTGCAGGTACAACTCTTGCGGGTTGCCCGGATCGGGTTTGAGGATGACCTGATACTGGTAGAACTGCTGCAAACGGTTGGGGTTTTCGCCGTAGCGACCGTCATCGGGGCGGATAGAAGGCTCGACGTAAGCCACATTCCACGGTTCGGGGCCCAGCACGCGCAGGATGGTGGCGGGGTTATAGGTGCCCGCGCCTACCTGGGTGTTATAGGGCTGCCAGATCAAACAACCCTGTTTGGCCCAAAAGTCCTGCAGGGTGAGGATAATATCTTGAAAAGAAGTCGATCGGTCCATACGGTCTCCATGAGTGAAAGCTGACGAAGTATTATACCAGCAGGCAGGTATAAT
>CAZMMI010000345.1:0-4543 GCA_964567255.1 uncultured Anaerolinea sp.
TTCTCCCATACTCAAAGTCTGGCCTGAATACACCCGCTCGTCAGGGATATCCTGCAAGCTGGATTCGAGGTCTTTTGCTGCGGCGCTGTCGGGCAGTGTTGCGCAACGGTACACGGCTTGAGGCGGATAGCGCTGGAACAGACCTTCCATTGCTCCCAGGCTGGTGTCCGGTCCGGGGTACAGCCACCCATCCAACGAGCGCGTGCCGGGAGGCAGCCTGCGGGCCAGCGCATCGCTCAATGCTTTCTGGCTGGCTGCTCCGCCCACCAGCAGGCTGTGCCCCTGCGGCCCGCGCACCAGGAGGGCAGTTTGCCCGTCCGTGTTGAACAGGTAAAGATGTAGGCGCCCATCCGGCCCGGCGAGGGCTGCTCGCCACGCAAACAGAGCCAGCGCGCCTACCGTCACGATCACCGCAACCGGTTGAATGCGCTCTTTCACCTTCACCAGCCATCCACGCGCAAAGGTCAATCCCAAAAGCGCTCCATAGTATAGCGCCAGCCAGAGTGGGTGGATGGGGTCGAGGATCATTTCGCTGCCGGGCAGCCCGCCGAAGATCTCAGCAATGCGCACGCTGTAAGCTAAAAAAGGCCAGGCCACCCAGCTCAAGACCCGCCCCAAAGGCAGCCAGATCAACCCGCTAATCGTGGAAAGCCCGCCCAGCACCATCACCAATGGCTGGGGCGGCAGAATGAGCGGATTGGCCAGGAAAGCGCCCAGAGACAGACGTTGAAAGTGAAAGGCGATGATCGGCAGGGTGGTAGCCTGGGCTGCCAGGGTGAAGAGCACAAACTCGCCCAGCGGCCCGGCGATTTTTTTGGCGCGCTCTGGGGCCAGCTTGCGCTCCAGCAAGCGAGTCGCGGCGCCCTGCAGCGGCCCGGCATACAGGATCAGACCCAGCGTGGCGGCGCAGGACAACTGGAAGCTAATATCCCACAGCAGCCCCGGATTGCCCAGGCACATCACCCCTGCCGCCAATAGCAGGGAATTCAAACCACCCGCCGGACGGCCAATTTGCACCGCCACCAGGGCCAGGCTGCTCATGATCAATGCTCGAACGACTGCCGGGTTGGCCCCTACCAACAGGGTATATAAGGCCAGGGTCACGATAGCTCCCACTGTGGCCCATCCACCTCGCAGCAGGCGACCAAAAAGCGAAGAGAACAGACCGGCCAAAACCGCCATGTTAAAGCCTGAAATGGCGATGATATGAGAGGTCCCGCTGCTTCTAAAAGCATCCTCCACCTGCTCGGGCAGTCCCGAGTCATCTCCCAGCAGGATGCCGGTTAATAAGGGGGCTTCGGGCACGGGATACAACCTGGCAATAACCTCGGCGGCCCGGTCGCGCAAGCGGTACAGCCAGAACAACGGCGCGCGCCCGGCCTGTCGTTCCACCAACTGCGCCTGGGGATAGGTCATGCTGGTGTAGATCCCGCGGTGAGCCAGATACTCACGATAAGAGAACTCTTCGTTCTGCATGGGTGTCATCGGAACACCGGTTAGCGCCAGCCGGTCGCCATACTGCCAGTTTGCGCCACGTGGCAGCATGACCACCAAACGCCCCCGCACCGCTTGCGCAGCATCCGCGTTGTCAGCGGGGGCAATGGTCTCGGCCTGCAAGTATAGGAGGGTGACCTTTTCACGGCGGTCGGGCGGGGCTGTGACCACTGCCGTCAGCCGGACTCTGTCCTGGTCATTGTGCCAGATCAGGTTGACAGGGCCGTTTTCCGGCTGAGCCAGGGTATACCGCAATCCGCCCGCTCCCAGCGCTGTGATCAGCAGCAGGGGCGCAAATTTCATAGCCGGGTGGCGGCGCGTGAGAAACCCTGCCCAAGGCCAGGGCAGCCGCGCCAGCCCAATCTGGGCGGCGATAGGCAGCAGAAGGACGATCAGCCACGCCCACCAGGATCCACGCCAGATGGAGGCGAGCAAGATCCCGCCCAAGAAAGCCGGCGTGAGCCACACAAAAGGCAAGGCCTACCCCCTCATCCCTACCAATCAGCCTAGAATCAAGTCGTCCAGGGCGCGCTTGGGAACGTGGTGAACATCCTGCTCGTCACGCCAGTAACGAATATCTCCTTCAGCATTGAGCGGATCGAGCGTTACCACTTCAACAGGTTTGCCCAGGGCCAGAACCAGCAGGATTTCGTACCGTGGCTCGATTTGCAAGATTCCGCGCAGTTCATCACGCTTGACCGAACCGAGGATGCAACCACCCAGGCCCTTCTCAACCGCACCCAACAGGATGGTTTGCGCCGCAATGCCATGATCGCAGCCGACCGTTTTACTCACGGCGGTGTCGTTGAGAATGACCATATAGGCTGCCGGGCGCTCCCCTTCTGCCGGGCCGGGCCAATCCTTTAAGTATCCCGCCCAGGACAGGGTCGGAAAGATTTGCGCGTTAGTTTTTGGGTCAACCGATAGAATATAACGCAATGGCTGGCGGTTAGCCGCCGAAGGCGTGAGCCGGGCCAGGTCCACCAGCTCGCGCAAAGTATCCAGGCTTACCGGTTCGTTCTCTACGAAACGACGGTAGCTGCGATTGCGAACGATCAGGTCGCGAACAGACATCAGAATACCTCCAGGTTCATAGGTCGCTGTTGGTTTCTTCGCTGCTTTCAGCAGCGGCTAACAACGCTTCAGCCAGGCGGCGCGCCTCGGCAGGGGTGATGTAAAGATTGGTCTCATCGGCGCGGAAGATCTTCTCCTCCTGCGGGCAGGATTCTTTGATCTCAATACACACGCAGTCGGGGAAAGTCTCGTCTTCGCACTCGAAGTAGACCTCGATACTCAGGCTCTCATCCAGTAGATAAATCGGCATACGCTCCTCCTGTTACGCACCGGGGCGGAGATATGTGGATTCTCCAAAGACGGCGACAATCTCGCCATAATACACGCGATGATAATCTTTGCGGGGGTAGTTCTTATCCAGGTTGGGGTCAAGGAAATGGGTGGGGTCAAAGTCCTGCCAGTAAATTTTCTTGCACTCGATCGTCAGGGCTGCCTCGGCAAACACCGGAGCCGCCACCTTTGACGCTGCAATGGGGGTTAGATGAGCCTGGATGGCCTTATCAGTTTCCCGTCCCGAAAGGCTGCCCAGCAATTGCAAATCGGGGCGAAAATCTGGCGGGAAACCGCACAAAGTGAAAGTCGGGTATTGTTCCATGAATTCAAATGTGTAGCGGTGCGGGCGCACCACCACCTGGGCAAAAGGCCGCCCCCACATAGACCCCATTGCCCCCCATGAAACGGTCATCTCATTGAATTTGCCGCTCGAAAAATCGCCGCTGGTGAGCAGCAACCACTGATCTTCCCAAAGAGAATAGGGAGTCGTGACGAAACGGTCAACAGGGATTGAAATGCGTGCCATAGAACTAACCTCCAGAAAAAACATAACTGCTCAAAGGATGAGGAAAGTTCCCGAATTTGAGGTATTTACGGGTGCTTTATAGCCGTAAATACCTCAAATTCAGATCTCATCTACCTCTGGTTGAGTAGGTGCAAATACCTTTTACAGTATATAACAAAAAATCGCATCTGTTCAGGTAGTTGGTGAATAAATCTCCAAAAACTCAACGAATAAGGCGTCCAATAAGGCTGAAATAAGAACCCATAGCAATCCTCCGTAAGGGCCGGCGCGTATGCTAAGTCTATCGTTACTACTCAGCCAGAGGTGGAAGAAACCTGAATTTGATTTGTATATGGGGGGCTTCGCCCCCCATATACAAATCAAATTCAGGAACTTTCATCGACCTCTGAGCAGTAACAGTCTATCAGCTTGAGCCGGTAATTCGTCCGGCGCTCATCCAAAGGAGGATGCGATGAATAACAAGCGATTGATTCTCACCAGGCTGGTTTGCATGGCGGTGCTCATGGGCGGGCTGCTGCTGATGGTGGCAAACCCCGTCTCTGCCCAGACACCAGACGACGATGTCCAAAAGATTGACATCGGCTCTGGCTGCGTGTTGGTCGTCGGTCCCAAAAGCGGGCAGATCGATTGCAGCGGCGCCAAACTTCAGCCAATCGTGCCCGTCACAGGCAGCCCAGCTCAGTTGGGTTATACGAAACTCGATATTGGCTCCGGCTGCGTGCTAATCGTTGGGGCAAAGGGCGGCGATATTCTTTGCGGGAGCGAGCCCCAAGCGTTGGTGCCCGTTACCGGCTATCCGACTCGCCCTTCCGTCAATAAAATTGACATCGGCTCAGGTTGCAATCTGATCCTCGGCCCCAACGGCGGGCAGATCGATTGCAGCAAGGGCCAAACCCAGGCGCTCGTGCCCGTCACCGGTTCGCAGCCCGTCTATACCCGCATCGACATTGGTTCGGGATACACGCTGGTTCTAGGGCCGGAAGGCGGCGAGATTGTTTCCGAAGATGATTAAGCGCACGGCGTAGCGCGGATCTTCTTCTGGAAATTCCTCCAATTGCTCCGGTGGGACCTACGGCGGCCCGCCGGAGCAACTGTTTATACAGGGAAGGTAAGGGCTTGTATTAATAGGATAAATTTGGTAAACTTAGATTGTGAAAAATAACACAATTACAGCTA
>CAZMMI010000346.1:0-4526 GCA_964567255.1 uncultured Anaerolinea sp.
TGAGCTTCAAGCCTGGAAGCCAGATAATAATGCGAATAGGGTCCCATTGAAATCCTCCCTCGAAATTATAAGGCGGTTTGAGATGATATAATGTTTAAAAAAACAGACCCTAAGGGTCTTTAAGACCCTTAGGGTCTACTCTGCAAACGGAGTAGATTCATGCAAGATGCAAAGTGGTTGGAAGTATCCATGACCGTAGACCCCGAGCTGGCCGAAGCGGTCTCGGAAGTGCTCAGCCGGCACGTGTCCGGCGGAGTGGTGGTCGAAAGCAACGTGCGCTACAACGACGCCGAGGACGAGGGCACGCCCTACGGGCCGGTGCGCGTCTACGGTTACATCGCCATTGATGAGCAAATCGAAGAAACCCGCCAAAAAGTGGCTGAAGGCCTGTGGTACCTGGGGCGCATCCAGCCGTTGCCCGAACCGTCTTATAAGACCATTCAGGATGAAGATTGGATGGCCGCCTGGAAGCAGCACTACAAGCCCATCATCATCGGTAAACGCCTGTTGATTCAGCCCATCTGGATCCCGCTGGAGCCGGGCGAAAAGCGTCTGGCAGTCAAGATTGACCCGAGCATGGCTTTTGGCACGGGCACGCATCCCACCACGCAGTTGTGCATGGAGATGCTGGAGGATACCGTCCAGCCGGGCAAAGCGGTCATTGATGTGGGCTGCGGCTCGGGGATTTTGTCGATCGGGGCGCTCAAACTGGGCGCCAGCCACGCCCTGGCGGTGGATATCGACAACGCCGCCATCATCTCGACCAAAGAGAACGCCGCCGCCAATGAGGTGCTGGAAAACATGGAAACCGGGCTGGGTTCGGTGAGCGAAATCCTGGCCGGGCAGTTCAGCCTCAAGCAGGCTCCCCTGGTGCTGGCCAACATCCTGGCTCCGGTCATCATCCGCCTGTTCGATGCCGGGCTGGCCGACCTGACCGAGCCGGGCGGCACGCTGGTGCTGTCGGGCATCCTGGACACCCAGGCGCAAGGAGTGATCGAGGCGGCCCAGGCCAAGGGGCTGCGCTTCATTGAGCAGCGCCATATCAACGATTGGGTGGTGATCCGCTTGGATCGGTAAGTTGCCGTTCTATTTCCGGGTCCTTGAAATGCAAACGATCGCTGTGGATTGAACCACAGCGATCGTTTTTGCCCTGCATTCCCTCAAATTCGGGGCAAGGAGTTGTTGCGCAGAGGGTGAGGAAAGTTCCCGAAATTGACGTAATGGCGGGTGCGAAGCACCCGCCATTACGTCAATTTCGGGCCTCTTTCACCTCACACGGAGTAGCTACGCCAGAGATTAGATAAAGATAATTTGCGCGCCTTCGGTCATGTCCATGAAGTCACCGGCGGTCACAATGTCTTCCACGCCGTCGATGAAATCTTCCTTCTTCAGGTCGAACATATCGACGGACATCTTGCAGGCATACAACTTGGCGCCGCCATCCACCATCATTTCCAGATACTCGCGCACCGGGGGCACGCCCAACTTCTTCATCTTGCTCTTCATCAGAGCGGTGGCGAAGGGGGTCATGCCGGGCAGCACGCCCAGGATCTGGGGAATGCCGATATAACCGGGTACGCCCATCATGTTCATCTTCATGCTGGCATTGGCCAGCGGCGGGATTTCTAGATGATCGACGCGGGCCTTGTTGATGAGGTCCATGCCCCAAAAGGTGAAAAAGATGGTCACGTCAATGCCGTTGCCCAGGGCGGCCCAGCCCATCACCAGGGCGGGGTAAGCCATATCCAGGTTGCCCTTCGAGCAGATAAACGCTACTTTGCGAGTTTCTTCCATTTTCGGTTTCTCCTCAATCGCAGATCAGACTAAACGCAGCCTTCGGGTTTTCCCAGGCCGGAAATGCGCGCCACCTTCTTCGCCGGGCCCTTGGGGTACAGGCCGAAGAGTTCTTTGGTCGAAATGCCTGTGCCGGTCGTGATCTGGCGCAGGGTAGGGGCTTTGCCGGACTTAGCGCCTTCGGCGCGGCAGTATTCGATCACCTTCCAGTGCGCATCGGTCAATTCGGCGATTCCTTCTTCTTTCGCCAATTCAATAGCGATGTCCTTGTCCCACTCGGCGGGATTGGTCATGAAGCCTTCATCGTTGACCTGAACGGTCTTCCCAGAAATTGTCTTGGTTGCCATTGGTTCCTCCAAATTACAAACAGAAGTGAAATACGAAAATTCAAGCCGGTGCTTTTACTTCGGTAAACGCTTGCCGGTCATTTGCATGGTGGGCGGTAGGGGCATGCCCAGGCCGCGCATGAGGATATTCCAATACATCCAGCGGAAGGCCAGCTTGCCCATGTGATTGAGGCGAGATTCGCCCAGTAATTTCATGGGGCCAAGTACCGGAAGGGGGTAGGTGCCGGGCAAAGGTTCCTGGGTATAGTTGAAGTCGATGAGCATTCCTTTGCCGAAACCGGTCTCCACAAAGCAATTCGCGTGCCCGTCAAATTCGGGTTTCAACTCCTTGCCCTGGGTGTAGTGGATAAAATTCTCTCCCCACAAATCGATAGCAAAGTGAGCCACGGAACCGGCCTTGGATGCCGGGGCGTTCGACGCATCCCCCAAGACGAAGATATTATCTTTGTGATCAGAGAGGAAGGTGTGTTTGTTGACCGGAGAGAAGTTGAGTTCATCGCCCAGGCCCGATTTCCCAACCACATCGGCGCCTTTGTTCAGGGGGATGCTGACCAGCAGATCGTAGGGCACCTCGCGCTCGTCATAAGACACGATCTTCTTCTCATCCGGCTCGGCGCGTTCAATCATGAACTCCGGCTCCACCGTGATGCGCCGAGATTCCAGCAGCTCGCCCAGCAACTTTGCGGCGATGGGCTTGGTGAAAGCACCCGGGAGCGGGGTGGCATAAATCAATTCAACCCGGTCGCGGATCCCGCGCTGAGTGAAGAACCAGTCAGCCAGGAAGAGGAACTCCAGGGGGGCCACCGGGCATTTGATCGGGTTTTCAACCACATTCACTACCAGGCGCCCACCTTCCCAGGTGCGCAGTTTGTCTGCCAAAGTGGCGGCCCCTTCAAAGGAGTAGAAGGTTTGAATAGATTTTCCCCATTCGTGCTCCGCCAGGCCGGGGGTCTCTTCGGGGTGGATATCGGCGCCGGTGGCAATAACCAGGAAGTCGTAATCCAGGATTGTGCCACTCGAAAGGCGTACTTTATTGTGGTCGTGGTCGATGATCTCAACCGACTCCTGGATATATTCCACGCCCGATGGCAAGTATTTCTTGCGCGGCTGAACCGCATCTTTCTTCTCGTAAATGCCGAAAGGCATGAACAAGAAACCGGGCTGGTAGTAGTGAACCGGAGAGGGATCAACAATGGTGATTTTCCATTCGTTGCGGTTCAGCATACGGTTCATACGGTTAGCAATCATTGTGCCGGCGCTGCCCGCGCCCAAAACCAACAACTTTTTCATCGTCCTACTCCTTCCAAGAAGCTATCCTTACGCTAGCTGAGTTAAATTTGCAATTTTCTGAAGCCGCTCAATGAAGTGGGTGCGTTCCTTCAAAATGCTTTCCACCGCGTTGACGGCTTGCTGGGGCCAGCTTTCAACCTCTTCACGGTGATCTTCGGTCACCACCGGCGCCAATTTGGCCGCGTTGCGCAAGTCATCAAGCGCTAATCCGGTTGTCGCTGCCAGGTTCACCAGGAGCCGTTCCTGTTCGGCAGAATTCTGCGGCCCAACATAAAAGCCGCCTACTAAAAAGGTCAACAGGTGCTCATCGCCATCCATCACCGGGGCGGTCAGATAACTCAAACCGGCGTGGCAGGTGAGCGATTTGCGTGCCGGTCCGGCTTCAGACCAACAGGCCCGGCAGGCTGCTTGCCCGCCCGGCGTGCTGAGCACCAGGCTGCATAACGCGCATGGGTTGCTCATCTGCGTCACCGGACGCCCATTCAGGTCTACCACCACCGCGCCCAACCGGCTGACGTTGGAGAACAGGTCCTGAACGGTCTGGATGCAGTGCACCGGCAGGGTGCCGTCGCTTTCTGCGGCAGGAGCCGTCACAGGGGCGTCGGTTTTGATCAGCCGCTCCACCTCGTGGCGGGTAAAGCGCCACTGTTGGCCGATCTTGGAACCGCGCAAACGGCCGTCCTGCAGCATCCGGTAAATGGTGATGCGGTCGACCTGAAGAATATCTTGAACTTGACGGACGGTGAGTAAATCTACCATGTTGTTATAGAATGTTACAGTTTGTTATATCAATATATTACAACGATCGAAAGCGCTTGAATAGTGACAAATGTCACAATCTTCCGTATTCGCGCCAAATGCCTCCATCACGCCGATTCCCAACGAAGGCTCTCTAGGAGTTGCCGTGGTAGGTGCCGCATTTAGGGGTGTGTGAGTGGCGAAGCCACTCACACACCCCTAAATGCGGGTTCCACCACGCCAATTCCCAATGAGCCCCAATGAACCCTGCTATCCAAACACTCGTAGTGTGGTATATTAATCACCATCGGTCGATTTAATCGGCCAACCTTTGTTTCCGAATTCAACCCTTACAAG
>CAZMMI010000347.1:0-4522 GCA_964567255.1 uncultured Anaerolinea sp.
GGGGCCTGGAAGGTGCGGCCTTCGGCCTGCACCACGTAGACCGGCATCCAGGCCAGGCCGGACAGTTCTATATAAATGTCCTTGCGAAGGGGGTTGATGGTGACCTCGGTGAAGTCGCCAACCGTCTGCGCCCATTGATCCTGCAGGCGGGCGGCAGCGGCGTCTTTTTCGCTTTGCAGAGCGGTCATTTCCTCCTGCAGGGACTTGAGCAGGTCGCCGGCGGCTTCCAGGTTCTCTTTGGCCTGCGAGGTCATGCGCCCCTTGCTGAGCGAGCTGGAAATGCTCTTCTTGCGCTTGGAGAACAGGCTGATGGCTAGCTCGGCAGCACTGCCCAGCTCTTCCATACGCCGGCGGCTGACCTCATTCTCGTATTTATCCACCATCGACTGCTGTTTCTCAATCTTGCGTTTGAGGGTGGTCAGGCGGGTGTTGAAGGTGGAGTCGAGCTTGGCTTGCTGGTCACGCAGTTGCAAGCGAGCAGCTTCTTCGCATTTCTTGCGGAAGGTGACCTGGGTGTCGTCCGGGGAAGAGTAGATTTTGAGGCCATCATGCGCGAAGAGAGTCAGGCCGGCGGTGCGGTAGACCCAGTCGAGGAATTCTTTTTCCAGGGCGGCAGCATTTTTCGAGCCACTCAACCAGGACGGCAGTGGCAAGAAGCGCGCATCTGGCAAGGGCTGCGAGTCCACCCGGCTAGGGTCGATGGCTTCGCGCTGAGATTTATCCCAATCGGCGCGCACGCCGTTTAATTCGGTGAGCAGCGCGGTCACCCGTTTGTCGAAATCCAGATTGTATTTGCGGTTGGAATACCGCACGTCGGCCTGGAACAGCAAGGTAGGCACATAGAGCAAGCCCTGGGGTTGAACTGGGCCTGCCATGCTGGTGCTGATGCGGCCCAGCGCCTGAGAAAGGCTCATTTCGGGTGAAAGATAGAGCACTTTGGTTCCCGCGGGCGGGGAGGGGGGCGTGCGGGTGGCGCTGCCGAGGGGACCCTCTGGCGTGGGTGCTGCCTGAACAGCGGCTTGGGCGGCAGGGGCTGCCTGAGTGACCGCTGCGGCTATGGTCGGCTGCGAGGGGGCCGAGGCATACGAATTTGCCGCGGGGACCTCATCGGGCGCAGAGCCAAGCAGCTTGAGGGCGGGCAACTGCACGCGGGCCAGCGGGCCGGCCAGATAATTGAGGCACCAGCGCGTGGAGAAGATGGGCGCTGTGCCACGGTGATGAACATTGTGCAAGAGGAAGGAGCGCGGCTTGAGCGCGGAGATGATCTTCTCGTAGGTGGGCCGATCGACACCGCCTTCGATGGATTGCAAGCCATCCAGGAGGCGGGCTTTGTCTTGATCGGTTTGCAGCCGGCCCACAAACCAGGTGCCCGCGTTGGAGAGGCCTTTGTAGTCGATATCGACCGGGTTTTGGGTGGCCAGGAGTAAGCCGACGCCAAAGGCGCGAGCCTGCTTGAGCAAACGCAGCAAAACAGGGCGCGAGGGCGGATTGGCGATGGGAGGCAGGTAACCGACGATTTCGTCAAAGGCTACCAGGGCGCGCAAACCGGGGCTGCCGCGCTGCGCGCGCATCCAGGATTCGACCGCTGCCAGGAGGAGAGTGACGAAGAACATGCGCTCGGTCTCGTCCAGGTGGGCCAAGTAGAAGATGCTAAAACGGGGCTTGCCAGAGGGAGTGTAAAAGAAAGATTGGGCGTCCAGGGTCTGGCCTTCGGTCCAGGATTGGAAGGAGGGCGAGGCCAGGAAGTTGTTGAGCAAAATGGCCAATTCAAAGCGGTCTTTTTCGGGGAAGAAATTATCTACCGGGAAGGCTCCCAGGCGCTCGAAGGGCGGGGTCTGCACCTGCATAATCAACTCGGTCAGGTCCAGCGCGGCGCCCTTGCTCCAGGCAGTCTCGATGATGTTGCTGACCAGGATATGTTCGCGGGAGCGCAGCGGGTCAATGTCTTTGAGACCGATCAGGCTGAGCAAAGCGGTGACGGTGCTGGAGACGCGCTCGCGCAAAATCTCGCGGTGCTCGGCCCAGGTGAGACCGGCAGGTGGAGCGAAGGAGGCCAGCAAATTGACCGGTTCGCCGGTATTCGAACCCGGCGTATACACCACATAGTCGACGGCGTTCTTGAGGGCCAACAGTTGGTCGTGGCCCAGTTCGTAACCCGCCAGACCCTTTTGCCAGTTGGCGGCGGTCTTTTCGGCCAACTGCGGAACGGTCATGTTTTCGCGACGGGCGGCCTCCGGGTCGATCCACGGCTCAAAGCTGGCCGGGAGCAGGTCGGGGAAGTGCAGGAGCAGGTTGGTCAGGTCGCCTTTGGGGTCGATGATGATGGCGGGCAGGCCTTTGAGGGCGGCTTCTTCGAGGAGGCCGATTAACAGACCGGTCTTGCCTGACCCGGTCATACCGACGATGACGCCGTGGGTGGTGAAATCGTCGGGGTCGTAAAATACATTTTCGGGGGTGGCGGCGGCAGTCCGCCCAATGAAGAATTCTTTATCGCTCATGTTTAGGGTCCGTATATGATGAAATTGTCAAATCCGACAGTAGCGCCGGGGTTGTCAAAGGTCCCGACAAACAAGCCAACCTGCCCAGACGAGAAAGAAGTGTCTGTGACAGAGGCCAAAACCGTGTCGTTGACGGCCACGGTTAATTCATCGTCAATGCACCCAGCGTAGAGGGTGGCGCTTTGATCGCTGGAATAAGCGTCGCCGGTCGAGGTCCAGTCATAGAGGGCGGTCCATTCGCCGTACTGCTGCTTCCAGATGGAGAAGTAGCCGTCTTCGGAAATTTCGAGGGTGTAGTAGTTTTCACCATCCACCATGCGGCAGACGATGCCGTATTCGCTTTCACCGGAGCCCTGGATGACGGAAAGATCAACCTGAACCACCACATCATCATAGGTGCCGTTGGGTACGCTCCAAATGACCTGGTTGGCATCGTCTACCTGGATGTAGTAGTAGCCGTCGGAGGAATAGCCTACGGAACCGGTGTTGAGCACTTCATCAGGCCAGGTGCCGGTGGTGGAAAAGTCGTCGCTGAAGAGGATATTTTCTTCGGTGGGCATTTCTTCTTGCGGAGCCGAGGCGACACCGGTTTGGATGTTGACCTCACCGCGCCGGGCGGCATCGATGTAAGGCTGGGCCAGGGTGAGCGGGCGCAGGGCGTTGATGAAGCCGCCGGTGGGGACGCAGTTGTCGTTTTCATCCACGTACCCGTCGCGGTTGGTGTCGGTGAGCACGCGGCAGTCTACATACTGGTCGTCGCCGCCGTAGCCGAGTTGGGTGGGCACGCCGATCAACTCGCCGTCGGCGTTGGCGGCCAGGCCGCCGCTGTTACCGCCGGCAATGGTGGCTGAGGTTTTGATGAAGGCGCGGTTGCCATAGGGGTCTTCGGCGGTGAATCCGGAGACCTCGCCGCGGGTGAGGGTGATGGTCTCGCCGCCGATGCCGGGATAGCCGATGATGGTGATGTTGTCACCCAGGCTGAGGCTGTCGGAACTGCCCAATGGAACGGTGGGCAGGTTGAGTGTGGAGGTGTCAATGGGGTTGCCATCGGCGTCCTTGGTGATTCTGCCAACAGCGATGTCCATGGCTTCGTCCACCTGGAAGAGTTCCATCTCATAGCGCACTTCCGGCGGAGAGTCGGGGGCCACCGTCATGGCTACCAGCAGGTTCTTGACGGTGTAGTAGCGGTCGGACATGACCACATGGGCGTTGGTGAGGATGAGGCCGTCGGGGGAAATGATCGAGCCGGAGCCGGTCCAGCCGGTACCAACCTCGCCGTCATATTCTACGATGGCAATGATTTGGACCACGGCTTGATAGGGGATGGCGCCGAGATCGGCGGGAGCCAGCGTGGCGGCTGGGGCGAGCGTGGCAGCGGGGACATCAGGCGCGGAGGCCTGCCCCTGGTTGACCAAAATACGCACCCCGGCAGAGGCGGTTTTGCGCCCGGTGAGGGCGGTAACTTCGCCGGAAAAGTCGCCGGCGGAAGTGGAGTCAAGCGTGAAGGTAATGGTCTCGCTCTGACCCGCGTCCAGGGAGAGATCGAACTTGTAACCGATTTGCTCGTCGTAGTCGGCGGTGCCGGTGGCAGCAGGGCTGACGCTGCGCAGGGTGGAAGACTCGAAAATACTCTTGGGCATGCGCAGCTCGCTGACCTCTAACGAACTGTCACCGTTATTGCTGAGACGCACCGAGATTTTATACTCCTGGTCCTGGTACAGTGGGGGCGGCGCGTTGACGGCTACGCCCAGATCAGCCGATTCACCGCCTGAACCGTTGAGCAGGAAGAAGGCGCCTACGCCGATGCTCCCCAGGCAGACCAGTACCGCGGCGATGATGCCGCAGGTGATGAGCAGCCGGTTCGACTTTTTGGGCGGGGCGGCGGGAGGAGCCGCAGGCGGGGGCGCGAATTGTTGAGCAGGATAGGAATCCATAAGTGACCCTCCGGGAAAGGCAGACCGATATTGATGAATAAATCATATCGTAGATTATTGGATTATGCAAACGGGGAAGAGGCTGGAAGC
>CAZMMI010000348.1:0-4484 GCA_964567255.1 uncultured Anaerolinea sp.
TCGCGCAGGCGCTGGGCGGCTGTCTCGGGGGTCAGGTCGCGCTGCGGCATGCCCAGCATCTCGAAACCCACCATGAACTTGCGCACCGTGGCCGAGCGCAGCAGCGGCGGGTAGTAATGGGCGTGGAAGTGCTGCCCCGGGTAGGCTTTGCCGTCGGTCGGCGCCTGGTGGAAGCCCATCGAATACGAGAAAGGCGTCTCGAACAGGTTGTCGTAGCGCACGGTCAGCTTTTGGAGGATGTCCGCCAGCCCGCTCACCTGCCCGGCGGTTAGATCGGGCAGCGAGCCGCAGTGCTGGTTGGCCACCAGCAAAATCTCAAACGGCCACACCGCCCAGAAGGGCACCAGGGCCGTGAAATGCTCGTTCTCCACCACTACCCGCTCGCCCAGCTTGCGCTCCTCGGCCACATAGTCGCACAGCAGGCACGAGCCGTGCTCGCGGAGGTAATCGCCCTGGCGGGCCAGCTCGGCGGCGGGCTCGTTGGGGATGTGCCCAATGGCCCACACCTGGCTGTGCGGATGTGGATTCGAGGCCCCCATCATGGCCCCGTTGTTCTCAAAAATCTGCACGTAATTCACGAAGTCTTTGGCCCCCAATTCCACTGTTTGCTCCGTCCAGGTACGCACCACCGCCTCCACGTCCGCCGGTTCCATCAGCGGCAGTGAAAGGTCGTGGCGCGGCGAGAAGCAAATCACCCGGCAGATGCCCGCTTCTTCCTCCGCCACCAGCAAGGGGCTGCCCGTACCGGCATCCTCGCCACCCGCCTCGGGCAGCAGCAGCGCGGCAAAATCGTTGTCGAACACAAACGTGCCCGTGTAGGGCGGGTTTTGCACACCCACCGAACGCTGATTGCCGGGGCACAGGTAGCAGGTTGGCTCGTAATGCGGCAGCTTCGCCGGGGGAATCTTTTCCACCTGTCCCAGCCAGGGGCGGCGTGCCCGGTGCGGCGACACCAGCACCCATTGTCCGGTCAGCAAGTTCAAACGGCGGTGAGGGCGTTCAAAGTTCATGGGGAATATCCTTTGAGAGAGAAGGTCGGGACAAAATGTATTATACCGCCTGTTGAGAAAGAAGCCGTCAGCCGTCAGCCGTCAGTCGTCAGTCGTCAGCCGTCAGCCGTCAGCCGTCAAAAGTGTAACCCTTCTTTGATCTGTGTCAATTCGTGTACACCCTGGCCTTGCCAGGGCAATTCGCGGATGAATCCCTTCCCTCTTACCATTCGTGAAATTTGTGAAATTCGTGGAAAAATTCTGATCTCCGGAACGCAGCACCCTTTGCGCGATATAATCATTTTGCAACCTTTTACGCATTCCTCCGTAAATGGTTATAGACAGATCAAGAGGAGCGATTGGTGATCAACCTCGATGCGGCCGTGCTCCGGCAGGCCATCCAAGGCGACGAAGAAGCTTTTACCAGGATTGTTGAGACCTACCAGAGACCGGTCTTCAATCTGTGTTACCGCATGTTGGGGCAGGCCCAAGAGGCGGAGGACGCAGCCCAAGAGACCTTCTGGCGGGCCTATCAACACCTGCGTCGCTACGACCAGCAGCGGCCCTTCGCCACCTGGTTACTCTCCATCGCCGCGCATTACTGCATCGACCAGCAGCGCAAACGCCACCTGCCTACCCTGGCGCTGGAGCTCATGCCCGACGAGGATGCGCCCGATCCCGCTCCCAATCCCGAAAGGGTCTTCGCCCAACTCGAGGAAAAAGGCCAGCTCCAATCTTTGCTGTCGCGCCTTGGACCTCAAGACCGGGCCGCAATTATCTTACGTTATTGGTATGAGTTCTCGGAAGAGGAGATTGCCAAGACTTTGCAACTCACCGTCAGCGCCGTCAAATCCAGACTGCACCGCGCGCGCAAAGAACTGGCCCTCTCCTGGGAATCTCAATCCACCGCTTCACTTGCGGAAAGGAGAAAAAATGAGTCACCAGCCCTTTGAAACCTGGCTCCTTGAAGACCGGCGGAGCCTGTCAGAGGAAGAGCAGCAGACCATGCAGCAGCACCTCGAGCGCTGCGCAGACTGCCGCCGCCTCGAGGCAAAGTGGCAAGAGGTCCAACTGGAGATGCGCGCCGCGCCGATGGTTGCGCCCAGACCCGGATTCTCTCGCCGCTTCCAGGCCGGAATCGCCGAACGCCGCGTGCGCGAACAGCGCAAGCAAGCCTGGAGGGTGTTCATCGCCTTCGGCAGCAGCGCGGCCGCTGTCTTTGCCGGCTTCATGATCTATGCCTTCTTTTTCTCCACCACAGCCGAGTGGGTTCAATCCGTCGTCACCTTGCTTTCCACAACGGTCAGCGCCGCTGAAACCACCCGCAGCCTGGTATCCACCTGGATGCAGTTCACGCCCTTCTCGCTGAACCTCACCGTGTGGATCACCGTCGGCATCACGTTCTGCTTCCTGGTATTGCTTTGGGTTTTTGCCATCTGGCGAACTTCACTGGTAGGGGTGATTAACAAATGAAACGCCTGACTTCACTTTCAATTGTTTTGACCGTCTTCCTGGCGCTGGTCCTGCTGGCAGGGTGTTCTCCGTCCAGTTCTTCCCGTGATGGGTTGGTGGTCGGTCAGAGCTTCCGCCTCAAATCAGGCGAAACGCTCAATCAAGATATTACCGTCGCAGGCGGTTCAGCGGTGTTGGAGGAAGGCTCCACGCTCAACGGCAACATTGCCGTCATGGGCGGCTCGCTTTCCATCAACGGCGTCGTCAACGGCGATATTTCCGCAATGGGCGGGGTGGTCACGCTGGGCTCCAAAGCCATCATTCATGGAGATGTCGCTACCGTGGGAGCCAACCTCAGCCGGGCCAGCGGATCACTGATTGACGGAGAGATCTCCGGCGAGGCCGGGGACATTAACATCCCCGATATCGTCACGCCGGCAGTGGATGCGGGCCGCTGGGTGGCCAACTTCTTCTGGCGCATCTTCCAGGCCTTCGCGGTGGCCGCTCTGGCTGTGCTGGTTTCTCTCTTTGCCCAGCGCCCCATGGAGCGCGCCGGTGACACGCTGTCATCCCAGCCCATCCTGGCCGGAGGCCTGGGTCTGCTCACCCTCATCGTCCTGCCCGTCCTCTTCGCTGTGTTGGCAATCACCATCGTCCTGGCCCCGGTCAGCTTGCTGGGCCTGCTCGGACTGGGCATCGCCCTGGTGTTTGGCTGGCTGGTTGCCGGTGCGGTGGTGGGCGAGCGCATCGGGCGCATGCTCAATCAATCCTGGAGCGCGCCCTTGTGCGCCGGAATCGGCACCCTGGCCCTTGCCCTGGTCACCGCCCTCCTCAGCGGCATCGTCTGTATCGGTTGGATCCTGCCCTTCCTCATCTCCGTCGTGGGCCTCGGTTCGGTCATCCTCACCCGCTTTGGCACCCAGACCTATCCGCCCCCTGTCCAGGCCGCGCCGGCTCCCATTGAGGTTATCGACGTGGAACCGCCCCACTCCGACCACGGCCTAGAATGAAACTTGCATCGTAACTACTCAGCCAGAGGTGGAAGAGGCCCGAATTTGAGGTGTGTGGGGGGGCTTCGCACCCCCCACACACCTCAAATTCGGGAGCTTTCCTCACCCTCTGAGCAGTTACCTTGCATCTAAAGCATTGAAAGTGAGTAACATATGAAACGAATTCTTTTGGTTATTACAGTATTTGTCATGGTCTCTCTGGCCTGCTCGGTCACCGTCAACATGCCCAAAGAGGAAGAAACCGGCCCTGCCGAGATCGTTGAAATCAACGAGGCTGCCCCCGCTGAATCTCCCGCCGAGTTGATCATCAACATGGGCGCGGGCGAACTGAACATCCAGAGCGGTGCACAGAACCTGGTCGAAGGCACGGTGGAATATAACGTGGTGGCCTGGAAACCTGAAATCGTTCACGACGGCAGCGAGATTCGCATCAGCCAGGGTGACATGAAGAATTTCACCTTCGGCAAAGCCGGTAACTTGGTCAACCAGTGGGATCTGCGCCTGGGCGCCATGCCCATCGACCTGACCATCGAAGCCGGAGCCTATGAAAGCGATTTGGATCTAACCGGCCTCTCGTTGACCGGCCTGCGCATCACAGACGGCGCCAGCTCGAACAATGTAGTTTTCACAGCCCCCAACCCCGTGCGAATGGACCGCTTCACCTACGAAACCGGCGCGTCCTCCATCAAGCTGGAAGGCCTGGGATATGCCAACTTTGACGAAATGACCTTCCAGGGCGGCGCGGGCAATTACACCCTCGACTTCACCGGCCCCTTGCAGGATGACGCCCGCGTGTATATCGACGGTGGGTTGGGCAATTTCACCATCATCGTTCCGCCCACCACCGCCGCGCGCATCATCGTGGATGGCGGCTTGAAGAACGTCTCGCCCCAGGGCACCTGGAACGTCCGCAACGGTGAATATCGCACCGATGGCGAAGGCCCTCTCCTGCGCATCGAAGTCAACATCGGCGTCGGCAACCTGACCCTCATCAGCGAGTAAAATATCAAAAAAACAGAAAACGGTTCGGCGC
>CAZMMI010000349.1:0-4481 GCA_964567255.1 uncultured Anaerolinea sp.
GAAACGATTCCATATTTTAAGATTGGCAGCCTGGCGGATGTGGTCTATGGTTTCGCCAAAGAACTGAACAATCAGGCTCATGACGCCCGTATCATCGTACCGCGCTACCGTTCGATCTTGAGCGAGCCGCCATCTCTTGAGACGGTAATTAAAGAACTACAAGTAGACTTAGGTGACCTGAGCCAATACGTTGAAGGTCAAACGAAACCAAGAGCTTATTATCGCCTCGCGAATATCCTCAAAAGTCCTGCTTTGCCAGTCACTTATTTTGTCGATCAGGACTTCTATTTTGGCCGTGACAACCTTTACAACTATCCTGATGACTATGAGCGCTTCATTTTCTTCGGCCTGGCTGCACTCCATGCGGTAGCACACCCGGATTTCCAAAAGAATGAACCGGAAGAATGGATCCCTGATATTATCCAGGGTTTCGATTGGGCAGCTGGTTTAATGCCAAGCTGGCTACAGACTCTGGCGGCGCAGGATAAGCGCTTTGAAAAGACTCGTTTTGTGCTGACCATTCATAACATCCGCCGTCAAGGGATTTTTGGCAGCCGTTCCCTTCAATTAGCTCGACAAGATCAGGACGGTATCTACCCTGAAATTGGCGAAAAAGATGAGCAGGTGAATTTCTTGGGGCGCGGTATTTTATTCTCAGATAAAGTAGTAACGGTCAATCCGCATTTTGACGATCCACAGTTCGACAATGAGAATCAAATCACCAACCCACTGGGTAACCGCAATCCGCTTCCCGAACCTGCGCTGGTCTTAAAACCGATTCTGGAAAAACGCCTGGCTGATGGCGACCTGGTTGGGATACGCAACGGTATAGATGAAGATGATTATGACCCGGCCCGCGGTGATCCGCGTATTGTCGCTCATTTTACGCCTTCAACATTGAAAGAACGTGTCAAGAATAAATTGGCCTTGCAGGAACTGCTCGGCTTCGCCCAAAACGAAAATATCCCTCTGCTGGCGATGGTCAGCCGGCTGATCCCCAATAATGGCTATGAACTGCTTCAGGCACTTTATGATAATCGCAGCGAGTTGAAGGACTTCCAGTTGGTCATCTTGGCCGATTCTGGTGTTACAGAAACGCGCGACTTACTCCGCAAGTGGGAAGAAGAGCAAGATCCAGTCCGCCCCTGGATCAAGAGTCGATTCTCATACGATGAAAGTTTGGCCCGGCAAATCTTCGCCGGCTGTGACTTGTTCTTGATGCCGGCCAAAGAATCGCCCAGCGGAATCAACCAGTTGATCAGCATGCGCTATGGCGCGGTTCCGTTGGTCTACCACACCGGGGCTTTATGCGAATCGGTTACCCAATATCAGCCTGGTATCCGTGTCAAAGAAGGTTCGGGGATAGGCATTGGATTTAAGTTCTATGAGTATAGGCCCGAAGCATTTCTGAAGGCAGTCGTGAGTGCCCTCGAGGTCTACCACAATCCGGCCCAGACGGCCTGGCGCAACATTCAGTTGATCAATATGCGCCAGCGCTTTAATTGGGGCCAGCCCGTTAGCGATTACTTGGATCTCTATGAAAAAGCCCTCGATAGCTCGCGGGTTGCCCTTTACGACGGTCAAAAATTAAACCTAAATCGCGACGCTCGCTTGCTACAAGCCATCCTGGAAATTGACAGCTTGCCAGGGTTGGGCATGCGGGAAAAGGGCAGCATCCTCCGCCAGGTTGGACGCATTATCCGCGGTGTACTGGAATGTGACGCAGTTTACGTCTGGGAAATCGGTGAAGGATCTCGATTAGAAGCCTTGGAACCTAGTTTGGATTACAGCCAACGCAAGGCAAAGCCCGATATGGAGCAGGTGAATCGCCTGCTAAATCAAAACACACTGAACCTTTGGGGCAGCGTAGGCGATGCCGACCTAAATGGAACTTGCCAACCCATAAAGGGTCTGGAAGAGCACAGTTTTGCCAAACAAGAAGGTTGGGTGGATGGCAAGTCAGTTCCGATTGTGGCACATGGCCACCTTCTCGGACGGGTGGATGTACTGTTTAAGAAAAAGCCGAAAAGCGAGGATAACGATTGGCAGGTCATGGCCCTGACAGCCCTCACGAGTTCGTTTGGGCAGCGTTGGTACAACCTGTTGGGGGCAAAAGAGCTGGATGATATTTCTAGCATGGCCAACGAATTCATGGCAGCTCGATCGTTTAAAACGGTGGTAGATCTGGTTACCGAATGGGCGCTGAAGCTGACTGAAGCAGAACACGTTTGGTTGTACTTCAAACAGGGGGACAAGCTGGAGTTAATCTCCCCTCCCGATGACGCGCCAGGCGTGGAAGCCATTGCCCAAAACACCTTTGACACGGGCCTCCCCCTTTCACTCGTTGACTGGATTGGCGCGCCCCGCATGAAGAACGGCCGGAGAGTCTACCGCTCACTGATGGCCATCCCGTTAATGGATCCTTCAACCGAGGCTCCCTCTAAATCTGCGAGTGGTGTTCTGGTATTGGTGCACAGTGAACCGGCTCGCTTCCGCCACGATCACCAACAGGTGATGGAAAAGTATTTGAGCCCGCAGGCCGCACTCTCTTTGGCTTCATCGACCTGGTATCAGGAGCGTGACCAAAAGCGCATCCGTGACATCGAGGGGATTCGGCAGATATTGCTCGATTTTAGCCGTAAACTCACCGACCTGTATGGGGTACTGGTTGCCAGCCAGGACCGGCAGAAGCTGATGACCAACATCGTGGAAAAAATCTCCGATGTGATTGGCGTGGACGCGGCTTCGCTGTTCCTGGCGGATGCGAAACGGGAAAAACTCACCATCCAGGCCGCCTCCGGTTATCAAAAGAAGCTGATGGATGCCAATCCGCAGCCATTTTACCTGTGGGGCAAGGGTGTCACCGGGCGTATTGCCGCAGATGATCGCCCATTCAAAGCCGACTCATTGCGCGAACTGCGTGAAAAAGGCGGTGGTAGCACGCAAGGAAATTATGACTCCTTGCAGGATGGGCGGCAGCCAGAATTCTTCTATGGAATGCCGCTCAGCGTTGAAGGTGAAAAGCGCCCCATTGGCGTGTTAAAGGTGGAACGGTTAAAGTTCAAACCGCCGGCTGATCCGAATAGTTCACACGAAGGGCAAATCGAACAGCATCCCTTCACTGAAGAAGATGTGCTGTTGATCACCATGATGGGCAAAGTGATCGCCACCGTGGTTTACAACGCCCAGATCACCGAACAAAAACTGGCCAATCTCTCGAATAACCTTCAGGATATGTCCACAGTGTTGGTTGGCAGCCAGGACCGCCAGAAGCTGATGACAGACATTGTGAAGAAGATCATCGACGTGATTGGTGTAGATGCGGCTTCGCTCTTCCTGGCGGATGAAAAGCGCGAAAAACTCACCATTCAGGCGGCCTCTGGTTATCAAGAAAAGCTGATGTCTGCTAACCCCAAACCTGAATACCAGTGGGGCAAGGGCGTTACCGGTCGCATCGCAGCAGATAACCGCCCATTTAAGGCCGACTCTTTGCGCGAACTGCGCGAAAAAGGTGGCAGCAACCGCGGCAACTTTGACGATTTGCAAGATAGTTTGCAACCCAATTCGTTCTATGGCATGCCACTCAGCGTTGAGGGCGAAAAGCGCCCCATTGGCGTGCTCAAGGTGGAGCGATTGGAGCAGCGCCCGTTCACCGAGGAAGAAGTACTGCTAATTACCATGATGGGCAATGTTATCGCCACCGTTGTGTACAACGCCCAGATCAGTGAGCAGAAGCTGGCTGACTTCAGCATGAACATCCGCCGCCTGTCGCTCGTGTTGACACCTGGGGCGCAGGTGAACCAGCAGACCTGGTTCCAAAAGATCGTCGATACCATCTCCCTGATGTTTGTCACCGATGCCGCTTCGCTTTACCTGGTTGATGAAAGCAATAAGCGACTGGTGATTGAAGCGGCTTCTGGATATCAGGAACCGTTGAAGGCAGCGAAAGCATTCTACGAATGGGGCGAGGGCGTGACCGGGAAGATCGCTAAAACTGGCGATCCAGCCCGTGCCGATACATTAGCTGCTTTGCGTGCTCAGGGCACCGCCAAGCGCGGCAAATACGATGATCTGCAGGGTGGTAACCAGCCCAACTCCTATTATGGCGTACCTCTTAAAGTCTCCGGAGAGGAAGACCCGATTGGCGTGCTGAAATTTGAAAGCAAGCGAGAAAATTATTTCTCAGACGAAAATCGTTTGCTCATCGACATGATGGCCAATGTGATCGCCACTGTGATCCACAACAACCGCCAGAGTGAGAAGCACATCGGTGGCATCTTGCAAGAAATGGGTACCCTCCAAAGCCCATTGGATGCTTCGGCTGAGGTGCTGCAACGGTATGCCAAAGAGACAGATGCAGGTTTAGTGAACCAGTTGGCTCTGGCGCTATCTCAGGATTTAGGGAGCGCGCCAGCCGCGATTGAAGCCGAAGCCCGGCTGATTTTTGAGGCTCGCAAACAGCTGGACACTGACCTGCGCGC
>CAZMMI010000350.1:0-4479 GCA_964567255.1 uncultured Anaerolinea sp.
CAGCAGATGTAACACATCCTCCAAACAGGCGGTAAATATCTCGTCCATGATCTCGGGGGCCACCTGGTAAGGCCCGCCGAAGACGCCGTCGCCGAACACAGCGCGGGTTTCTGCGGCGTTGAGCTGGCCCTGATAGCTGGGCGGGTTCTTTTCGCCTTCGGGCAGCTCGGTGACGCGGGTGAAGGGGAAGGCTTCCATCCACGAGGCGTGGAAGCGCTTGAGCTCGTGGCGCAAGGCTATTTCTTCTACGCTGTGCGATAGCCACCAGGCGTACCAGGCGACTTTGAGGCCGGGCAGATCGTTGGCCAATTCCACCAGGCGAATGTGGGCCGAGTCATTGCCGCTGTGCCCGTTGAGCACCAGGATGCGGCGGAAGCCGTGGCGGTAAGCCGAGCGGACAATGTCTTCAACGGTGTCGAGGAAGGTAGACAGGCGGATCGGCAGGCTGCCGGGGTAGGTGGCGAAGTAGGGCGAGACGCCGTAGTTGACGGGCGGGGCGATGAGCACGCCGGTGCTTTTGCTGGCGGCATCCGCCAGTACCTGGGGGATGCGCACGTCGGTGGCCAGGCTCAAGTAGCCGTGCTGTTCGATCGTGCCTAAGATCAAAATCAAGCGGTCGTCCTGCTTGAGGTATTCTTCCACGTCCATCCAGTTGAGGTCTTCGAGGCGCATAATGCATCCTTTCGGGGGTGAGGTTTTGCTCGATTATAACCCGGGAAAGTGTCTTGAATCCGCTTTGCTCGTTTGCTATAGTGAAAGAGAGTACCCCTTTCGACTGAGGCAATAATGCGGGAGGGCGTAAGCATGAGCAGATCCAGGGCGAATGTAACGGAAGAAGAACGCCGGCGGCTGCAGCGCAGGGCAGAGGAAAATCGCCGGCGCGAGCGAGCGCAAAGCGCAGCCCGCCCGGCGCAGCAATCTCCGGGAGTGGCGATTGGACATCTGGAGGGCTCCTCGCGAGGGGTGGAGATGGTGGAGGAGATGCAGCGCAGTTCGGGCAACACCGCCGTCCAGCGCAGCATCGAGAGCGCGCGGGAAGAAGAAGCCCGTAACAACCGCCGTCGCGGTCGCCCCGACCGGTCTGCGGCCCGGGAGCGCGAGCGGCGCGAGACCGCCGAACAGGAAGAACGACCCAGCGGCGTGAGCATGATGACCGGGAACGTGGGGGAGGAGTACACCGTGGAGCACGCGCCAACGTACATCCCCGGCACGGTGGAAGCGGAGATGGAGGAATGGCAGAACGACCCCCAGGCCGGGGCCAGCATGGCTGCCCGGCGGCTGGAGGCGGATTACATCGATTGGCTGGGAGATCCAGAGACGTGCCGGGCGCAGTGCGAGATCCCAGCGACATGGTACCTGACCACAATCCCAGAGAGCGAGTGGAGATTGAATGATTGGATTGAGCGCCGAGAGCAAGGGAAGGCCATTGACCGGATGCGCCTGGAGCCCATTGCCGCCGAGTATGCTGTTAACCTGGCAAAATTAGTCAAGGATGTGGCTGAAGAGGGTGTTGACGCGGTATTTGGTTTTATTAAGGATGAGGCCATTAAGCGGCTTAAAGTTGTGCTTATAGAGTTGGGAATGCCGGAAGAGATGGTTGAGGCGTTGGATGAAGCGGGCAAGCTCGTAGAATTGGTAAAAGATATCTTGAGCACTGTGAAGGAGGGTAATCCGGCATCTGCTTCGGTGCTCGTGTTGGAGTTTGTGTTGGATCTATTGACCCCCGAACAGGAAGAGTTGCCCACCCACCTGGATGATTCGGGATGGTGGGGCAGCGTGGCGCGCACCATGCCTCAGCGCATCTACTTCTATAACAACGTGGTCTACAACGAGGGCAACCTACGCGAATTTCTGACTGCGCATGGAATCGATGATGAGAGCGTATACCGGGCGATGCGTGAACTGACCGACGACCGCCGCCGCGAGGAAGTGCCTGTGCCTGAGCGCGGGCTGCAGGAAATGTTGAAAACCGTTGAGCGGTAACTGCCAACGAGCGGGTTTATAATAGCCGAATGTTTGCAAATCAACCCTCATCTTGTTGGTATCGTTGGATTTTGATCGTCGTTTGCCTGGCACTGACCGTTCCTCTGGTTGGCTACGTCTGGACGGGTTTATACGCCCGTTACCTGCAAGACGATTACTGCTACTCGGTTTTCCTCATGGGAGATAACTTTTTTGCCTCCCAATGGAATTC
Organism: uncultured Anaerolinea sp.; assembly: GCA_964567255.1. Classification (GTDB taxonomy): domain Bacteria; phylum Chloroflexota; class Anaerolineae; order Anaerolineales; family Anaerolineaceae; genus Anaerolinea. The sequence continues at coordinate 2,195 of CAZMMI010000350.1, forward strand.
TTACGTTAGTGTAGGCTCTTACTCGGCGAACCGCTACTCTCTGACCCTGTTGATGGGTATCAGCGAGGAGATTGGGCGCTTCACGGTGGGGTTGATGCCCGGGCTGGCGGTGGTGTTGTGGGTGGCAGGGTTCATGGCGCTTTTCCGTCAGGCTGCGCGCCTGACGCGGCTGGACCTGGACTGGCTGGAGATTTATGCTTTGTCCGCCGCCCTGGTCTATCTGGCGCTCTATCAGGCGCCCAACCGCACGCAGATTCTTTACTGGCGGGCCGCCATGCTGCCTTACCTGGCCCCGTTGGTCACCCAGGTCTGGCTGGCTGCCTGGATCCTCCGGCAAGGCCGCCGGGGGAAAACGGGCGTCCTGGCTGTGATTGGGTTGGTGCTGCTGGCTTTTCTGGCAGCGGGGTTTTCTGAGACCGGGGCGACGTATCAGGCGGGGATGTTGGGCGTTGGGATTTTGGCGGCGCTCATCTTTTGGGGGCGAAAGCAACCTGTCGGAAAGCGTTTTCTGCTGCCTTTAGGCGCGGCGATGGTTGGGACGCTGCTGGGCATTGCCGCGCTGGTTTTTTCGCCGGTCAATGCCGGGCGGGTAGGCAGCATTTACCCCGAGGCGCAGTCGCTGATGGGCGTGCTGACGATCAGCGCGGACAGCTTGATTCGCTACTTGCAGCACTGGGTCTACCGGGTGACCCTGCCGACGTTCTTTACGTTCCTCCTATTTACGGCCTTTGGCTGGGCCGCTTTCTTGCGTTATGCGCGTCCGGCCCGATTGGGTTTCTGGCAATTGGCGCTGAACCTGGTTGGGATTCAGGCGCTGCACTTGTTCTTGATGTTTTGCGAGATGGTACCCAGTGCTTATGCCCAATCTTCGGCCCCTGGTGAGCGGGCGTTGCTCGCAGCGCGGTTCACTTCGGTAATCACCACCGGGGCGAGCGGATTCCTGGTGGGGGCATGGTTGGCGCAGAATTTGCGGCAGCGGTTCGTTCGCTGGGTGGCTGTGCCTGGGTTGGCGCTGTTGACCCTGGCGGGAGTTGTTTTGTTGTTCCTGGCGACGCCTACGATGACGCTTGAGCCGGCTTACCCGGATATGCGCGCCTATGTGCTCGGCAGCCCGGCAATCGCTGTCGTGATCGTTGCCGGTGGCTTAATCCTGGGCGGGCTGATGGCATGGATTGGCGGCAAGACACCTGAGCTGGCGGCACTGGCGTTGCTGGTGGCGGCGCTGGCGCATGTGGGCTTTGCCACCGAGACGATCTATGCGCGCATTCCGGAGTTCCGTTTCAGGGCGGAGATGTGGGATATGCGCGATGCGCAGATTTGGGAGATGGCCGCGCAAGGGCAGCGAGAGATCAAGGTGCGCGCGCTCGACAGCCTGGATGGGATTGCCGAGTTGCAAGGGACGCCGGATAATTGGATGAACAACTGCGCTGAGATTTATTACGGCGTAGATGCGCTGTGGGCTGTAGAACCGGTGCTGAATCCACCATAAACCCGAATTCATAAGGAGACAACCGTGAGTGATAATCCCCCCTCCGACGTAATGAGTAAAATCGCCTATTATCAAGGTCGCCAGGATGAGGTTCCCAACCAGGAGTTGGCGCGAGAGCTTGCCCTGGCGCGGGATTTGGCTGCTATCCACGAAGTGGTTGAACATCTTTGGGATAAGAATACGAATGTTCATTCAGATTGCGTAAAGGTGTTATATGAGATTGGCTATATTGAGCCGGAGTTGATTGCGCCGTATACCGAAGAGTTCTTGAAATTATTGGATCACAAAAACAATCGGATGGTGTGGGGCGCGATGATTGCGCTTGGATGCGTGGCGAGTCTGACCGCGGACCAGATTTATGAAAAAGTTGATCGGGTTATCAAAACAATTGAAAGCGGGTCGGTGATCACTACTGTGTGGGGAGTCAAGACACTGGCTCAAGTTGCCGCGACAGGTCCTGACCGCCAGGCAAAGATTATGCCGTTTCTCTTGAATATCTTACAGACTTGCATTCCGCGAGATGTGGCCACCCATGCGGAAAATTTGGTGGGTGCGGTCGATGCATCTGGGCTGTCTATTGTGCTTGCTGTGCTGGAAGAGCGCGCCGTGGAGATGACACCATCACAACTCAGCCGTTTGAAAAAGGCGATGAAAAAGTTGCAAAAGGGCGTTTAAGTGAAGCAATTCTGGCTATTTGGTTGACGCGAGGAATTCGCGCCGAAAACTGATACCTGTTGATCTGATAATTACCTCCCCCATTTTGCTTTGAAAATGGGGGAGGTTGGGTGGGGGTTCT
>CAZMMI010000351.1:0-4474 GCA_964567255.1 uncultured Anaerolinea sp.
TCGCCTACAACAATTTGAACACACGGAATGAATGCGCCTTGACCGTCACCGGGCAACCCTGCACGCCGGTTTTCTTCCCAAAGTAAGTCACCCGTTCCTCCCCGGCAATCTCCTCGCCGGTCAGAATGTCGCGCAGCCCCTTGCGCCCTGTGTCGATCACCACCTGGGCTTCCACATTCTCATCCAGGAAAGACTCAACGATCAGCGTGTCGTTGTCATACAAGAACAACGCCACCTGCGTCGGGGCTTCCAGGCGGGCAGGCAGTTTGGCTGCCAAAAACTCTTTCATCTTACTCAAAACGCCTTCCGGCAAATGGTACAGGTCGCCGAAATTATCAGGGACAGCCAGCACGTACAACACGCCCTTCCCATAGGTCGCTGAATGCAGCAGCGGGCAGCCCGTCACCCCGCCCATGCAGGAGATTTCTTCCCAGGAATCGTTGGTGAAATAGGTTACCTGCGGAACTGTCACCGGCTTTTCGGCCTCAAAAATCCCGCTCCAGCCAATCAGGAACTTGTTGGTTGTGGTTCTCCGATCCGAAACTTCCAACTCGGCCACATGGCGAATGCCGCGATCCTGCAGCGCGCGCAGCAGCCCCGAGGTAATCACCACCGCGTTCCCTTTCCGAACATGATACTCAATCTTCTCCACAATCCTCTGGTCAAATTTTGACGCCTCGGTCAAAATCACCACCGGCGCATCCTCGGGAAAGTCCGGGCGCACATCCACCGGAATACCCAACATGCCCAGGTAGCTGGGCAAAAAGTCCTCGCCATGAGAGTGATAGGGCTTGTAGACCGGAACCCCCAGCGGCTGGCCCAACTCGCCCAGGAAGCAATCCACCGATTCAAAGGCAGCCCCTGCGGTCAGCGGGAAAATGGCCTCTTTTCGCAGGCTGCCGTCGGGCTGTTTGGCCGGGGCCAACGCCGAGTCATAATCAAAACTGGTGCCCTGCCCCTGCCACGCGCCGCGCTGTGGCTGCATAAACGGGCTGATGACCGAGCGGAAGTCGAACAAAGTGATCTCGCGCGTCTTGGAAAACAGGGTCATCCACAACTGTTCCGCATAGCGGTCCGGGGTAACCGAGGCAAACGGGTCCACCCAGCCGCCGCCGTTGCCACCCGGCTTGAGGTTCTCAAAATAGCGCATGATCGAATAGCCGTGGTAGGGCTGCAAATGCTGGTTACCGACCACCGCGTCGCGCGTCTCGGTGCCGGTATAAATGCCATCGAACAAAGCCGGCCCGCGCTCCAGATCAAAGCCCAACCCCTGGAAATGCTCGTACCAGTTGGGATATTTAATCACCACCTTGACCTTGGGGTTGGCGGCCTTGGCGGGCTTAATGATCAACTCAGTGGCGGCCTCCGTCATCAAATCCAGGCGAAAGCGCGTCCAACTGCGGCTGCCTTTGGCTTGAATGCAAGACTCGCACTTGCAGTTGGTGAAGAAAAAATCGTCCAGAATCAACTCGTCAAACATGCGCGCCGTATACGCCGCCAGGTCTTTTAATTTAGCGCGGTGCTCCGGGTTGGTATAGCAGTACGTTTGGAAGCGGTTCGGCTCGTTCACCGTTATCGTGATTCCGCCGGCTGTTTGAATGCCGCGCTCTTCAAAGAAATGCTTGGCTCCCAACACGGCTTCCTCATCGGCCACGAACCAATCCCGGTGAGTTTCCAAATAAACCTTGCTAACCTTCACCCCGCTCGAAATCACCTCAAAGCTCTGGCGCAGCCACTCCAGGTCCTTCATCTTAGCCACTTCTTGCGCCCGACAGTAAATTGCCACGTCGAAATTCTGGTATCTATTGGTCATTATTGCACCTTTTGGAAAGAGTTCAGGATTGGACAAGCGAGATAATGTGATTGTACTCCAACTTCGCAAGATATGTGAAGGTTATCATGGGGGTTTATTGGCAATCGGCGCGGCGGGAAAATGCAATTAACCGAACCATGCTACAATCGAACCATCCACCCCGGAGGTATCCCCCATGCGCCGCATACTGCCTGCCCTGACCCTGTTTCTTCTATTAATCCAAACTGCCTGCGCTGCTGCCACCCCCTCCCCCTCCTCCACCCCCGCGCAGACGCTCGCCGCATCCCCCAGGCCTACGGCGACCCTGGCTCCCGTTGAAACAGCCACCCAGCCTGCCGCCATCCTGCCCATGCTGGACGATTTCGAGACACCTTCCACCTCCTGGATCCCCGGCCTGCCCCCCGGCTTCAACGAAAGCTCAGCCCTTTCCGTGGCACTCTCCGACCAGCACAGCGCCAGCGGAACGCAATCTCTGGAACTGGCCTTCGACAAGAACGACCAACCCAAAGCCATCTTCGCCTACGAACGCCCCCTGGACCTGTCCGCATCCCATTTCCTGGAATTTGACATCTTCAATCCCGGCGCTGCTTCCGGCGTAGCCCTGTCCGTCAGCACCGGCGAGACCTGGGAATGGTTCGAATCGGCAGTTGTCCCACTGGAACAAGGCGCGCAGACTATCTCGTTTGACCTCACCGCCCAAAACTACAAAAGCGCCGCCTCCAATTGGGCCCTGACTGCTCCCCTCAACAACCTCGACCACACCCAGCGTATCGCCGTGCTAATCATTCCGCTCGAGCCCGGCTCGGTGTTCATCGACACGTTACGCCTCTCCGAAAGCGCATCTGGAACGCTGCCCAGCGCCGCCCTGCCCGAACCCACCCCAACCCCCATCGTTGCCGTGCCGCCCTCCTTCCTGGAGGTCAAGCCTTTACAGTTCATGGCCCCGGCGCATAAATCCATCGAGTTCGAAATTGCCACCGATGGCGTGTTTGCCAATCCCTTTGACCCCGCCGAGGTCGATCTAAAAGTCCGCTTCACCGGCCCCGGTGGCAGCGAGATTCTGGCCCCCGCCTTCTGGTACCAGGATTACGACCCGCTTACCTTCCAGCCGCGCGGTGAACCCGGCTGGCGCGCCCGCCTCATCCCCACCGCCGCGGGCAACTGGACCGCTTCCGCCGAACTGGCCTCCCCCGCCCTACAATCCTCGGCAGTGGCATTCACCGTCCAGGACAACCCCGGCGCGCGCGGCTTCATCCGCATTCACCCCGAAAACCCGCGCTACTTCGCCTTCGAGGACGGCTCCACCTTCTTCCCGGTGGGCATCAACATGGGCTGGGGCGCCGAAAACCCCATCGCCGACTTCACCCAATGGCTGGATGGTCTGAGCGACAACGGCGGCAACTGGATCCGCGTATGGATGGCTTCCTGGTCCTTTGGCATCGAATGGACCGACACCGGCCTGGGCAATTATTCCAAACGCCTGTTCCAGGCCTGGCAGCTCGATCAAATCATGCGCCTGGCCGAAGAACGCGGCGTGTATGTGGAACTGGTGCTTATCAACCACGGCGCTTTCAGCGCCACCACCAACCCCGAATGGCCCAGCAACCCCTACAATGTGGTCAACGGCGGGCCTTGCCAGAACCCCGAAGATTTCGTCACCGATCCGCTGGCCCGCGATTACTTCAAGCGCCGCCTGCGCTACCTCGCCGCCCGTTGGAGCGCTTCTCCTTCCCTGATGAACTGGGAATGGTGGAACGAGGCCAACCTGACGCCCATCCAAAACCCCGAGATGAGCGCCTGGGTGCAAGAGATGACCCCCGTGCTGAAAGAGAACGACCCCTACGGCCATCTCATCAGCACCAGTTCCGCCGCGGGGGCGGTATATGCCGTTTCTCAACTCCCCGAAATTGACTTTGCCCAATTCCATCTCTATTCCTCCAACGACCCGGCCACGTCTTTCAAGGATTTCTACAACGACTGGTCGCTGCGCCTCAAGGACAAACCCATTCTCTTCGCCGAGTTTGGTTTTGGCGCGGGTGGCGAAGACGTTAAAACGGGCAACCGCCAGGGCCTGCACCTGCACAGCGCCCTGTGGACCGCGCCTTTCGTCGGTTATGCATCCACCGCCATGTACTGGTGGTGGGACAGCTACGTCCACCCGCTCAATCTGTGGCCCGAATTCGCCATCCTCAACCGCTTTTTGGAGGGCGAAGACCTGGCTGCGTTTGCTCCGGTCAAGGTCAGCACTTCGGTGCGCAACTTCCCCGTCCACGCCCTCGGCGCTTCTGATCGCGCCCTGGTGTGGATCCACGACCGCCAGTACAGCGCCAACGCCATGCAAGGCGCTTACGACAAGCTGGTACGCGAAGGCACAACGCCCCAATCCGATTGGGTGTATATGCCCGAACCGATCACTGACCTCACCGTGACCTTTGACTCCCTGTCGGACGGGCAGTACACCGTACAGTGGTACTCGCCCATCAGCGGGGAATGGCTGGATGAAACCAGCCTGACGGTCAGTGGCGGCACAGGCACACTGACCGTGCCCGAATTCCAGGGCGAACTGGTAGCGAAGATTGTGCAACCCTGACCCTCCAACCATCCAGACCCTAAGAACCTATCCTAAAATTAGGAAGGGAAGCGATTTTGAGGTGTGTGTGG
>CAZMMI010000352.1:0-4426 GCA_964567255.1 uncultured Anaerolinea sp.
TGGCTTTTTCCAATCTCCCTGTTCTTCAGGTGATCCAATCGTAGTGTTTGGGGAACAACCTTTTGCGGGGTTATCTGGCATCATTTCTTGTCAATGTTATCCAACATCCACAAACAAGCAAGTTTGATGGCTCCTAACTCATTGAAGAAATGATTGCGCTGCTCGCTTGACTTTACTGCACTTAAATGACGCGAATTCATGCCAATACTTTCTGCAAACGCTTTCTGGGTAATCCCTTTGGTCTTAAGTTCTGCCAGCAGCGTATCCAGTGTGGTACTTTTTAAATAAGCAGGGAGTTCATCCAGACTCGACAGATCGTTCTTGTTTTTGGAAATCACTTCTTGAAAAGTTGCTGGTGACTGGAGAAACGTATATGCTAGCGCTGCGCAGTGATGGCAGTATCCGTGCTTGCCGATGTAACAACTACAGGTGGAGGATACCAGCTCTCCATCAACCCAGATGGAAACGGTATAGGTCCCATGATTGCCCTCTACTTTCCCGGTGATACGGTTAGCGATGCGCTCGCAGGCAAAGAACTTGCCAAGGTAGCGCCGTGCTTTATCAGAAGGTGCTCCGGGCCACTGTGACCGAAGAAGCTGGTGAAATGCACTTTCCACATCAGGCATGGTGACTATCCTCCCAGTTTACACTTCGTAAAACCACTTCCTCACCTTACGCGTTCTTTATCAAATACGAGTAGAGGGCTTGGAGAAGCTCATTGACCCTTTGCAGGTCAAACGCTTCTGAATCAAACGAAACACCAACCCACTCCAGCCATTCGTCATGTTCTGGATGCCGGGGGTTCTGGATTGCGGCTAAAAACTCCACATATCCAGGTACGCCCCCCACATCCTCGGGCGGGCAGGCTCGCTTCCCAGCGATGCAGCGCGGATAGGCAACGCCCGGGTCCGGCAGTAGGATTTGCTCCACGACCAGGGTATGCTCCCAGCTATCTCCAAAATCATATTCGTAAATAAAATGCGAACCAACCTCTGGCGCGATCTGATTCAACTGAACCTGTCGCTCATCCATCACCGCCATATCGGTATAATTGGGATCTGGCTCGGTGTAAAACTGCTCCCCCTGGCGGAATCCGTGCAGGTGTGAGTTGGTCCAGCCCATGCTGATCTGCAAAACAGCATGCAGTTGAGGCAGGGTAAGATGACCGGGCACCTGGATGCGCCGCCAGATAGGCGGGTGGATGCCTTCTAGGGTCACCTTGATCTGGTAGATGCGAAGCGAGGCGAGTGGTTTGGCTGCTGCTTTCTTCAACTTGTGCCGTTGTGAGGATGCTCCGATCTGCTCCAACAGGCTGGAAACAAGGGGATCGATTGCCGGCTCTTTGGTGAGCATCCAACCAGGTGAATCGAGGTTCTGGAGTAGATCCGGCGTCCACAGCAGATCTTTCAAGAGAATGTCCAATGGGTCGGGCGGGATTGGGTGGTGGTACTGGCCGGTACACAGCAGGTAAGAGCTGACATCCCAGATGGCGAGCGCCCCTTGAGAACGTTGGTTGTACCGGGCGACCGCCTGGAGAATTTGCTGGTTTCGCGCGGTGATGGCCAGTTCGTCTCGCTCGGGATGGGGCTGTAACTCAAGCGCATACTGGCGCGCCTCGCCATCGACCACGCGAAAAATCAGCTCATCGCCGGGCTGCACGCCGGCTGCCTCGAGCCAATCCCAAAACTCGGGTGAGCCGCTAGTCCCCCAAATCCCAGGGCCTAAAAATTCCAATAACCATTCAACTGATTTCTCACCCGGCAATTTCAGGTGAACAGGCGCGCGATCACTGCGTTTTTGGATCTCGAAAAAAGCCGGCCAGAGTGCATCCCGCAGCTCATCGCTATAGGTCACCCGGCGCTGAGTCAGATCCGCTTCGGAGAGAGGCTGGCGAATGACTGCGCCGTTGATGATGCGGTATTTCCAACCATAAAGGCCATCCCCGGTTGAGACCACTAACTGGCTCTGACTGATCGCGTTCCGGATAGTGGTTTTGGGATTGCGGGTGGTGATGGGGAAAAGCATGTTTACCCTTGCCAGGATCTCGGCGAATGGCAGAGGTTCAAGTGCTTCTCGCACGACCTGAACGACCAGATCGGCATAACTTGGCTTTTTCTCTGGCATGGGATACGTTTCCTTTTACCGCTTCTTCCCATGCCGCCTGGCGCGCTTATCCTTCTTTTCAGTCTTTTCCAATTTCCCCATACTTCTGTACCGTGGTGGCAGCAGCAAATCACCTTGCATGTTCGTCACCTGATACGCCCAGGGACTAATTACCCCTTGCCGCAAAGCCTTCAAACCTTGCACGGTTGCCACGACCAGTTCATTCAAACCTTGCGATACTATGTCCTGTCCAACTGGCTGCGTTTGGATGATCCTCTCGTACAATTGTTTTGCCGCACCTTGATCACCAAAATCATGTTCCGCGGTGGCAGCCGGAAACAAAATGTCAATGTCGCCGCCGTCTAATTCCACTGCTTTGCGATATGATTCTAATGCCTGTGGATATCGTCCGATAGTGCGCAGTGAATTTCCCAGGCGCATATGCAGCTCGGCATTTTTCGGTTGGATCGCTATCCGGGTACGATATTCATTAATGCCGTCCAGGATGTGCATAGTTTTCCCCATTGATGTTCCGCGTAAAGTGTAGACACGCGGGTCGTACTTGGGTGGGGTTTTCATTGGCTTTTTCGTCAGCACAGCCGCGATTTGTTCAATACCCAGGTTCATCAGCTTGATCATCTCGATGCTGGATAACTCGTATTGATCGACGGCGCCGCACTTGGGACAAACAACCTCGTGATCCAGGATATATGGGCTGCGCTGCCCGGGATTTTCGCCATCTTCCAATATGTTCCAAATCACAGTATGGGAAAAGTGTTCTCGCGCCCGCCCGCACGCCTTGCATTCCAGTCTCAAATACAACCCATCCGTTCGGCGTTCAGGCAGAGGGGGAATTGGCAGGCCCAATTTGTGATATATACTGTATTCATCGATTATCTCGCGATCTACGCGATCTTCCGCAAAAGCCCGTTCCATGTCTGGCAGCAGTTCGCCCGCTTTCAAATCTAGCGCGTTGCTGACCAAGAACCCAGTAAACACTTCTTCCTCAGCCTGGTCGGCTCCCTCACGGTTGAGCAAACCACGCACCATCTCAACCACCCCTGCTCGCAGGCTCTCGTCCTGTGCTGCACGCTCAACCATTTCCTCTACTGCCATATCTCGCATTCGCACGCCAAAATCCGGATTGTGCGCAATGGCATCCAACTCTTCCAATGTATGCCCCCCAGTCTTGCCAATCGAGCTTCCCAGCCACAGCCGCTCCCCTGGCTCCGGCAAATGATCCAGCCAGCTTGCGAGCCCATCCAGTTCTGGAGCCTGCTCGGCGCGCAGCCGGTTGAGCAGGCGGGCGGCGTGCAGCGGTCCCGCTGACTCATTGATCCATTCGCGATCCAACCCCAAATAGATCAACTCCGGGATCAGCACCTTACCATGCTTCTGGATTTCCTGGTATCGATCCTCGTCTTCCTCATCCAAATCTAACAAATTTTCTACCGGCGCCAGATGTTCGATCTCTGCATCCTCGTCAGATTTTTTCTCCACAGGCAGTGCCATGGCTGTCCACAATGCCTGCAGCACGCCAGCCGGGATAAGTTCTGTTTCGTCTACCCCCTTTGCCAGTTCTGCTTGTGCCTCTTGGATAAATCCTTCGAACTGCGAGCGCAGTCTCTCTGGGTCATTCTTAGCCAGAATCTTCAACCCGTGCCCAATCACTTCTACCGCCAACCTGTTCAATTTCACTCTTGAGAGAATCAACCCCATGGAATTGTAATTCCAGATGTCGCCGGGGTTGCGTTCGATCAAGCGTGCAAATATTCCCAGTCCCACTTCCGGCTGCCCCGCTTCCAGGTAAGTCGAACCCAACTCGCGCCAGGCAGTCAACAAATTTCCACAATCATGCTGCGCAGAAAATGCGACATATGCCACTGCCCAGTACAGTGCTTTCTCAGCATCCCCTTTCCATAGATAATACCCAATTACATCCAGGTAAAGCTGGGTGTAATCCACCATCTCGTCAACCATTGGTGATCGCAGCGCAAGTTCCAGCGCAGCTACTTCACGGTCACGATCCTTGAGTTCTTCCGAAAAATACTGTGCCAGATTGACAAAATCATGATCGTCAAACACCCCAATTGGAAGTTTGAGCAGTTCTGCACGGCTCATACTTTTTAAAGAGTTCGTCGTTTTTGCCATTCCTACCACCTTGTTTTTGGGCATTGTATCATAATCTAATCCGCCGCTTATCATGTTCCACATCGTTCTCAATCAGATCTGTCATGCTGTGCAGATAATGATCGATCGCAACTTTTATACAATGACGAGCAAGAAATTCGTTAAATCAAAACTATCGGTATAAGTTCCGACC
>CAZMMI010000353.1:0-4399 GCA_964567255.1 uncultured Anaerolinea sp.
AACGCGGCGGAGGCGGCTTCGCCCAGCCCGGAGACGCTGACCACGGGCAGCCTGGTCGATAACTGGCGCTATGTGGAGACCATCGGCTCAACCGGGGTGCCCTACAACGTTGTAGGAGGGCAGGGCAGTCACCTGAACCAGCCGGGAGGAATCTTTGTTGAGGGCAGTAGCTTGTATGTGCTCGAGCGCAGCGGAAAACGTTTGCGCATTTTTACCGGCTTGGATTTTTCGGGTGAGATAGCGATTCCGGAAACTTCGGGTGTCAATAATCCCTTCTGGGGGCCGAATGATGTGACCCGCTTTGATGGACGCACCTGGGTGGCCGATAACCATCACCTGGTGGTGCTGGAAGCAGATGGCACGCCGGTTGCGGATTTTGACCAGTTCAATAACTCAGTGCCCAACCTGGGATGGGTGAATAATCGTTTCGATTGTGCCAACAGCGTTTCTGTGGGCGCGCTTTTAGGGCTTGTCTATGTAGCGCAAAACTGCGGGAACAACAACCCGGTACTGGTGCTAGCGCCAAATCTGCTTGCCAATCCACCTACCTTGACCCTGGTGGACGCATGGAGCATGGGCGGGGATTGGAAGCATCACATTCAGGCGGCGGATTTGAATGGTAACGGGGAGGAAGAGGTTTATATATCCGGAGATTTTGGGGTGAGCCGGTGTCTTGAGAACAGTTCAACCCCTGGTGATTGGACTTGTAATCCGTTTGGCGGCGCCACCTTCAGTCGGGCGCGCGGTATGTTTTTTTCTCGGGTGAGCGACCCAACCGGTTTGTATGTTCTGGACTCGCCCGATGATTGGGGCCGGAGAGGTTTGCGACGCTGCGAGTATAGCGGCGCTTGCACCGATGTTGTCACCAACAATGATTTGGATCCGGAACTGGGCCTGGTTTTCGATGACCCGCAGGATGTGGCCTATGATCATACCTCGGGTAATTATTACATCACCGACGGCTACCGCCAGGTGATTGGCAGGCTGTCGCCATCGACACCGTCTTTTACCACCGCCTTCGGCGTCGACATGGTTCCCTACGTGACCGAACCGGGGTATTTGAACAACCCCACCAGCGTGATTGTGGACACACAAAACAACCTGTATGTGGCTGAACAGCAAGGCCGGCGCATCATCAGCTACGATCCTGCGGGAGCCATCCGCTGGGCATGGGGCGTTCCGGGCGTTTGGATGAACAATGAGACAACGGAGATTTGCCAGCCGCAAGGCACCATGGCCTTTGACCCGGCAGGCAACCTGTACGTGGCCGACCGCTGCAATGGGCGGGTGGTGATTTTGAACCCGGCGAACGGAGCTTACCTGAGCTCTTTCCGTTACAACACGGGCGACCCCAATCCGCAGGGTTTCAACGGACCGGCTGGGGTGGCTTTCTCGCCGGGCGGGCGGATGTTCGTTTCTGACCCGGATAATCACCGGGTGCAGGAGTACCGCAATCTTCCTTTTGTCGGGTGGACTTATACGTCGACTATCGGCAGCCCGATTGATTGGGGCAACCAGACCCTGGCTCCCGATCAATTTGCCGACCCGGTGGGGTTGGCGGCGAGTAGCGACAATGAGATCTTCATTGTCGACCAAAATTACAGCCGCGTGCAAAAATGCACCCGCGCGAATTCTGGCACCACCAACTGGACTTGTGAACACTTTATCGGCGCTGCCTGGGTGGGAGATCGAGGCAACTACCTGCTCAACAACCCCCAGAGCATTGCCCTGGATGGGCAGGGACGTTTGTTTGTGGCCGATAACAACACGAACCGCGTCAAGATCTTTGACGCGGCAGACGGCTCTTACCTGACGTCGATCGGCACGGGCGATTGGGGATCGCGGGAATATGAGTTCCAGAACCCCATGGGCGTGGCGACCGACGTGGCAGGGAACGTGTACGTGGCCGACTCGAACAACTTCCGCGTGCAAAAGTTCGCCCCGGTGGCCCCGGCGATGGAGTTCCTGACTCAGATGGGTGGAAATTCGTATGTCAGCGAGCTGGTGGGCGGGTATCTGTATACTTCCAACGGCAATCGCATCGATGTCTACGATGTGACCACCGATCCAAACGCGCCCCTGTGGGTGGGGCGGACGCAGGCCATTCCGGGCGAGATCATGGACATGGCGGTGGCGGGGAATTACGCTTATGTGATCACCAACCAGGGGAACCTGTCGGTGTTCAACATTAGCGCGCCGGCCACACCAGCCTACGAGCGCGAAGTGATGATAGTGGGAGAAGAGGGAATGGCGCTGGCGCTGGATGCTGACACGGACTACCTGTATGCGCTGACCAATAACAATTCCGGGGTATCCAAGTACAGCCTGGCCGATCCAGCTAATCCGGTTTACGCAGGTTACCATTGGATGCCGGGGTGGAACTACGACCTGGCTATCCACGGCAGCACAGCTTATGTTGCGGTACATGACAATGGAGGCCAGGTGTGGTCGTTTGATACCACCGCCATGGATCAGTATGCTGACACCCATATCGTGGACACGGGTGATGTGGCGGCGTTGACCCTGGACGGCGATTTGCTCTACATGGCCGATCCGCAGTTCGGTATTCACCGATATGATATCTTAACTTCGACTTTGACCTCCTTCCCTCTGGCGGAAGATAACCGCCCGCGTGCTCTGCATCTGCAGGGCGAGTACGGCTTTGGCCAGACCTATGACGGCGGCCATGTGGTGGCGGTCCACCTCTCTGGAACGACGATCGCTTACGCAGGTGATATGTTTGTATCCGACTGGCGCGAAGCTGGCGAGACGATCGCTGTTGGGCCAGGCTCGAGCGGTAACCTACTGCTCTACCTGCCTGCCAACCAGGGCTGGATGACTTACACGGTAAACATTAGCAGCGACCCGGTGACCTTCGCCCCTGCCTTTGAGGAAGAGCCCGATTTTGCCATGGGCTGGCAAACCCAGATGATGGGTGATACGCTATACACCATTGATATGGGCATCCTGCGCATCTTTGACGTTTCCGATCCCAGCGCGCCGGTGTTGATCAGTTCGCTGCAGCATGTGCGTTTCCCGGTCTCGGCCTATTCGCCCTTTGTGGTGCGCCAGGTGGGTACGCAGCGCATTCTATATGTCTTGGGTTGGGCTTATTTTGATGGAAATCCCGATAATTCCGTGGCCCCTACACTGGAAACTTTTGACGTCACCGACCCATATAATATCCAGCCGCTCGATTCGATCCCCTTTATCGAAGGAGAAAATGCGCTGGCTGTGCAAGAGGTGAACGGGCAAATGATTGCCGCCGTCACCGAGCGCGGCTGGTGGGACACAGATGCGGAACCGGATGTTTGGAACCCCGGACGGCTGCTGCTGTTCAACGCGACCGATCCAGCAAATCTCGCTCAGTTTGCGACCATCGATGCTTTGGATGGTTATGTGAAAGATGTCGCGATTTCAGGTAACTATGTGTTTGTCGCCGAAGAGAAACGTTACGAAGAGGCCCCTGATTGGTCAGTCGATAACAAAAGCGACAACAACGGCGGGGGAGGTGGGCTGCGTGTGTTCACGATCAGCACAGATTTCGCTACCGTTTCGCAGGATGCTCACTTTGGCGGCCCGGACACGCAGAAACTGGACGTTGAAGGAAACCAGGTTTTTGTCACCGATCTTTGGAATGGACTTTATGCGCTGACCATCGCTTCAGCCCCGCTTCCGCAAAACTGGGCCTTCGAGCAAATTTCCTGGCTCAACCGTGACACGAATGACGTGCAGGTGGAAACCGTGGATGGAAAGCGGATTGCCTGGGTGGGCAACAGCGACCGGGTGTTCATTCTGGATGTGACCGACTTCAACCAGGTGCGCCAGCTTGCTGTACATGACCTGCCCTTCCATTCCGGTCTGGATGTGTCGAAAAACCTGCCTATGATGTGGATGTCGGGCGGGGGCCAGGGCATGAGCGGCTGGTGGGCGGCCCCCACCATGGACGGTAAGGTGACCGGCAGTGGTCCGCTGACCTCCAGCCTGGACGAGGTGACCTACATTTTTGACAATGAAACTCTGCGCCTGTGGCACACGCCTGTCTTCCAGGGCAACCTGCCGCCTGCGCCGGCTGGAATGCTGGGCATCAACCGGGCTTTTGAGATGGTGACTTTTGACCCACTCACCGAGCAGGCAGTGACCCCCACTGGAACCTATACCCTGACCATCGGCTACGACCCGGCGGCGCTGGGCGCGGTGAACGAAGGCTCGCTCAAGCTGTACTATTGGAGCGGAAGCGCCTGGGTGTTGGAACCCTCCACGCTCAACCAGGGCAGCGATACGTTGACGGCAACCCCCAACCACTTCTCACGATACTGGAGTGTGTTTGGCACCGAAGGTTACTCGGTTTACCTGCCGCTGCTGAGGCGTTAGCCAACGGCGGAGGGTTCCGAAAGGA
>CAZMMI010000354.1:0-3105 GCA_964567255.1 uncultured Anaerolinea sp.
AGACAAAGGGGTACTTATGAATTCAACACTTGCCTTTACGATCGGCAATTCCGGCAAAAAAACTACTGTCACCGGAGAACGGCGCCGCCCAGGTAGTTCCACTCCCGGCGCCGCCCGCCCACGGGCCGATGCCCCCCGCCGCGAGACCAACCAGCCCCGCCCCAGTTCGGGGTCAGGTGGATTCGGCTCTGGCAGCTCTGGCGGTTCCGGTTACGGCTCAGGAGGCTCGAGCGCCGGTGGTGGAGGCTATGGCTCGCCGCTAGGCGGCGGAGGTAACTTGCTGGGCAAGCTGCCTACCTCCAAATTGGGCTGCGGCATGCTCATCGCCATCGCCCTATGCTTAATCATCGTCTTCCTGGTGTTTGGCAATTCATTGGGCGATTTGGTCAGCATGACCGGTTCGGATGGCAACGGTCAGCCCTTTGGGGCCTATGAGGAACCTACCGCCATCCCCGCCACTCCCCGCCCCACCGCCACCCGTCGACCAACCTCTGCTTCCTCATCCTCCGGCAGCGGTGACACCTGGACCATCCTGCTGTACCAGGACGCGGATGACAAAGTTTTGGAAAAAGATATTTATGTCGATCTCAATGAAGCCGAGCAAATTGGCTCGACCGACAAAGTCCAAATTGTCGCTCAAATCGACCGCTACGGCGGCGGCTTTTCCGGCGACGGCAACTGGACCGGCACGCGCCGCTACTACATCCGTCAGGATGACGACCTGACCCGGGTCAATTCCGATCTGGTGGAAGACCTGGGCGAAGTCAACATGGCTTCCGGCCAAACCCTGGCCGATTTCATCGTTTGGGGCGTTCAAAACTACCCCGCCGATAAATACGTACTGATCCTATCGGACCACGGCATGGGCTGGCCCGGCGGCTGGAGCGATGCTTCCACGCGCAGCGGCGGGCAAAGCGATATTCCTCTATCCAGCATGACGGGAGATCAGATCTTCCTCCATGAACTGGATGCTGCCCTCGAACAGGCTCGCAGCCAGGCCGGCATCGATCAGTTTGAAATGATCGGCATGGATGCCTGTCTCATGGGTCATATCGAAGTCATGACTGCCCTTTACCCCCATGCGCGTTATGCCGTGCTTTCTCAGGAAACCGAACCTGCCCTTGGCTGGGCCTATTCCTCCTTCCTTAATCAACTCAACAACAACCCCGGCATGGACGGCGCCGAGTTGGGCCGCGTGATTGTGGACAGTTACATCATCGACGATCAGCGCATCGTGGACGATGCGGCTCGCCAGGATTTGGCCGGCGGGCGCTTTGTCTCAGCCCAACAGGTAGTCAATCAGATTGGCCGCAACATCACCCTCACGGCCACCGACTTGCAAAGGGTTCCCGAACTGCTCGACGCGCTCAACAATTTCGCCTACTCCTTGCAGGCCGGTGATCAGCGCGGTGTGGCTCAAGCTCGCAGCTACGCCCAATCCTTCACCAGCATTTTCGGCAGTGAAGTGCCCGCTTCCTACATCGACCTGGCCGGTTTCGCCAAACTGGCTGCCAAAGCCACCGGCAGCGGCAGTGTCAGCACCGCCGGCAGCCAGTTGATCGATGCGATCCAGAACACCGTTCTGGCCGAAAAGCACGGCTCGCAGGTGCCCGGAGCGACCGGCATCAGCATTTACTTCCCCAACTCTCAGCTCTACCGCACCTCTGCTGCCGGTCCGGCATCCTATAACGTCGCTGCCGCGCAATTCGTCAATCTCTCCCTATGGGATGAATTCCTGGCCTATCATTACTCTGGTGAGGAATTCGACCTCAACGCTGTGGGCGCCATTGCCCCGCGCGCCGAACTGGTGCGCGCCCCGGCCGCCGGCGGCATCACAGTCTCCGACCTGCGCCTTTCGGATACCGAAGCCGCCCCGAATCAACCGGTGCTGATGTCCGCGGATATCTCCGGCGAAAACATCGGCTACATCAAACTGCTGGTGGGCTTC
This sequence comes from uncultured Anaerolinea sp., assembly GCA_964567255.1. GTDB lineage: Bacteria > Chloroflexota > Anaerolineae > Anaerolineales > Anaerolineaceae > Anaerolinea. The sequence continues at coordinate 1,949 of CAZMMI010000354.1, forward strand.
TTCGACAGCGCCGCCAACTCCATCTATGTTGCCGATAGCGATTACATCGCCAGCCAGGAGACCGATGAGGTGGACGGTGTCTTCTACCCGGTGTGGCCTGAGGGCGAATTCACCCTCGACTTCAACTGGGAGCCGATTGTCTATGCCGTCAGCGACGGCGTCACCACCGCCGAAGCCCTCTTCAGCCCGGTGAACTACGGTCGCTCGGCTGAAGAGGCCGTGTATAGCGTAGAAGGCATCTACACCTACGCCAGCGGCGAGCAGATCCAATCTCGCATGTACTTCCAGAATGGCGAGATGGTCTCGGTGTTTGGCTTCACCAGCGAATCCGGTGGCAACAACGGCGCGCCGCGCGAAATCCTCCCCACCTCTGGCGACTCGTTCACCGTGTTGGAATACTGGAACGATCTGGACTCAGAAGGCAACGTCACCAACACCACCTACGAACCGGGGAAAACCCTTACCTTCAGCGGGCAGCCTTTCACCTGGGAAGTTCTGGACGCCGCCGCCGGTGATTATGTGATTGGTTATATCGTTGAAGACCTGGACGGCAACTCAAAATTCGTATTTGCCCCGGTCACGGTGCGCTAGCCAAACCGGACGATCTTAATGAAAAAAACCGCCGGGATTGACCCGGCGGTTTTTGTTTGCGTCGATGTGAAATCTACGCGAATGAGCTTTTAGTAACGGCGATTGCCGTAACCGCCGCTGTTGCTGCGGGGGCGCTCTTCGCGGGGGCGAGCGACATTGACTTTGATGGCGCGGCCGTCCACGGTCTTCTCATTGAACATCGCGATCGCTTTCTGGGCCTCAGCCTGGGAGCTCATCTCGACAAAAGCGAAGCCTTTGGGGCTTCCGGTCTCGCGGTCGGTGATCATCGCAACCGAAGTCACAGTGCCGGCTTCGCCGAACATTGTGCGCAAAGTATCTTCGGTGGTGTTATACGACAGGTTACCAACATACAATTTGTTTTCCACGATTCTCAACTCTTCCTTTTGAAATTGCAGATCCTAGAGTAAAAAATCACCGCCATTCTTATAGAGAACAGCGGCGCATTCACTCGCAAATCTGATAATAAGATTGCCTACTTATACCACAAAACTCGAAAAAAGGGAAAGTCTCTTTCGGGTTCGTTGGGAATCGGCGTGGTGTAATCC
>CAZMMI010000354.1:3205-4349 GCA_964567255.1 uncultured Anaerolinea sp.
TAATCCCCCAATTCAATAAGCGCCTTAAATTCCCCCCTTCAACTTCGTCATGAAAGTATACTTTTCCATCCATGAGGCCCTCATGCAATTGCACCTGTATTCGTCCGCTAACGCATTCCTCAACACCACCCAACCGGCCCTGGAGGCCGCCGAAGCTGCCAATAGCTTGATGTATGGTCTGGCCCTGCGCATCCTCATGCAACCCGAACGATTCCAGCCACCGCCCTTTCTCGGCGCTGTTCTGGAAACAAGTTATCCTCTGGTTGCTGCGCTCATGACCCCGCCACACAACGTGGTCGTTTTTTCAACGCGTCCCGAAGCCCAAGCCGAAGCCTTTGCGCTGGTTGCCCAAAACCTGCGCAGAGATGATTGGAACGTGCCCGGCGTGATTGGCCCCAACACAGCCGCGCTTGGCTTTGCTCAGGTTTGGCAAAGCCTGACCGGCCAACCCTACACCCTCCAAATGCACGAGCGAGTCTATGAACTTCGCCAGGTCATCCCTCCGCCGCAGCCTCCCGGACACATGCGCCTGGCCGTGGAAGAAGACCTTGATCTGATCGCGCGCTGGTCACAGGCATTCCATGAGGAGGCCTTGCCCAATGAACCCCAAAGCACACCCGAGCAATACCTGGAGTTCGCTCACCAGCGCATCGGCGAACGCTCCTTTTTCTTGTGGGTAGACAACGTTCCAGTGGCATTGGCCGGTTGGACCCGTCCCACGCCTCACGGTTGCAGCGTCGGCCCGGTGTATACCCCGCGAAAATATCGCGGCAAAGGCTATGCCAGCGCCCTCACCGCCGGGCTCAGCCAATTACTGCTCGAACAGGGCAAACAGTTCACCGCCCTGTTCACCGATCTGGCGAACCCAACCTCCAACAGCATCTATCAGAAGATCGGTTACCGCCCAGTCACCGACTTCGATATGTACCGCTTCGGTTAAGGCGTCTATTTGCTCACATCAAACAGGTGCACCGGCGCCGCCGCCACTCCGATCACCGTCCCGCCGGTGTGGGCGCCCAAAACGGGGGCTACGGCCATTGTGGGCATCCACTGGCAATTGAACATGCCTGCCAGTGTATCGCGCAACAAGTCCACCATCGCCGGATTCTTGCCGTGCATGATCTGAATGCGCAGCGCGCTGCCC
>CAZMMI010000355.1:0-4343 GCA_964567255.1 uncultured Anaerolinea sp.
GCGGGGGTGGGGCTAAGAGCTCGAAATTTTAAAGTGACATTGTCAAAGTAGTTACGATATGGCACTGTATGGAGCAAATAAGGGGTCTACAACGTTAAGGTACTATAGGGAAATCGGTGCCCTTTGGGAATTGCCGAAAGATATGCTAGAATGAGGCCAACGAGGTAACATAGAACTATGGACAACTCCGATCAGGCGCCGCAGGACGGCGAAAAAAATATTGAAAACACCGCTGCCAGGCGGCTGCGCCGGTTGGTTGAGGCAGGCGAACAGGAAGAACTCGGGCAGGATTTACCCCTCCAGGCTCCCCAGGAGGAGGATGAGCGTGCCGAGCCTGAAACTGAATCTGAAATGGATTTGGGGGCGATTCCGCCTGCACTGACGGAAGATACCCTGGCTTTCGAACCTCAGGAAAAGCAACCGGATGACACGCTGGTGTTCGCGCCGGAAGGCGAGCAGCCTGCTGCTGAATCGCTGGAAGAATCACTTGCCGATACGCAGGTGTTTGAACCCGAGGAGGGCGCTGCCCAAACCGCCGCAGTCGAAGCGGCGGCGGCTGATACGCAGGTGCTTGAGCCAAAAGAAGAAATGCCCGCGACCCAGTACAGCGAAGAGCCAACCCAACCGCCGCCCAGCCTGGCGGCAACCCAGGTGAGCGAGCCGGGCCCCAGCCAACCGGCGCGCGACCCGGAAGCAACCATTCCGCCGTTCACCACGCAATCGATGGATTGGAATACGCTGCCGTATCAACGAGAGCAGGCCGCGCAGAAAGCCCCGGACCCGGTGAGCGGGACGCCCTTTGACGATCGCACATTCCCACCTCCGGCGGACGCGACCCCGCCCAGCCGCCGCATTCCCAATACTCAGCCTTCGGTTGGAAGACCCTCCACGGGACCGGCTATGCCGGCGCGGGTGGAGGAAAGCGATATCAACGCGACGCAAGTGACACCGGCCGCATACCAAGAACGAGCCCGCTCACAAACGCAGCGCCGCATTGTGGCCGCCGCACCGAATCGACCAGCTTCGCGCCCCTCAGGAAGCCAGCCACCGGCGATGCCACCCGTGAAGCCTCAAAAACGCTCCGGCGGCGGCTCAGATTGGGTCAAGGCGATGGGCTGCCTGTTTAAGCTGTTTGTGGCCGGGCTGGCGGTGTTGATCCTGATCGGCGGAATCGGGGCCGGATTTGTGATTTTCCAATACTACCGGATTGCTCGCGATCTTCCCGACGTGAGCACGCTGCGCGAACGGGCCTCGCAGTTTGAGACCACGCGCATACTGGACCGCAACGGCAATCCATTATATGAAATACTGGACCCCAATGCCGGGCGGCGCACCTATGTGCCTTTGTCGCGCATTTCACCCTATATGACGGCAGCGATCATTGCGACTGAGGATAAAGAGTTTTACAACAACCCCGGTTTCGACCCGGTGGGTATTGCGCGAGCCTTCTGGCAGAATTACACCTCCGGCGAGGTGGTTTCGGGAGCTTCGACCATCACCCAGCAGTTGGCGCGCATGCTGCTGCTGAGCCCGGAGGAAGCGGCGAAAGTCAGCTATGAGCGCAAATCTCGCGAGATCGTTCTCGCGGCGGAAATCACCCGGCAGTATTCCAAGGATGAAATCCTGGAACTGTATCTAAACGAAGTCAATTACGGCAACCTGTCTTACGGCGTAGAGGCGGCGGCGGAGATGTATTTCAAAACCTCTGCGCAAAACCTGAACCTGAGCCAGGCGGCTTTCCTGGCGGGGCTGGTGCAGGCCCCTTCGGTGTACGATATTTACACCAACCGTGATGAAACCCTCGACCGGCACAAGACGATCCTGGTGCTCATGTATGAGCTCACGATCGAAAAAGACTGCATCGAAGTGAGCAACAGTACCGAACGGGTGTGCGTGGATGCAGCCGCAGCCACCGAGGCCGCCCAAGAGATGGAGAATTACAACTTCCCCACGCCCTCGTTTGGGATGCGTTACCCGCATTGGGTGAATTACATCCGCATGTTGCTGGAAGAGCAGTACGACGCGCAAACCATTTATCGCTCGGGATTCACCGTCTACACCACCCTGGACCCTGGCTTGCAAGACATGGCCCAGCAGATGGTGAGCGATCAGGTGGGCGCTTTGGCAGATCGCAATGCCACCAACGGCGCGCTGGTTGCGGTGCGCCCCAGCACCGGAGAGATCCTGGCGATGGTGGGCTCGGCGGACTTCAATAATGAAGCCATCTCGGGACAGGTGAACATGAGCGTATCGCCGCGCCAGCCGGGGTCATCGATCAAACCGCTGACCTACCTGGCGGCATTTGAAAAAGGCTGGACGCCGGCCACATTGATTTGGGATGTGCCCAGCGAGTTCACGCCTTCGGGGCGAGCAGACGACAACCGCGAGCCTTATAGACCGGTGAATTATGATGGGCGCTTCCACGGGCCGGTCACGGTGCGCGCGGCGCTGGCGAATTCATATAACATCCCGGCGGTGAAGGCTCTCTCCTTTGTGAATGTGTATGATGACCCCGCCACGGCCCAATCGGAAGGGTTGATTGGCATGGCCAAACGGCTGGGCATCAACACCCTGACACGCGACGATTACGGGTTGGCTCTGACCCTGGGCGGCGGAGATGTGTCGTTGCTGGAGATGACCGGGGCTTATGCCACGCTCGCCAACGGCGGAAAACGTATCCCGCCGGTGGCGATCACGAAAATTGTCGATTTTGCCGGTAATGTGGTTTTTGAGTACAAGGTTCCGGCAGGGGAACAGGTGGTTGCCGTGGAGCACGCCTACCTGATCACCTCCATTCTGTCGGATAACGAAGCCCGCCGGCCGGCCTTTGGGCCGAATTCGGTGCTCAATCTGCCCTTCCCCGCGGCTGCCAAAACCGGAACCACCAACGATTACCGGGATAACTGGACAATGGGTTACACCCCCGACCTGGCGGTGGGGGTGTGGGTGGGCAACGCCGATTACACCCCGATGCAGAATGTATCGGGACTGACCGGGGCCGCGCCGATTTGGGCCACCTTTATGCAAGGGGCCATCCAAAACTTGACCGGCGGCAACCCTTCGTCCTTCTCCCGCCCGGCGGGAATTGTGGACCGGGTGGTGTGCTCGGTGTCAGGCACGGAGCCTTCCGAGTGGTGCCCTTCGCAACGTTCGGAGATTTTTGCCGCCAACCAACTGCCGCTGCCGAAAACGGAAGACCTGTGGAAAAAGGTGTCCATCGATACCTGGACGGGCCTGACCGCTTCGGCGGAATGCACAGGCTTCACCGACGATCTGTTTGCGATCAATGTGACGGATGGCTCGGCGGTAAAGTGGATCCGCGAGACCGATGACGGGCGCAATTGGGCGCAAAGCAACGGCTTTGACGACAAACTGACCTTTGTGCCCGAGCGCGAGTGCCGCGGCAGCGATTCGCGTCCCAACCTGTATTTTGCCGGGTTGAGCGACGGACAGACGATTACGTCGAGCCCGCTGGATATCTACGCGGTGGCGGATGCCAACACGGATTTCCGTAAGTTCCGCCTGGAATGGGGCGCGGGAAGCGACCCCGGCGAGTGGAAAACGCTGCTGGAAGGCGTTGACCAACCCGTGCGCTCGCCCGACCGGATCTACAGTTGGGACTTGAAAGATATTCCTGCCGGGGAGATCACCCTGCGCATTTACATGGAGAGCACACAGGATCGTCATGCTGAGAAGCGCTTGCGGCTGAACTTGCAAGTGCCGACGCCGACGGCTACCCCGACCCCCACGCCGACGCTCACGCCCACGCCAACATTGACGCCCACACCCACCGAGACGCCGACGATCACGCCCACGCCCACCGAGACGCCTACCCCAACGGAAACTCCGACGGAGACGCCCACCTTGGGGGCTTAGCGCTGCGCTTTGATGCGGAACAAACTTGCTTCTGTTTTCGCGACCTTCTGGCATAAGATCAACGGCACTTACCTGTGGTATTTGATCTGGCTGTTCAATGCCAAATTCTTCGTGGATGTGCACGGGACGGTGTTTGACGAAGCCGGGCGGGTGCTGCTGGTGCGGGCGCGCCTGGGTGAAAAGGACGAGTGGAGCCTGCCGGGCGGGATTGTGAAGCGCGGCGAAACCTGGGAGGCTGGGTTTGCCCGCGAGGTGAAAGAAGAAACAGGCGTCATCCTTCGGGATGCGCGCCTGTTGTACGTTCTTAGCGGGTACAAGCTGCGCGTGGAGGCTTACTTTAAGGCTCAGGCCGACGGAGGCGAGCTTCACGCGGACTCGTGGGAGGTGCTGGAGGCGGGCTGGTTTGCGCCCGATGCGCTGCCCGCGCGGGTGGCGGGGCAGCACCGGCAGGTGATTGAACTGGCGCG
>CAZMMI010000356.1:0-4089 GCA_964567255.1 uncultured Anaerolinea sp.
CCCACGGGGATGGTTTCATCGGTGCGCCAGGTGACGATGATCCCCTCCGCCACCGCCAGCTCGACCATGGCTTCAGAGAGGATTCTGAAAGGCATAAGACGGGGAAGTTGGAGGGCGATTTTGGTGTCCGGCCGGACTGCAAACCCGTTACCCTCGTCCGGTACAAGGAAATCGGGGGAGAAAAACGCTTCCTTGGGCATGAACCGCCGCCGGATGTCGGCAGGCATTATTTCTGATGTTACATCAATAGGTTATGGGGCAAGTTGAGGATGGAGACTGGTTTGCGCCAGGTCGACGCACCCTCCACCATTTCGCAATCTAATAGCATCCAAAGAAGTCTAAAAGCCCCTGAGAAATCAGGGGCTTTTCTGTTTCTGTAGTCCAATATAGTCCTGTGGTATACCATAAAATCCCTTTCCTTTGGGTATACGTCTGGGTATGCTCTCCTTGAATGTACCTAAAAGGGCAAAGGAGGTATACCCATAATGGCAAAATTAATAGTGCCCCTGACAGACAAGAAGATTGAGAACGCCAAGCCCGCCGCCAACACTCCCCCAAAATATCCCGCAATAATGCACTTCCAGAAACAACAATATCTGCAACATCTCAAAGCGATTTAGTTTTTCAAATTGTCTCTGACAGTATCGCTGCCAATACAAGCGGATAATATCGTCACAGGTAATATGCAGGCCGCTGTGATCTAGTGGGGCTACCCCAATTCTCGCACGGGGTTTGAATGTAATGGCTTTGATCCAGGTGGGGTTTTGACCGAAGTTTAGACTGTTTAGCAATATCTTAATGCTCATTATAGCAGTCATTAAGCGCGATAAAGCTTATTTTAATGCGCATTGTATAGAATTAACTTGATTTTTAACGCAATGACTACTACAGTGAACATTATAGGCCTTAAGGCCTATTAAAATGAGCATTGTAAAAGGAAATGCGCGATGGCTGACAAGGCAAATCTTCCAATCCCCGTGCAGAAGGCTCTGCGCAAGCTGGGACAAGATATCAGCGATGCCCGCCGTCGCCGTCGCATTCCTACGCCTTTGATGGCTGAGCGAGCGGGTATGGCGCGGGCAACGCTGGCCAAAATTGAAAAAGGCGATCCCACGGTGTCGCTGGGCGGATATGCCTCTGTCCTGTTTGTGTTGGGGCTAACGGCACGGTTGCAGGATTTGGTGGATGCCGCTCATGACCTGACGGGTCGTGAGCTGGCCGACGAAGCATTGCCCAAACGCGTTTATTTATCGCGCTCCTCTAAAAAGCATGGAGACGATCATGAGTAGTCGGGAAGTTATCGTATCCATCGCGCTGGGTAATGAGACTCATGTTGTCGGTAAACTTTGGTGTCACAACCGTAAAGGACGTGAAAGTGCATCCTTTGAATATGATCCGTCATGGCTGAAACATCCTGAGCGTTTTGCTCTGGAACCAGCGCTATCTTTAACGCCAGGCGCATTCCATACCACGGCAGATCAAACGCTTTTTGGTGCCATTGGCGACTCTGCGCCGGATCGCTGGGGGCGCGTGCTGATGCGCCGTGCGGAAGCTGCCCGTGCCAGAGATGCGGGGGAAATGCCAAAGACGCTGGGAGAAGTTGATTTCCTGCTCGGTGTCAATGATGAAGCCCGTCAAGGTGCATTGCGATTTTCCGATGCGTTAGGTGGGCCGTATCTTTCACTCAAGGGTAAGAAAACCATTCCCCCACTTGTGGAATTGCCACGATTGCTTTCTGCGACTGAACGATTTCTTGATGATGAAGAGAATGCGGAAGATCTGCGATTGCTACTTGCGCCAGGATCGTCTCTCGGTGGTGCGCGTCCTAAAGCTTCCGTCATTGATGTGGATGGCAATCTGGCAATTGCAAAATTCCCGCGCAAGGATGACGATTTTAATGTTGTGACATGGGAAGCTGTAACGCTTGTGTTGGCGAAGAAAGCTGGTCTTGCTCTCCCTTCATGGCGGCTGGACACAATCCTTGAAAAACCAGTCCTGATTATTCGCCGGTTTGATCGCGTGGGTGATACCCGAATCCCATTCCTTTCCGCTATGAGCATGCTTGGCGTGAAGGATGGCGAGGCACACAGTTATCTTGAAATTGTTGATGCGCTGAAACAGCACGGCGCTTCACCAGATGCGGATATGGCCGAGCTATGGCGCAGGATTGTTTTCAGCATACTGGTTTCGAACGTCGATGACCATTTGCGCAATCACGGTTTTGTGTACGAGCGCGAGAGAGGTTGGCGTTTATCGCCAGCCTATGACATCAACCCAACGCCTGTCGAAGTCAAGCTGCGCGTCCTGACAACTATGATTGATCTGTATGATGGCACGGCATCATTAGACTTAGCCATGTCGGTCGCTGCCGACTTCCGCTTATCGCCAGCACAAGCGAAGACAATAGTACAAGAGGTAGCTGTTGGCGTGTCACAATGGCGTGATGTTGCGCAGCAGTTTTATCTTGGCAAGCGTGAAGTTGATCGTATGGCATCGGCGTTTGAGCATGACGATCTTAAAAAAGCACAGCAGGTTTGATTGTCATGGGTTGGACCGACAGCCACCTGCACGAGTTCACCATCGGGAATAAACGATACACGAAATATCCGGAATCGAAGGAAGACGGACTGGTATGCGGCAGGTAGCGTCTCGGGGATCTGATCAAACAAAAAGGGCGCACTTTCCGCTATCTATATGATTTCGGAGACGGCTGGGAGCATGAACTTGTTCTTGAAGAAAGCCGCTATTTCAATCCTGAACTGAGAACGGAGCTGGCCTGCCTTGATGGTCTACGAGACTGTCCGCTAGAAGATGTGGGCGGCGTGCCCGGTTACTTTTAATTCTTAAATGCGCAAAAAGACACGAACCACGAGGAACATGAAAGCTATACGGAATGGTCCGGGGGCAACTTTGACAGTGAGCAATTTGATCCCGAATCGATCAACTGGGAGCTGATGAAATACTTCCGCTGGTCCCGGGACAGATATCAAGGCTGGGGAGGGATCGAATGAAAAAGAATAAGGATAAAGAAATACGGAAGCCCCATAAAAAAGAGACAGCCATTGTTCGCTCCTCGGCAGCCGAATATCTGACCTTTGTCGCCGCTGGGGGAGGATCGGAAGCCAGCGTGGAAATGCGCTACGAGGACGAAAACATCTGGCTGACCCAGAAGATGATGGCGACCCTCTACGACGTCTCGGTGCCCGCCATCAATCAGCACCTGAAACGCATTTTTGCCGACAACGAACTGACGAGGGAGGCAACTGTTAAGCAATACTTAATAGTTCAAACCGAGGGCAGCCGGGAAGTCCGGCGCGAGGTTGAACATTACAACCTCCAGGCCATCATCGCCGTCGGCTTCAAGATCGAGAATGAGCGGGCGGTGCAGTTCCGCAAATGGGCCAACCAGATCGTCAAGGATTACACCATCCAGGGCTGGACCATGGATGTGGAACGCCTCAAACGCGGCGGTAACCTGACCGATGAGTTCTTTGAGCGCCAACTGGAAAAGATCCGGGAGATCCGGCTTTCCGAGCGCAAGTTCTACCAGAAGATCACAGACATCTACGCCACCGCGCTCGATTACGACCCGACCGCCACGGCCACCAAGCGGTTTTTTGCCGCCGTGCAGAACAAGATGCACTACGCCATCCACGGTCAGACGGCGGCGGAGGTCATTGTAGACCGCGCTGACCACCGCAAGGAAAACATGGGCCTGACCCATTGGGAAGGCGCACCCCACGGGAAAATCCATCGATACGATGTCGCTATCGCCAAGAACTATCTCTCCGAGTTCGAGCTGGCCCAGATGCAGCGCATCGTCTCCGCCTACCTCGATATGGCCGAGCTTCAGGCCATGCGCAAAATCCCCATGACCATGGAAGACTGGGAAAAACGGTTGGCGGGCTTCCTGAAACTCTGGGACCGGGAGATTCTTCAGGACGCTGGAAAAGTATCGGCCGAGCTGGCCAAAACCCATGCCGAAAGCGAATACGAAAAATACCGCATCGTGCAGGACCGGTTGTTTGAAAGTGATTTCGACCGGATGGTGAAGCAGATCGAATCCGCCGGAGAGGAAAAACCGGAGGA
>CAZMMI010000356.1:4123-4337 GCA_964567255.1 uncultured Anaerolinea sp.
TGGGGGGGGGAACTTGCGACATGGCTTGCGACACGCCTCGGCTCAGCGGCTCAGCGATCAAGTACCGACCAAGTAACCGATCAAGCAGCTCTACGGCTCCATCTCTAGCAGAAACCGCCAGACCGGCACGACCTGGATGGTGCCGAAGCCCACGGGGATGGTTTCATCGGTACGCCAGGTAACGATGGTCCCCTCTGTCACCGCCAGCTCAACC
>CAZMMI010000357.1:0-4328 GCA_964567255.1 uncultured Anaerolinea sp.
CGGAGACGGTTGCCTGGTATGCAGTGTGGCGGGACACGGTTGGATCCGCGCAAATCGCGCCGCTGTACCCCTATCGTTTTGCCAGTATCTTGGGCCACGCCAACGTGTATATGGGGTTCATGAACCTGTGGGCGCCGGTCGCAGTATTCTCGCTCGCGGGAGATAAAACTCGTCTCCGGCGAGTCTTGCTGCTGCTGTGGTTGGTGTTGTACGCGATTTCTGTGCCGTTCTCTTCTTCCCGCGGTGGGTGGGTTGGCATGGTGGCCTGGATAGGGATGTTGGCGCTGCTTTGGTCGGTCACGCAACCCTGGTTTCCAAGTGTTTGGAAGTGGGTCAGGCAAAAATGGCTGTATGCTACCCTGTGCGTTGTTGTGTTGCTTGGGGTAGGGGGGGCAGGTTATGTTTTCCTGAGCAAATCGGTGACATCACACCCCACACACGGCAGCAGTTTGTTTGGATCGCGCGGTACGTTCATCCAGGCAGCCCTGCGCGCCTGGCAAAGCGCACCTTGGGGTGGTATGGGCCCAGGGCGCTTCACCTTTGGCTGGTTGGAGCAAGGTAGCTCGATCCCGCCGGGATATTGGCCGCTGCATGCGCACAACCTCTGGACTCAGGCGCTGGCGGAGTTCGGCCCGCTTGGCCTGATTGCGCTGTGTACTTTGATCATTTTGGGTGGAAAAAAACTTTGGTCGGCTTGGAAGTCTGCCCCGGGCGATTACAAACTTGTTGTTGCAGCATTTATCGCGGGGCTGTGCTCGTGGCTGGTCCACTCGCTGGTGGATGAATTCTCTAGCTTGCCGTTTTACACGACCAGCCTTGCCATTCTGGCAGCCTACGGCATGTCACAGGGGCAGGCAATGACCCGTCCGGGGAGGTGGTCGGTGGGATGGCTGCTGCTGCCCCTGGCTCTGCTGGCGGTGGTGGGAGGTTGGAGCTTGTGGTCATCTGACCCGGCTTGGGCCGCGGTAAAAGCCGGTGAACAAGCCAACTGGACTGAGGCTGTCAAAGGTTTTGAGGTTTCACGAGCCCGTGATCCAAAATTGCCTTTTTATCCCTTCCAGGCTGGTTTCGCTCACACCATGTTGTGGCAAGAAAGCGGTGGAGTGGAAAGCCTTGCGCAGGCACGGCAATATTTTGAGCAGGGCATTCGCTTGGAGAGTGGTTTGGCTGAAACCGCCTTCCGGCGGAAAGAAGAAGGGTACGCGCTATGGTGGGCGAATCTGGCGGTGCTGGATTTCCAGGCGGGAGACATGGCCCAGGCAGAAGAGCACATCCGGAGGGCCATTGACATTGCTCCAGGCGAGGCAACTTTCTATTTAAACTTGGGCTGGATGATGGAAGAACTGGGCCGGGAAACCGAGGCTACCTCTGCTTACCAGAAGGCGCTTGAATTGAAACCAGAATGGGCCAGCCACCCGTTCTGGCAGGACAGCGCTATTCGAGAAGGTGCCATCCTAAGTGCACCGGTGACGGCTTTGGCGCAGCCTAGCGTGTACCTGATCCAGGCGGAGCAGGCTCTTCAGCAGGGCGATTTGGCTGGAGCACGGCGCGACCTAGCTTTTAGCGAATTGACGGATGAGCCTGATATGGCGCGGCTGGTGATCCGAGCGCAGGTGGCTCAAGCAGAGGGGAGGGATTTGGCAGTTTTGTTAAGTTTAAGGAATACGCTTGCCCGTAGGCAATTGCGCGGAACGTCGGTGCTTAGCTTTAACGAAATTTACAACCGCAGGCAACTCCCGATGAATCTTGTCCCTGGATATATTCAATTAGATGGGGACTACGGACAATATCAGGCAATGGAACGCTTGCATGCTTTACAGGTCGAACGCGGCGATTGTGCTGAAGCAATGATGACCTGGACGGTCTGGCAGCAATCAATGCAGGGATTTGCAATGGTCGAAATCTTGCCCGCCCCATTGTGTGGTTCTGAATAATGGCGGTTAACTGACTTTTGTTGGAACGGGTTATCAAAAGATCGGTTGGGAAAAATATGACACTTAAACTTCAGCGCTGGCTCACTTTCTTGCTTGTATTTGTTGCTCTCATCTACGCCGTCATTGACAGTAGCTACACTTGGCGAGGCGATTTTGGTATTCAAACATTCGGTATCTGCTTCTTCGGTGTGTGTGCACTTGTTTTGTTTATCTGGCGTGTTTTTTTTCATCGCGCAAAGATGCCTCGCAGCGAGCTGGGCTGGGTGTTTGCGTTGGGTTGCGTGGTGGTTCTGCTTTCCTTGGCTTTTTCTGCCGACCCCCGACAGAGCCTATGGCGCGTGGGCTGGTTGGCTGGGTATGTGGTTCTGTTCTATCTCTTTTTGGATGGCTTTGACTCGGGTTGGCTAGAACGGCGGGCGGCGCTGAATGCGTTGCTGATAGTCAGCGGCGGGGTGATGGCTCTGGCCTTGTTGGAAACATATGCCTGGTATCAAAATTGGTTCACGTCAATTGGAAAATTCGGGCTGCCTCCTTATCAATACCGCTTCGGTGGTGTATTTGGTTATTCCAATGTGTTGATGTCGTTGGCCAATTTGGCTGCGCCGCTGGCCCTGCTTTCATTCCTGCGTGGCGCCAACAGAGGAGAGCGGGTTGGCGGAGCTTTGTGGATGGTCCTATACGTTTTAGCGATTCCGTTTTCCTCGTCTCGCGGCGGTTGGATCGGCATGGGCGGCTGGATCGCTGCGCTGGTTGCTCTATGGATCATCGACCGTAAGCCCTGGCGGGTTTTGCGGGCCTGGCCCAAGCGTCGGTTGTGGCTAATGGGTGGAGGTGCTTTGCTTGCGTTGGTAGGCGGGGCTTTCTTGGCCTTGCGCTTCTGGCTGACTTTTGCGGCTCATCCTTCACACGGAAGCGATCCATTTGGCGGGCGAGGGTATCTGTGGGCTGGAGCGTTGCGTTTGTGGGAGATGAGCCCATGGGTGGGGATCGGTCCAGGCAGGTACGTGCTAGAGATTCCAAAGGTGATGAATTCCACGCCGCCTGGATTCTGGCCGTACAACGCGCATGGGATGTATGTACAAATTCTGGCTGAGTTTGGCTTGTTGGGCGCTCTTACGGCGATCATCGGCCTGGTAGCCGTAGTGTTTTGGCTGTGGCGAAAATACCGGCAGGTGGCATCTGCGCGCCTTTGGGCTGCGCGCGGCTTGCTGGCTGGGGTTGTGGGTTGGCTGGCCCAGATGGTGGTGGATGATTTTTCGGGTTGGATCAGTGTGATGATCCCATTGATCATGGCTGCGGCCTGGATTGGGACGTCTGGTGAGCCCTCTCAGATGATTCGCCGGAAGAAGTTGTCGTTCGGTTGGATTGGTGTGGCGCTGTTGGGGTTGTTAGCTTTCTCTGCCTATGACTTATGGACGTTCCACCCCATGAGCAAGGCGTTGGACGCCGCTGAGCAGGCCGACTGGAAAACGGCAGCGGAATTAAGCTCTCGGGCAGCGGAACGTGACCCGCGCTTGACGTTATACGCCACGGAGGCTGGTCTGGCGTGGGCACAGGCATGGGGCGAAAGCGGCGATCCGCAAGCCTTGGAACAGGCGCGGGGTTGGTTACAAACCAGCCTGGATCGCGAACCCCAGTTCTCGGTTTTATGGGCCGATTTTGCGGTTCTTGAATGGCAAGCGGGCCAGCAGGCTTCTGCGATTGAGAAGATGGCTCACGCGGCTGAAATGTCACCTAATGAACCCAGCTATGCGCTGAACTTAGGCTGGATGCTGGAGGAATCTGGTCAAACTGCGTCAGCGCAACAATGGTATATCCAGGCGCTTAATTTGGCCCCGCGTTTGGCAGGACATCCATTTTGGGCTCAAACGGCCACACGGCAGCAGGCCGAAGCTGCCCGGGAGCCGGTAGCCGATGCAAAAGCGCCGGTTTATATTCCACAAATCGATGATGCCATATCTGCAGGAGATTGGGACCAAGCTCAAAGGCTGCTGGCTTTGGCAGTAGCGACAAACGAAAATGGTGCCCTGGTGAATTATTGGCGAGGTCGTTTAGGTGAAAGTCAGGGAGATCAAAACGCTACTGAACAGGCTTACCTGCGGGTTCGAGAGAGCCTGGACCTGCCAATTTTGTGGACAACATCTAACTTTTCATTTGGTTACACCCGTTGGGGATATAATCGCCCAGGTCTCCTGGTGGATTTGGTTCCTGGTTATGGGCAGTTGGTCGGATCGGCAGATCTTTGGGATGGTATGGAACGCTTGCACACCCTCCAGGTGCAGCAGGGTGACTGCGCCGAAGCCGCGCGCACCTGGGATGTCTGGCACGAAAGCATGTCTGGCGGTATTCCGGCCGAGCTTCCTCCGGCGCCAGCCTGTCCTTAAATCAAAACCC
>CAZMMI010000358.1:0-4328 GCA_964567255.1 uncultured Anaerolinea sp.
AAGAACGGATGAAGTCAAGATAAAACTCCCGAATTTGAGGTGTGTGGGGGGCTTCGCCCCCCACACACCTCAAATTCGGCCCTCTTTTCCCATTGGCTGAGTCGTCAAGTTAAAAGCATCACCGGCCTGAATGAGGGGGACACCCAGGCCGGTGATTGGCAATATTTTAGCAGATTCTGAACGGCTGTCAAGGGATTTTGATTGATTGGAAATCGGCGTGGTGGAACCCGAATTTTGGGGCATGAAGGCGGCGAAGCCGCCTTCATGCCCCAAAATTCGGAACCATGACAACTCCCAAAGAGCTGGAATTTCTTTGTTCCCAAACAAAACCGGCCCGCTCTCGAGCGGACCGGTTCTGTTATCCGTCAGAATTCACAAAATCATCACGGGATACACAATACCGTTCCAGGGTAAATCAGGTTTCCTGTGATTTGATTGGCTGCGCGTAATGCATCCACCGTCACCCCAAACGTCTGAGAAATGCCGAAGAGCGTATCGCCGGAGCGAATGGTGTAGGACGAACTGCAGCAAGGAGACGCAGGCGTAGGCGTGGCAGGCTCGCCCCCAACCACAATCGTTGATTCGGGCTCAGCCGGATCATCCGAACCGTAGGGCGGGGTTTGCCGGTTCTCAAACACAACCATCTCGCAGAAGCCGGTCGCCTCAACAGTCACATCTTGGGTCAAGGGGCCCATCGGTTCCCACATCGGCTTCAACGTCTCGCCCACAACATAATCTCCCGGATTGACGATGAATTCCACAATCCCGTTGCCCAAAGTCTTGCCGCTGGTCACAAACTGCCCGTTGTGCCTGGCTGTAACGGTCATTTCCCAATCGGCCAGAGGCGCTCCGGCGCTGTCCATCTTGTAGGCATCGATGCAGGCTTTGGCAGCCCGGTTCTTAAAGCGCATCTCTTGTACTACCTCAGGAACCAGCGTAAAGGTCAGCCTGCTGGGGGTAACGGGCGTCCACTCGAGCGCCACGCGTGGGTCTTGAATCGCATTGTGCTTGTCGGGGTCGACAAAGGTTATATCTTCTTCAAAGGTCCATTCCCCGCACTCCAAATTATCGAAGCGGAAGTATCCGGTATCATCGGTCAAAGTCCACTTCTTGATGCCGGTCGAAGAGGTAGCTATGATCGGCCAGTGGTCCAACCCCTGGTCAAAATGATTGATCTTGAATCCTTCAGCCCTGCATAAACGCTCGTTGACAAATTTCACCACAGGACAGAAATCGGTGGGATTCTCGAGAGTCACCGACTGGCTGATGGGCGTAAGATTTCTCCAGCCATCATAGACCTCTTCGGTGATCGTCCATTCTCCAAGGTCAAGGTCTGAGAAGAAGACATAGCCATTGTCCTTTGTACGGTCCTCCGTGACATCAGCTTTCCGGGTGCCATCGTTACGAGTGATGGTCATTTTCCAATCTTTCAGAGGTATTTCTTGATCACCTTTCTTCTCAACTTTATAAACAGCGAT
The DNA here is from genome assembly GCA_964567255.1 of uncultured Anaerolinea sp. GTDB lineage: Bacteria > Chloroflexota > Anaerolineae > Anaerolineales > Anaerolineaceae > Anaerolinea. The sequence goes on from CAZMMI010000358.1 coordinate 1,479, forward strand.
ACAAGAGGTATGCAACTGCGTGTTCACCAACACCACGTCTGTACAGGTGTACGGCGTTCGCGGCGAGGTCAATTCCACCGAGGAGGTCTGCCCCAGCACCGGCATCCATCCGGTCTTGCTTTCTTCTTCCACAGACCAGATTCCCGGAACCAGGTAGCGGAATTCAGCAAAACCGTTGGAATTCGTCCGCTGGGTCTCGGTTCTGGAGCCCAACTTCACGGTAATGGCCCAATCCGCCAGTCCAACCGGTTTTTCCAACCCCATTTGACCATTCGCATCTTGTTTCTTAACGATCAAACAGGGCAAAGCTTCCATCTTAAAGCGAGTAGTCGCGCAGCCGTCTTTTTCATCTCCACTCATCACCACTTCAAAGGAAGCCACCGTGAAGGCGCGCCATCCAACGCGGATCTCAATCTCAACCTTATGTTTGCCGGCGCCCAGGTTTTCGAACTTATAGGTGCCATCTGGTCCGGTCACCTGTGAAATCGGGTCGCCTTCCGGCGGGGTCACCGTGATCTTCCAACCTTCGCCCGCGTTCTGATGATAGACATCGATCACACTGCCCGAGATGCAGGTGCCGCCCATCCCGTTGATTAACGGGTCAAAATCGACACCCGTATCAGCCACCGGCGCCGGGGCCACCTGCGGGGCCGATTTGACCGGCTCGACGGCAGCGATCACGGGCACGTCTACGGGTTTTTCCTCAACGTGACTCGCGCTCGCATTCAACCGCTCCGGCAAGATGGTCATGGCTGCCACTGCCAGCAGCACAACAACCACAACGCCCAGCAGAACCTTGCTTGCTATCGGCAAGACTCTCCTAAGCTTCGACACAAAGTGATCAACGATCATGTTCATTCGTCCCTCCTAATTCTTCATAATGAAAACGGTCTGGATGTGAGATTGGTTCGATCTGGAATTGGTTTTCCAGGTATTCGATGAGGCAACTAATATCGCCAAAGTGGATCTCCTCCCGGCTGGTGACACCCTCTAGTGAAAATTTCCAGCGCAACGATACCTTGTCTTGCCAGCAACGCAACAAGAAGGAGTCGTAAACTTTGCGGGAGTGAGCTTTGTGGCCTAAATATTGCATAGTACATGTAGTATAGAAAACGAGCAAATCAAAACTGCTTCACAACCGTTTCAGGGATGAAGTGTATTTTGATATGCTTATGAAACGCTGTTCCAGGGGCACAATGGACCGTCGTGAGCCGTTGAGAATTTCTTTGCTGGGTGAGTTCACGGTGTTTTTAGGTGAGAAGTGCATCTCGCGCTTCGAAACCGCAAAAACCCGGGCCCTCTTGGCTTACCTCGCCATGGAACACCCGCAAATACAACGCAAAGAAGTGCTGGCTGACCTCTTTTGGGAAGAAATGCCCCCTTCCAATGCTCTGCGTAACCTGCGCCTGACGTTGCACCGCCTCAAATCGGCCATCACCGCTGGCTCATCCAATGACCTGCCTCTATTCTCATCAGCTTACAATGTGGTGCAGTTGGACCCCAATCTACCCGTCTGGGTGGACGCCATTGAATTCGAGCGCATCCTCACCACCTGCCAGTCCCACGCCCATGAAAACATCTTCACCTGTGCAACCTGCGCCGGCCAAATTGCCCAGGCTGTGCAGCTCTATCACGGTAATTTCCTGGACAGCCTAGCGGTAAACGCCTCGGTTCGTTTTGAAGAGTGGGGCGCCATTTACCGCGAGAAATTCTTCCGCATGATGGTCGATGCCCTCACCGACCTGGGCAGATTTCACCTGCATAAAAGCATGCTTCTGCCTGCCAAAGCCGGGCGGTTGGCTGCCTGCGAAAGCGCCCTCTCTTATGCGCGCCACGCGCTGGAGATGGAGCCCTGGCATGAACCCGCGCACCAGATCATCATGGAAGCGCTCGCTCAAACCGACCGGGGAACCGAAGCTGTAGCCCAATACCGGGCCTGCTGCCGCGTTTTGGCTGAGGAGTTCAACCTGGAGCCTGGCCCTGCGACCACCCAGCTATATCAAAAAATCACCACCCCAAAAGTCAACGGGGCCCTGCTTAACCAACCACTCAAAGGAAACATCCTTTTGCCGCCCACGCCGTTCATCGACCGGCAGATGCAGGTTGATAAGCTGCGCAAACTGCTCTTTTTATACCGCTGGATCACCCTGGTGGGAGAAGGGGGCATTGGCAAAACGCGTCTGGCCCAGCATGTGACCCAGGGGCTGGAAGATTATTTTGAGGGGGGCATCTGGATGATCCCGCTGGAGAACAGCACCGCCGAGTTCCGCTCCAGAGACGCGCTGCATGCCGAGCTTTCCCGCGCATTGCTCGCCCACATTCCCTTCCTTTCCGGCTCCAAAGAGATGCTCCCTGCCAGGATCATCTCTCAAATCGGCTCCACCAACATGCTGCTGATCCTGGATGGTTTCGAGCCTTTCTCTGACGGCGCCGATTTCATCCTTGACCTGTTGACCAACGCCCCCAACCTGCGGGTCATTGTGACCACCCGCCACATGATCTATTTCCAGGCCGGATACGTCATGCGTGTAGATGGTTTGCCGGTACCTGAGAATGCCAACGCGCCGGATGCGCTCCAATCTACGGCCGTAGAGCTATTTATTGAAAGGGCAGAGCGCTGCGGCTGCGCCATTCCGCTTCATCCGGAGAACATCACCCAAATTGTGCGCATCTGCCGTTTGTTGGGAGGTGTCCCGCTGGCCATCGAATTGGCCGCGCCCCTGGCCATTCGCTTCTCCCTTGAGAAAATTGCCGCGGCCCTGGAACAAGACATCTCGCTCTTGTCCTCGCGCTTCAGCGACTTTCCCAAGCGCCACAGCAGCATGGAGACCGTCTTTGAAAGCTCATGGA